>JBKBMC010000010.1:4206-45007 GCA_046296075.1 Erythrobacter sp. | reverse complement strand
CGCCCGACATAAAGCAGGATCGGCCCAGGCAAACCGGCATATTCAGGCGGGGGCGGCGCATCAGGCGAAAAGCAGGCGAGATCGACACCACGGCCCCAATGCGTGAGCTGGGTCAGACCCTGTTCGCGCAATTGTGCACGAATGGTCTCGGTGGCTACCATGATTGCTGTCGCCGGGCGGTGGAACCAGCGGATATAGGGCCAGAAGATGCCTGCCGGCAGACCGGTGCGGCGCGCCAGATAATCGGGGAACTGGGTGTGATAGGCGGTGGTGAATGGCACCTTGCGCGCCACACAATAGCGCCGCGCGGCGAAGCCCAGCGGGCCTTCGGTGGCGATATGCACTGCATCCGGCTGAATTGCCGCCAGCCTGCGCCCGACCGCACCGGGCGCCGTAAAGGCAAGCCGGATCTCGGGATAGGTCGGCGCAGGGATAGAGGGGTATTGATCGGGCGAGATCACCGTGACGTCGTGGCCCCAGCCGCGCAGCACTTCGCAGGTGGTGCTGAGCGTGCGCACCACCCCATTGGTCTGGGGGTGCCACGCATCGGTAATGATGGCGATGGAGCGCGGCATTGCTTCGCCCAATGGTGCGGACGCGGCTTCGAAGGGGAACGCCGCCTGCCGGTTCACGCGGCCTCGCGTTCCTGCTCGGGCGTTTCAGCAGGTTCCTCAACCGGTGTGCGGCGCTTGATCACATCAGCCCAGTGAAGGATTTCCATCCGCCCGTCGTGATGTTCGACCAGCGCATTGCAGCCCTCCACCCAGTCCCCATCGTTCCAGTATTCGACGCTCCGGCCATCATGCTCGAAAGTGCGGAATTCGGCAGTGTGGATATGTCCGCAGACCACGCCATCGACGCCGCGCTCGCCAGCTGCGCGGGCAACGATTTCCTCGTAGCGGGAAATGAATTCGACGGCGTTCTTGACCTTGTGCTTGGCCGCCTTGGACAACGACCAGTACGGCCTGCCCATCCAGCGGCGCACCGCGTTGACAGTCACGTTCAGCTTCATGACGAGATGATACGCATGATCGCCCACGAAGGCGAGCCAGCGATGCGACAGCATTACCGCATCGAATTCATCGCCATGCAGCACCATCAGGCGCCGGCCGTCTGCCGTATCATGGAAAGCCGCCCGCCTGATTTCGATCCCGCCGAAATTGAGCCCGGTAAACTGGCGGAACATCTCGTCATGATTGCCGGGAATATAGACAATGCGGGTCCCCCGCTTGGCGCGCTTGAGGATGCGCCATACAATGTCATTATGCGCGGCTGGCCAGTAGAACTTTTTCTTCAGGCGCCAGCCATCGATGATATCGCCGACAAGATACATCACCTCGCTATCGGTGTGATCGAGGAAGTCGATCAGCATGTCGGCATTGCAGCCCTTGGTGCCGAGATGCACATCGCTGATCCAGATGGTGCGATAGCGGCGGCGCAGGTGCCCTTCGGGCTCGGGCCGCTGGAGGCCAGACAGCGGCAGGCTGGCGATGTTCGACAGATCGGCAGGCAGATCGGACAGCATGAAACCGGTCATGGACAGGGCCTCGGGTGGGGTTTGCTCCACCCGCAATAGCGCCCGATTGTTACAGGGGATTCTCAGCGGGGTGACGGTTTCGCGTCTTGCGGCCCGCGATTGTCACGCCATCGGAACAAATCCGGGCAGTGCGCGCACCCTGTCACACCACGCAAGAAGGTGCGGATAATCGACGAGCCGGAAGCCGCCCTCGTCGGCCACGTGGGTATAGGCAAACAGCGCAATATCAGCGAGGCTCTCGCTCGCACCGCACAGGAAATCATGGGCCGCCAGGTGCCGGTTCATCAGATCGAGCGCCGCCGCGCCCGCTACCCGTTTGGCCATCATCTGCGCGCGCTGTTCATCGCTGAGCTGCGCCTCACCCACAAAGCGTAGCCAGAACCGCATCGTCGCGATGTTGGGTTCGTGGCTGTATTGTTCGAAGAACATCCAGCGCAGCATATCGGCCTGGGCAAAACGATCCTTCGGGATCAGCCCGCTACCATAGGCCAGATACCAACATGCGGCGTTGCTTTCAGGCAGAAAGCGCACGCGTTTTTCCTCGCTGATCTGGAGCACGGGGATGCGGCCATTGGGATTCACCTCGGCAAGAAACTCCGGCGTACGAGTCTCGCCTTTCATGATGTCATAGGCGCGGGTAGCGAGCGGCAGGCCGAGCAGGGCGGCCGTCAGCCTGATCTTGTAGCAATTGCCGCTGCGCGGATCCTCGTGGAGGGTCAGCGCCTCAGCCACCGACTACCTCAAGCACGATCTTGCCGATGTGATCGCCTGCTTCCATCCGCGCATGGGCGGCAGCGGCTTCGGCCAGCGGGAAGATGCGATCCATCACTGGCGCCAGTTCGCCGCTGGTGAAGAGCGACCACGCATTGGCGGCGATCTCATCGGCCAGCGCGGATTTGAACGCATCGGAGCGCGGGCGCAGCGTCGATCCTGTCAGTGTCAACCGGCGGCTCATGATTACGGCCATGTTAAGGCTCGCCTGCATCCCGCCCAGCACCGCAATGGTGACATGGCGGCCATCTTCGGCAAGGCATTTGAGATTGCGCGCGACATAATCGCCCGACACCATATCGAGCACGATGTCCACGCCCTTGCCGCCAGTGCACGCCTTGATCGCCTCGACGAAATCTTCCTCGCGGTAATTGATCGCAAGGTCTGCGCCAATCCCGCGCGCGGCCTCGCACTTGGGCTCATCGCCGCAAGTCACGATCACTTCGAGCCCGAAGGCTTTGCCGAGCATGATCGCCATGGTGCCGATGCCGCTCGTCCCGCCATGCACCAGAACCCGCTCGCCATCGCGGGCCATCCCGCGCTCGAACAGATTGTGCCACACGGTGAACAGAGTTTCGGGTAACGCCGCCGCTTCCGCCAGCGCCATGTCGTCAGGCACCGGCAGGCAATGCTGCCAGGGCGCAGCGCAATATTCGGCATAGCCGCCGCCCGGTGTCAGAGCAGCAACCCGCGCGCCGATCATTTCACGGGGCGCTTCGGAGCCAACCGCAACCACCTCGCCCGCGACTTCGAGCCCCAGCAAGGGCGATGCGCCCGGTGGTGGCGGATAGGCGCCCGCGCGCTGCAAGCAATCAGGCCGGTTCACCCCGGCATAGGCAACGCGGATCAGCACATCATCGGGACGCAATTGGGGAAGGTCGGCGCTGCCGGGCGCAAGCACATCAGGCCCGCCCGGCGCTGCAAAAACGATTGCACGCATCGTCGCAGGAAGTGGGCCTGCGGAATCTCCTACCATCGCGATTTCCCCCCAACCGCCCGCAAACAAAACGTAAAACATCATTCAGGGCTGACAAGTTAGCCGGGCGCATAACCCTGTCACGGATTGACAGCAAGCCCGTTCCCTTGCGATGCTGCGGCCTGATGGATGAAAGTGATCTGCCGCGGCCACGAGGCGATGCAGCGAGCCAGCTTGCGGGCGAGGATCTCGGCCCCTACTCGCAGACCGAACTCAATGCCCGGATTGCTCTTCTCGAGGCGGAGATGGCGCGGGTGACGGCGCATCGCGACAAGGCGGAGGCCCACCGCCTCGCGGCCGATTCCCTGTTCGGCGGGCCGAAAGCGGGTGCGGGATGATGGCCCGGCATGTTCCTGCCATAATTCGTACGCATGAAGATTCGCAATCTCGCAAAGCGCGCCCATATCTGATGCCAACCCCTCCCGCCGCTCGAACTTCGCGAGCATCCGCTCTTTTCTGACAGAGGCCAAGCCCATGCCCAGTTTCGCCCAGAACCTTGAACGCACGCTTCACAACGCGCTCGGCAATGCCTCCGAGCGGCGGCACGAATATGCGACGCTCGAACATCTCCTGCTGGCGCTGATCGATGACGAGGATGCCGCGCAGGTGATGGCGGCGTGCGGGGTCGATCTCGCCGAGCTTGGCGAAGTGGTGAAGCAGTATCTCGATCAGGAATACCAATCCCTCAAGACCGAGGATGATGCCGATCCGCAGCCGACCGCCGGTTTTCAGAGGGTGATCCAGCGCGCGATCCTGCACGTGCAATCCTCGGGCAAGGATACTGTCACGGGAGCCAACGTGCTGGTCGCGCTGTTTTCCGAGCGGGATTCCTATGCCGTCTACTTCCTCCAGCAGCAGGATATGAGCCGGCTCGATGCGGTGAGCTACATCAGTCACGGCATTGGCAAGGGCGGGCGGCAGATTGATGCGAAAAGCCCGCAGGGCACCGATCAGGCCGCGGCGAGCAATGCCGAAACGGCCAAGGAGAGCGGCAACAAGAAAGAAACCGCGCTCGACCAGTTCACCGTCAACCTCAACGCCAAGGCCGAAGCCGGCAAGATCGATCCCTTGATCGGCCGCGGGCCGGAGGTCGACCGGACGATCCAGATCCTGTGCCGCAGGTCCAAGAATAATCCGCTTTACGTGGGAGATCCCGGCGTCGGCAAGACCGCCATCGCAGAAGGCCTCGCGCGCAAGATCATTGAAGGCGATGTGCCCGAAGTGCTCAAGGAAGCGGTGATCTATTCGCTCGATATGGGCGCGCTGCTCGCTGGCACGCGCTATCGCGGTGACTTTGAGGAACGCCTGAAGCAGGTGGTCTCGGAACTTGAGCAGATGCCGCACGCGGTGCTGTTCATCGACGAAATCCACACCGTGATCGGTGCGGGCGCAACCAGCGGGGGCGCGATGGATGCCTCGAACCTGCTGAAGCCCGCTCTGTCGAGCGGCGCGATCCGCTGCATCGGTTCAACCACTTACAAGGAATTCCGCAACCACTTCGAAAAGGACCGCGCGCTGCTGCGCCGGTTCCAGAAAATCGATGTGAACGAGCCGACCATCGAGGACACGATCAAGATCCTCAAGGGTCTCCGCTCGGCGTTCGAGGATCACCACAAGGTGAAATACACCCCCGATGCGATCAAGACTGCGGTGGAACTTTCGGCCCGCTACATCAATGACCGCAAGCTGCCCGACAAGGCGATCGACGTGATCGATGAAGTCGGCGCGATGCAGATGCTCGTCCCGCCGAGCCGCCGCAAGAAAACCATCACTGCGCGCGAGATCGAGCAGGTCATCGCGACGATGGCGCGCATCCCACCGAAATCGGTCAGCAAGGACGACAAGAAAGCGCTCGAAAACCTCGAACGCGATCTGAAGCATGTGGTGTTCGGGCAGGACGAAGCGATCCAGCGCCTGTCCACCGCGATGAAGCTGAGCCGTGCGGGCCTGCGCGATCCGGACAAGCCGATCGGCAGCTTCCTGTTCTCCGGCCCTACCGGCGTCGGCAAGACCGAAGTCGCCCGCCAGCTCGCCACCATCATGGGGATCGAACTCAAGCGTTTCGACATGTCGGAATATATGGAACGCCACTCGGTCAGCCGCTTGATCGGCGCGCCTCCCGGCTATGTCGGCTATGATCAGGGCGGATTGCTGACCGACGCGATTGATCAGAACCCGCATTGCGTGCTGCTGCTCGACGAGATCGAGAAGGCGCACCCTGACCTGTTCAATATCCTGTTGCAGGTGATGGATAATGGCCGCCTCACCGATCACCACGGCAAGACGGTGGATTTCCGCAATGTCGTGCTGATCATGACGACCAACGCGGGCGCATCCGACATGGCGCGTCAGGGCATCGGCTTTGGCGACGTGTCGAAGGAAGATGCGGGCGATGAAGCGGTGAAGAAGATGTTCACCCCCGAATTCCGCAATCGCCTCGATGCGATCGTGCCGTTCAGCTATCTTGGCCGCTCGACTGTGGCGCGGGTGGTGGACAAGTTCATACTGCAGCTCGAACTGCAACTGGCCGAACAGAACGTCCACATCCAGTTTGACAGCGATGCGCGCAGCTGGCTCGCCGAAAAGGGCTACGACAAGCTCTACGGCGCGCGCCCGATGGGCCGCCTCATCCAGGAGAAGGTCAAGCAGCCGCTCGCCGAGGAACTTCTGTTCGGCAAGCTGGTCGACGGCGGCGAGGTGCATGTCAGCATCAAGGATGGCAAGCCGGTGTTCGAAGTGACCCCGGCCCCGCCCAAGGTGAAACCGGCGAAGAAAGCGCCGGCTGCGAAGAAAAAGCCTGCTGCAAAGAACCCGGCACCGGAGGCGGACAAGGGCTGACGCTAACCGAAGCGCAACCGGGGCGCGGGAGAGGAACCTCTCCTGCGCCCCTTTTGTTTGGAAAAGCATGACCGCACCCTTTTCCTGGATCCGGCCCGAATCGTGGGGCATCCACGTCGCGCCCGCCGATGTCTGGGTTGATCCCTCGCGTGCCGTACCGAGGGCGCTGGTCACTCACGGCCATGCCGATCACGCGCGCGGCGGGCATGGGGAGACGATCGCCACGCCCGAAACCCTCGCGATCATGAAGTTGCGCTACGCAACTTCAGCTGGCGCGCATCCGGCAGCCTACGGCGAGGAAATCGCGATTGGCGGCGGGGTGACTGCAACTTTCCTGCCTGCTGGCCACGTACTCGGCAGCGCCCAGATCCTGCTTGAACACGCGGGCGAGCGGGTGATCATCACCGGCGATTACAAGCGCGCGCCCGACCCGACCTGCACGCCCTTCGAGCCCGTGCCCTGCGACATCTTCATCACCGAGGCGACCTTTGGCCTGCCGGTCTTCACCCACCCGCCCATTGGGGAGGAAATCGGCAAGCTGCTCACGGCGCGCACGGCTAATCCCGATTCGGCGATCCTCGTTGGCGCCTATGCGCTGGGCAAGGCGCAGCGGGTGATCGCGGAATTGCGCGCGGCGGGGTACAGCGACACCATCTGGCTCCACGGAGCGATGGAGAAGATGTGCCGCCTTTATGAAGATCACGGCGTAGCGCTGGGCGATCTCAAGCTGGTCAGCGATGCAGGCAAGGATGAGCTGCGCGGCGCAATCATCATGGCCCCTCCCGCTGCGCTCAATGATCGCTGGAGCCGCCGCCTTCCCAACCCCGTCACCGCCATGGCCAGCGGGTGGATGCGGGTGCGTGGCCGCGCCCGGCAGCGCGGGGTGGAACTGCCGCTGGTGATTTCCGATCATGCCGACTGGAACGAACTCACGCAGACCATCACGCAGGTGAACCCGCAGGAAACCTGGATTACCCATGGCCGCGAGGAAGCGCTGCTGCGCTGGTGCGAGTTGAACCAACGTCGCGCCCGCGCGCTCGCGCTCGTGGGCTATGAGGACGAGGACGACTAGTGGAGGAATTCGCCGCCCTGCTCGATGCGCTCGTCTACACCACCAGCCGCAACCGCAAGCTGGCACTGATCGCGGATTACCTGCGCGCTGCGCCCGATCCCGACCGCGGCTGGGCGCTCGCGGCACTTACCGAAAGCCTCGATTTTCCCGCTGTCAAATCCTCCACCATCAAGGCGCTGATGATGGAGCGGGTCGATCCGCTGCTGTGGCAGCTCTCGCGCGATTTCGTCGGCGATACGGCGGAAACGGCGAGCCTGCTCTGGCCCGAACCGCAAGATTCGGCGTCGCAGCCGCCCGCATCGCTCAGCGATGTCGTGGCGCAGCTTGCCGCCCTTACCCGCGCCAGCGCTCCTGCGCAGCTCGCCCAGCTGTTTGACCGGCTGGATGACAAGGGGCGTTTTGCCGTGATCAAGCTGGCGACAGGCGGCATGCGGATCGGCGTGTCAGCGCGTCTCGCCAAGACGGCTTTCGCGCAGGCCTTCGGCGTGAATGTCGAGGAGGTCGAGGAATACTGGCACGCGCTTGAGCCACCTTATACCGAGTTGTTCGACTGGGGCGCCCACGGCGGCCCCGTCCCGGATCTCGCAGGCAAGCCCCGCTTCCGCCCTTTCATGCTGGCCCATCCGCTGGAGGACGGCACGGTTGATCTCGCCGATTATGCCGCCGAATGGAAATGGGACGGCATTCGCGTGCAGCTGGTGCGAGCGGGCGCGGAAACACGGGTCTATTCGCGGTCGGGCGATGATATCTCGGCGACTTTCCCTGAATTGCTCGACAAATTGCCGTTTGATGCGGTGCTGGATGGCGAATTGCTGGTGAGGGGGAGTTCTCAGGGCGGGGAGGCTGGCGGCGCAGCGAGTTTCAACGCGCTGCAACAGCGCCTCGGGCGCAAGAGCGTTTCGGCCAAAATGCTCAAGGAGTATCCCGCCTTCGTGCGGCTCTATGACGTCTTGCTGGCAGATGGCCGCGACTGGCGCGAAGCGCCATGGAAGTTGCGCCGCGCGACTCTCGAAACCCTGATGTCGCGCCTGCCCACCAGCCATTTCGATCTGTCCGCGCTGGTCGAGGCACCCGACTTTGCCAGCCTTGCCGCGATCCGCGATACCGCCCGCGATGAAGCGATTGAAGGCCTCATGCTCAAGCACCGCGAGAGCCGCTATGTCGCAGGGCGCAAGGTGGCGCTCTGGTACAAATGGAAACGCGATCCGCTGCTGATCGACTGCGTGCTGATGTATGCGCAGCGCGGCAGCGGAAAGCGATCAAGCTTTTATTCCGATTACACCTTCGGCTGTTGGTCGGGCGATCCGGAAAGCGGGGCTGAATTGCTCCCTGTGGGCAAGGCCTATTCGGGCTTTACCGATGCCGAACTGAAAGAGCTTGATCGCTATGTCCGACAGCACACCATCGCCCGTTTCGGCCCGGTGCGCGAGGTGGCGCGGCGGTTGGTGTTCGAGGTCGCTTTCGATTCGGTCCATACGAGCAAGCGCCACAAGAGCGGCCTCGCCATGCGCTTCCCCCGAATCCACCGCATCCGCTGGGACAAGCCCGCGCACGAGGCTGACAGGATCGAGAGTCTTCGTGGGCTAATAAGAGATTAGCCTTCCTCCGCGCTATTCGTCCCCCAGGACACGTCCGGGATCCAGGCGCCTGCGGGCGGGCAGTCGCCCTTGCGGCCCTGCGGGCCGAACCGGGCGCTGGTCAAGGACTAACCCATCCCTTCCCGCACCGCGGCGGCGTGGTGTTTGGCGTTTTCCGCGTAGTGCATCACGCCCACCTTCATCCCCATGATCGCAGCGTCTGAAAGGTCTTTCATTTTTACGGCCGGGCGTCCGCCCCACAGCTCGCGCTCGCCCATGACCTTGCGTTCCGTCAGCATAGCGCCCGCTGCCAGCATGGCGTCAGACCCGATCACCGCCTTGTTCATGACAATCGCCCCAAGGCCGACAAAGCCGCGATCATGGATCGTGCAGCCGTGCACCATCGCCATGTGGCCGATCAGCACATCATCGCCAATCACCAGCGGGCAGCCTTCCTCGTCACCGGGGCGCGGCGGATCGCAATGGAGCACGCTGCCGTCCTGCACATTGGTGCGCGCGCCGATGCGGATGGTGTAAACATCGGCCCGCACCACGCAATTGTACCAGATCGAACTGCCCGCCCCGATCACCACATCACCGATGATCACTGCGCCGGGGGCGATGAAGGCAGTATCATCGATCTGCGGCGCCTTGCCGTGGATGGAAATGATATGCGCGCCGGGAAAACGCGGATCGTGGCTCATGACGTGGCCTTTCTGAGGTCTGCCCACCTTGCCGCGGTGAGCGCATATTGGATGACCGGATTGTCTGCTGCCGGCATCGCCGGATCGGTGAAATCGAGATCGCAGTGCCGCTCCATCCCGAGCTTCTCCATCAGTTTCCAGCTGCCGCGATTGGCCTCGCAGGTCAACGCGACCAATAGCGGCGCGCCGATGACGTCAAAGCCCCAATCCACCACCGCGCGCATCGCTTCGTAGGCGTAGCCCATGCGCCAGCGGTCCTCGCGCACCAACCAGCCAATCTCGTGATCCTGCGGGTTGGGGGCAAGCGGGTGGGCGACCCGGCGCAGCCCGCAATGCCCGACGAGATCGCCACTCGCCTTTTCGATCATCAGCATGAAGCCGAAGCCCTCGCGGGCGAAGCCTTCGCGCGCGGCGGCATGCTTCGCCGCGATCACCTCGCGCGGCTGCACGCCGCCCAGATGCGCCATCACTGCAGGCGTGTTGAGGTGGCGCATGTGATCATCAAGATCGTCCTCGCCGATCTGGCGCAGCACCAGCCGCGCCGTTTCCAGCACGGTTTCAGCCATGCAGGAGCCGCGCCGCATGGGGCGCGTGGTAGGTGAGGACGCCGCTCGCGCCTGCCCGCTTGAACGCCAGCAGCGTTTCCAGCACGAGCGCATCCCGATCCCCCGCGCCCGCTGCAGCAGCCGCTTCGATCATCGCATATTCACCGCTCACCTGATAGGCGAACACCGGCACGGCGAATTCATCTTTCACCCGCCGCACGATGTCGAGATAGGCAAGCCCCGGCTTCACCATCACGCTATCCGCGCCCTCGGCGAGATCGAGCGCCACTTCGCGCAGCGCCTCGTCACCATTGGCAGGGTCCATCTGGTAGGTTTTCTTGTCGCCTTTCAGCAGGCCGCCACTGCCCACTGCATCGCGGAACGGGCCGTAGAACGCGCTGGCATATTTGGCGGCGTAGGACATGATCTGGACATTGGGAAAGCCGTTCATCTCCAGCGCCTGCCGGATCGCGTGAATGCGGCCATCCATCATGTCGGACGGGGCGATGATATCCGCGCCCGCGCGCGCCTGATTGACCGCCTGGTCCACCAGCGCGGCGACCGTCTCATCATTGAGGACATAGCCTGCCTGATCGATGAGCCCATCCTGCCCGTGCGAGGTATAGGGATCGAGCGCCACATCGGTCAGCACGCCAAGGGCATCACCGTATTCCGCCTTGATCGCGCGGATCGCGCGGCACATCAGGTTATCGGGATTATGCGCCTCCTCGCCATCGGCGCTGCGCAATGCGGGCGGCGTGTTGGGGAACAGCGCCACCACCGGAATGCCGAGGGCCACCGCTTCTTTCGCGCGTTCGACAATCAGATCGACCGACCAGCGCGACACGCCGGGCAGGCTCGCGATCGGCTCCTCCACCCCCTCCCCCGAGGTGATGAACAGCGGCCAGATCAGGTCGGCCGGGGTAAGCATGTTCTCGCGGTGAAGCGTGCGGCTCCATGCGTTCGCACGGGTGCGGCGCAGGCGGGTCAAGGGATAGCTGCCAGTCATGCGGTGAGGTGTAGGCGCAATCCCGCGCTTCCGACAAGAGCCTAGCCGTTCGGCAGCGCCCGCGCGCCGCGCGCCAGCATGTCGACCTTCTCGATCTCGCGCACCGGCTCTTTGCGTTCTGTCGGAAGCGGGGCCATGTCCTGCAGCGCAGCGCCGACTTCGACCTGTTTCAGCGACGCCAGCTTGCGACGGAAATCAGCCAGTTCGGCACCCGAAAGCTGCGCACGGGTGACGAATTGCACGCTCGCCGGATTGATCGCCCGGCCGCCACGATACATTTCGTAATGAAGGTGGGGTCCGGTCGAAAGCCCGGTCGAACCGACATAGCCGATCACCTGCCCGCGCTTGACCGATTGGCCACCGGAAACAGCCATGCGGCTCATATGACAGTAACGGGTCGAAAGGCCATCGCCATGGTCAAGCCGCACTGCGATGCCGCAGCCACCGGCACGTCCTGCTGCGCTCACGCGCCCGTCAGATACCGCGACAATGGGTGTGCCATGGCTCGCCTTGAAGTCGAGCCCTTCATGCATCCGGCGATAGCCGAGTATCGGATGGCGCCGCATGCCGAAGCCCGATGTCGTCGGACCCGGAACTGGTGCGAGCAACCCCCGGCGCTGTTCGCCAACGCCGGAAGCCTCGAAAAACCGGCCTTCGCGCCCCCAGCGCAGCAGCTGGGTCTGCGGCTTTCCGCCGCGATCAACCCCGGCATAAAGCAGCTTGCCCGCCTGCCGTTCGCCGGTCGCGGCGCGGCGGTATTCAAGGATGATATCGAATTCATCCGAAGGGCGGGTATCGCGCGACAGATCGATCTGATCATTGAGCGCGCGCAGATAATCCTGTGCTGCCGATCCCGGCACCCCGGCCTGCCGCAGCGAACGATACAGGCTGCTGCCGATCTGGCCGCGCAAGCGCAGCGGCGTGTCATCGACGCGGATCACATTGCGCTGGAGCGCAAGCGGGCCAGCGCGCAGCGGTGCCTCGCCTTCAGCAGCAGGAGCGATCAGCGGGCGGGCGATCTCGAGCTCCAGATCGAAACGTGCACGAAATGCCAGCTTATCGAGCGGGCGTGGCGCATCGGGGCCAGTGCGGCGACCCAGCACCACGTCCATCTGCGTGCCGGGCGTGATGTCGGACAGCGGCATCACCTGGCCGATCAAGGCGGCGACCTGTGCGCCGTCACTCCCCGAGACCCCGGCGCGGCGCAGCATCGAGGCGAAGCTGTCGCCCGGCGCCAGCGTCATCACCAGCTGGATCTGCGGACGCTCGGGCGCACTCTTCAGCGGAATGACCTGCGCGGTCGGGCCCATGCGGCGGCCACTATCGGCCCCCAGCGCCAGCGGGGTAATCATCTGGCTCCGGAATTCATCGCGGATCGCGGGGCTTTCCGGCATGGCGGGGCGGGCCTCGAGCGGCGCGAATTCGGGCCAGAAGGCAAAGGCAAAGGCGCCCAGTGCCAGCATCGTGCCCAATCCGCGAAACCACCGGCGGCTGCCGATATCCTCGGCAAGATCAGGCGCGAGATCGAGTCCCGCAAGCCGGGTCTCGACGTCAAGACGCCACTCCTCGTAGCGATCGCCGAAGGTGCGGGCGCGCGCCAGCACCTTGCGCGTGATATCCTGCGGTGCGGCAGGCTGGGACGAAACGAAGTCACGCTCCGCAAACCGTGCGGCTCGCGGCGCGTCTCCCGGCACCTCGTCAAGAGGCGCATCAGCCAGATTTCGCGGATATTCCAACACGTCTATCCCGAAGTTCCCCGTTCGCGCGGTCCAAGCCGCAGCCTCATGCCCGCTTTTCCTGCCCGAACAAAGTAAAGTTCGCATTAACCATCGGCCAAGCGACGCCTGACAGCGGCAGGGCGTTGCGAAGCGCTGTGCAGGAAGGGTTTGCAGCCCCTTGCCCGCCATGGGCAACCCTGACAGAACCCCCGGTGTGACCTTTCCTGCGAGCCATCACCCCGCGAGGGCCGCGCCGGGCGATGAGCGGGTTCGCGCCGTGTTGGGGCCCACCAACACTGGCAAGACCCATCTCGCGATCGAACGGATGTGCGCGCACTCCTCGGGCGTGATGGGCTTCCCGCTGCGGCTGCTTGCGCGCGAGGTCTATGACCGGGTGCGCAAGCTCAAGGGTGACAAGCAGGTCGCGCTGATCACCGGCGAGGAGCGGATCGAGCCGCCCGAGGCACGCTATTTCCTCTGCACCGCCGAAGCCATGCCGCGCACCGCTGGCGAACATGCCTTTGTGGCGCTTGATGAAGCGCAGATCGGGGCCGATCCTGAACGGGGGCACATCTTCACCGATCGCCTGCTGCACGCGCGCGGCCGTGAGGAGACCATGATCCTTGGCTCGGCCACGCTCGAACCCATCATCAAGGCACTGATTCCCAGAGCTGAAATTGTCACCCGGCCACGCTTTTCGACGCTGAGCCATGCCGGCACAGTCAAGCTCTCGCGCCTGCCGCCGCGGAGCGCGATTGTCGCCTTCTCGGTCGAACAGGTCTACGCCATGGCCGAAGCGCTGCGGCGCTTTCGCGGCGGCGCAGCGGTGGTGATGGGAGCCCTGTCGCCCGAAACCCGCAACAAACAGGTGGCTTTGTTCCAATCGGGCGAGGTCGATTACATCGTGGCGACTGATGCCATCGGGATGGGATTGAACCTCGATCTTGATCATGTCGCCTTTGCCGCGTTGTCAAAGTTTGACGGACAGCGCCAACGGCGGCTGACGCCAGCCGAGATGGCACAGATCGCCGGGCGCGCCGGGCGGCACCAGCGCGATGGGACTTTCGGAACCCTATCGGGCATGGGCGCGCGGAACGGGCGCGGGGGCGATGCGCTCGAATTCACCGAGGAAGAAATCTACGCCATCGAGGAGCACAGGTTCGCCCCGCTCACCCACCTTTTCTGGCGCGAGGCAGAGCCGCGCTACACCTCACTCGAAACCCTGATCGCCGATCTGGAGGCCAAGCCTGACGAGCCGATGCTCCGTCCCGCGCCGCAAGCGATTGATCTGGCTGTGCTCAAACGGCTTGCGGAAGAGCCTTTCGCGCAAGATGTTCGCGGGCTCTCCAGCGTCCGACGCTTCTGGGAAGTCTGCTCGCTTCCCGACTTCCGCCAGCTGGGGGTTGATCCCCATGCGCGGTTTGTGGCGCGGCTGTGGCAGGATCTGCGCGGCGGATATCTTGGCGCGGATTTCGTCGCCGCGCGCATTGCCGAGCTTGACCGCACGCAGGGCGATATCGACACGCTGCAGGGAAGGATAGCCGCGATCCGATCCTGGGCCTATATCTGCCAACGGCCCGACTGGGTGCTGGCCCGCGACGAGATGGCAGCGCGGGCCCGCGCGGTCGAGGCGCGGCTGTCCGATGCACTCCATGCGCGGCTGACCGAAAGATTTGTGAACCGGAGGACGACACTCTTGATGAAATCGCTTGGGGCTGATGCCAGCCTGTTGCCAGTCGCGCTGGAAGACGACGGCCGCCTGACGGTTGAGGGCGAGGTGATCGGCAGGCTGGATGGCCTGCACTTCACGGTCGATCCCACAGCCGGTGTGGCGGATCGGCGGATGCTGCTGGCGGCGGGTGAGAAAGCACTGCCGGGCTTGCTGGCGGAACGCGTTGCCTCGCTGCTCGGTGAAGGTCTGAGCGAGCTTACCATCAGCGGCGGCGCGGTGCGTTGGCAAGGACAAGGGCAGGGCCGCGCCCTTGCGGAGATCAGCTTTTCCGGCAACAACATGCCCGGCCATTTCGGCACCCCGCGGCTTACCCTGACGCGCGATTGCGCCTTGCTGGCCGAGGCGTCGCGCACGCAACTCGAGGCAGGTCTGGCGGCTTGGCTTGACGCACAGCTCGGCCCGCTTGAACCGCTGAGCAAACTGGCCGAGGCCGCGCGCGATCCCGCTGCCGGAACAGAGGCGCGCGCCTTGCTGATCGCGCTGATCGAAGCGCGCGGGGTGATCAGCCGTGAGGAGGCGGGTCTCCAGCACCTGCCCAAGGAAGCCCGCCCGTTCCTGCGCAAGCTCGGAGTCACTTTCGGCGCGCTTGATATCTTCGCCGCGCCGCTGCTCAAACCCGCACCGCGCCGCCTGCTCCATGCCCTGGGACTGGACTCGCGACCGGTCAACGAAGCCATGCTTTCGGTGCTGGGTGAAGGCGGCTGGCCCAAGGGGCGCCTGCCCGCCGGGTATCGGTTGGCAGGCTCTCAGGCGATTCGGGTCGATTTGGCGGAGAAGATTGTCCGCGCCGCATTCGAAGCGCGGGCAACGAAACCGAATGCCCCGCATTTCCGGGTTGATCTTGCGCTGCCCGTCTCGATCGGGCTGACCGAGGACAATGCCCGACGCCTGCTCGGCAGTGCAGGGTTCCGCGTGGATCGCGCCCGGCCCTTGGCCGAAGGCGCGCAGGGCGCAGCGGCTCCCGATCGCTGGAGTTGGCGGCCAAGGCGTCAGGGAGAAAGCGCTGCCCCGCGCGCGCGCCACAACCATGCCAAGGGGAAGCCGCAGCAGTCCGGCAAACCGCATGGCCAGCCTCCGCGGCGGGCACCCCAGCCGCGCCAGAACGAAGCCGGCCCTGCGCGCGCAGGCGGTGCCTTTGATGCCCTGGCGGATCTTCTCAAGCGATGATGACAGCGCTCGGCGCTCCTGCACCCAATACGATGCGGCTTGATCGGCTGCTGGTCTATCTTCGCTTCGCCAAGACACGCTCGGCGGCCTGCGCGCTGATCGATGGGCACGGCGTGCGCCGCAATTGCCAGCCGGTGCGGCGCGCCAATGAACCGGCGCGGATCGGCGATGTGCTGACACTGGCGCTGACAGGCGGCGTAAGGGTCGTCGAGATCACAGCCTTGCCTGCGCGGCGCGGTTCGCCCGCAGAGGCGCAGGCCCATTACCGCGAGATCTGCATTACCAATCTTGACACTGGCAATCTTGACCCCATTGAGCAAAAGGCCCTAGCAGCACCCTTCCCGGGGCGCGGCTGACCGCCCATTCCTCTTTTCGAAAGCTTCGCAGAAAGAGCCGCAATGACCTATGTCGTGACCGAAGACTGCATCAAGTGCAAATATACCGACTGCGTGGAAGTGTGCCCGGTCGATTGCTTTTACGAAGGCGAGAACATGCTGGTGATCAATCCCAGCGAATGCATCGACTGCGGTGTTTGCGAACCGGAATGTCCGGCCGAAGCGATCCTGCCCGACACCGAAGACGGTCTGGAAAAGTGGCTTGAGCTCAACACCAAATACTCCGCGCTCTGGCCCAACATCACCAGCCAGAAGGAGCCGCCCGAGGATGCCGACGGGCACAAGGGCGAAAAGGACAAGTTCGAAAAATACTTCAGCACCGAGCCGGGCGACGGCGACTGAGCAGACGACGCCTCGCGCCAACCTGCAAGCCTTCGCAGGCTTGTATAACAGGTGACTCGCAATTTTGTTGCCGATGTGTTATATAATCAGTAACCGCGCCGGCTGTGCCGCGCGTAGGTGTCGATAACCAGAAAGGCCACGCACCAGCACATCCCCATCCGGACGGCATTTCCCGGTGTTTGCATCCGCCCTCTCGGACGCTTCACCGTCAGGGTGTTTGTCCGCTTTCGTGCTGGTAGCAGGGCTGCAGAAAGGAACTCGCATGGCAAGCGTCGCAAACGCATTCACGGTTGGTGATTACGTTGTTTACCCCAAGCACGGCGTAGGACGGGTGATCGAACTCCAGAGCGAAGAAATCGCCGGGATGAAGCTCGAACTCTATGTCCTTCGTTTCGAAAAAGAGCGTATGACCTTGCGCGTGCCGGTCAACAAGGTCGAATCGATCGGAATGCGCAAACTGTCTTCGGACAAGACGCTCAAGCAGGCAATGGAAACCCTCAAGGGCAAGCCCAAGGTGAAGCGCACCATGTGGTCGCGCCGCGCGCAGGAATACGAAGGCAAGATCAATTCGGGCGATCTCGTTTCGATCGCCGAAGTGACCCGCGATCTGTTCCGCCCGGAAGACCAGCCCGAACAGTCCTATTCGGAACGTCAGATCTTCGAAGCCGCCTCAAGCAGGCTCGCACGTGAACTCGCCGCGATGGAAGAGACCGACGAGCCCACAGCACTGAACAAGATTCTGGATGTGCTGCGGGAACACGCCCCGCAATACTACGAGACCAGCGAAGAAGGCTAAGGCCTTTTTCCACCTGAGGATACAACGAAGGGCTGCCCTGCGGGCGGCCCTTTTTTGTTTACGGATTTCAGCGCCCTTGAAACCGCCGCCATGGTGTATTATATCGCCAACACACATGAGGTGGTGAGGAGTTTCAGCAATGCGATTCGAGCAATTTCTGAAGGGCATGGCCCCGCTGGTGATGATGGGCATGGGCGTGAGCCTGGCAGGCTGCGACGGCGTTTCGGTAAACATGGGCGACGACAAGGGCGTGCCTCTGGCCGAGCTTGATCTCTCCGGCCCGGCGCCCACGAGCCTCGCACTCGGTTCGGGTGACACCGTGATTCTCACCGAGGGCGATACACTCGCGATCGAAATCGAGGGCGATTCCAGCGCCGGGGACGACCTGCGCTTCATCCGCGACAAGGATACACTCGGGATCGGCCGCAAATCGGGCCTGTTCAAGAAAGGCTCTACGCCCGCCACCATTCGCATCACCATGGCGCCGCCGAAGGAGCTGATGATTGGTGGCAGCGGAACTATCGAGGCCCAGTCGCTTGCCTCCAAGGCGATGATGGCGATTGGCGGCAGCGGCAGTGTCAGCTTCACCGAATTTACCGGCGAGCGGCTTGAAATCAGCATTGGCGGCAGCGGCAATGTGAAAGGCGCAGGCAGCGCAGAGCGACTGGAAGTCAACATCGGCGGCAAGGGCAATGTCGATCTCGCAGGTCTGAAGGCCGAACGCGCCGAGGTCTCGATCGGCGGTAGCGGCGATGTTGCCTTCGCCTCGGATGGCACGGTCGAAGCCAACATCGCAGGCTCCGGTACTGTGAAGGTGACGGGACGCGCCAAGTGCACGGCAAACAGCTTCGGTTCGGGCAAGCTGATCTGTGAGCCTGCGCCGAGCGCGGAAGCGGAACCGGTCGCGGAATAATATTTGCCTTGTTTCAAAGGGTGCGCGTAACATCCCAACCATGCGCGCACCCTCGATCATTCTTCTCGCCCTTGCATCGCTCGCTTTGCAGGGATGCCTTGCCAAGGCGGCAGTTGGTGCCGTGACCTTGCCGGTCAAGGCGGCGAGCCGGGGCGTTGATCTCGCAACCACCAGCCAATCCGAAGCGGACGAGAAGCGAGGCCGCGAGATTCGCAAGCGCGAGGAGCGCCTCGGCGCGCTTCAGCGCGATTACGACAGGGCGATGCAGCGTTGCGGCGATGGCGACGATGTGGCGTGTGAGCGTGCGCAGGCGATTCGGGCCGAGATGAAGACACTGATGCCAAGTGTTCCGGTTGAGCCGGAACGCTGAAAAGGCCTAAGTGGCCGCGCGGCGCAGCCGGTCATTGATCGCCAGGCCCACCCCCACCTCCGGCACCGGAGCCACCGCGATGCGCGCATGGGCTGACTTGGCCCCATCGTGCAGACAGGCGTAAAGCCGCGCCGCAGCCTCTTCCAGATTCCCGCTGGCTGACAGCGTGACGTCACCCGGAACTGCACCAAACCCGATCAGGAACTCATCGGGTTCAGCCCCGGTCGCGCCCAGCCGTACCGGCTTACCCGGCGCATAATGACTTGCGAGCTGGCCCGGCGCCTCGATCCCCCCTGTTGCACCATGGGCCTGTTCCCCCAGAAGTACGGGCCCTGGGCGCAGCGTCTCGATCCGGCCGTCGGCTCGCAACGCCACAATAGTGGACTCCACCCCTGCATCACACGGTCCGCCATCAAGCACCATCTCGATCCGCCCATCGAGCGAGGCCAGCACATGTTCAGCGGTGGTCGGGCTGATAAAGCCTGATCGGTTGGCCGAAGGCGCGGCAAGCGGGAAATCCACGGCCGCCAGCAGCTCCCGCATCACCGGGTGGGCAGGAGCGCGCAGGGCAACAGTGGAAAGGCCCGCTGTTACGGCTGACGCCAAGATGGCATCTTCGCGCAAAGGGAGAACCAGCGTCAACGGACCAGGCCAATGTGCCGCCATCAAGGCGCGCGCCTGATCGCTCAGCACGGCATAGCGCTCTGCCTGCGCCGCGCCCGATACATGCACGATCAGCGGATTGAAGCTTGGGCGGCCTTTTGCGGCATAAATCCGCGCCACGGCCTCGGGCGAATCGGCCCTCGCGGCAAGGCCATAGACCGTCTCGGTCGGCACGGCGACGAGTCCGCCCGATTCGAGGATCTGCGCCGCTCGCGCCAGCCCTTGCGGCCCCGCTGCCAGCACTTCCGTAACGTTCTTGCCGCTCATGCCCCGGCGCTATATTCAAAGCGCCTCGCTGCCAAGTGCGGCGCTCTGTTTCCCTGCCTTCCGCGACAAGGACGACCCGTGAACGCCTACACCCCGCCTACCGCCGATCAATTGCTTGCTATCCGCGTCAATGCGGGGATCGAGGAGCTGGCGCAGAACGAGAAGTTCGCCCATGCCGAGCCCGATCTGGTCGAGGCCATTGTCGAGGGTGTCGGGCAATTCGCGGCGGGCGAATTCGCGCCGCTCAACCGCATTGGCGATCTGGAGGGCGCACGGCTCGAAAATGGTGTGGTGCGTCTGCCCGAAGGCTTCGAAGCCGCCTACAAGGCCTATGTCGAACAAGGGTGGAATGCGATCGCTTCGCCCACGGAATTCGGCGGTCAGGGCTTGCCCTTCACGCTCGCCTGCAATGTGCTGGAGAACCTCGGCGCAGCGAACATGGCGTTCACACTGCTTCCGATGCTCTCGGTCGGCGCGATCGAGGCGATCGAACATCACGGTACCAGGGACCAGCAAGCGAAGTATCTGCCCAGGCTGGTAAGCGGCGAATGGTCGGGCACGATGAACCTGACCGAGCCTGCCGCAGGCAGCGATGTCGGCGCGCTGCGCTCGACCGCTGAACCGATCGAAGACGGGGAGCACGCGGGGAAATACCGGATCACCGGCCAGAAGATCTACATCACATGGGGCGAGCATGATCTGGCCAGAAACATCATCCATCTGGTGCTGGCGAGGCTCCCCGGTGCACCGGAAGGGTCGCGAGGGATCAGCCTCTTCGTGGTGCCCAAATATCATGTGAATGATGATGGCAGCCTCGGGCCGAAGAACGACCTTCGCTGCGTCAGCCTCGAACACAAGCTCGGCATCAATGCCTCGCCGACATGCGTGATGAGCTACGGCGACAATGGCGCATGCATCGGCGAGCTGGTCGGCCAGCCGAACAAGGGCCTCGCCGCCATGTTCACGATGATGAACAACGCGCGGATCAATGTCGGCAATCAGGGCAACCAAATCGCCGAACGCGCCACCCAGCAAGCGCTCGCCTACGCCCGCGACCGGGTGCAGTCGGCGCGTGCCGGTTCGCCTGACCGCGCCCCGGTCGCGATCATCGAACACCCCGATGTGCGGCGCATGATCCTGCGGATGAAGGCGCTCACCGAAGGCTGCCGCGCGCTCCTCTATTACTGCGCAGGGCAGGTTGATCGCGGCAATTGCGGCGATGAAGCCGCAGGCCAGCGTGCCGAGATTATCGTGCCGCTGCTCAAGGCGTGGGGCACAGATATCGGCGTGGAAGTGGCGAGCCTCGGCATCCAGATCCACGGCGGCATGGGCTTTGTCGAGGAAACCGGCGCGGCGCAGCACTGGCGCGATTCGCGGATTGCGCCGATCTATGAAGGCACCAATGGCATTCAGGCGGCCGACCTCGTGACCCGCAAACTGGGACTGGATGGCGGCGCGGCGATGATCGGGCTGTTTGAAACCATCGCCCGAGAAGCTTCCGGGGAAGCTTCGCTGGCCGCACTGGCAAGCGAATGCGTTGGCATCACCCGCTGGATGCAGGGTGAGGCGAGCCTTGATGATCGCCTCGCTGGGAGCGTGCCGTTCTGCACGATGGCCGCCGTCTGCGTGGCAGGCTGGCAATTGATGAAGCAGATGCACGCCGTAGCAGCCGGAGCGAGCCCCGAACTCGCCGATGCCAAGCCGGTTACAGTCCGCTTCTTCCTTGATCGCGTGGTGCCTGAGGCGCTTGGCCTGAAAGCAGGTGCGACGGCGGGCGCGGATCTGCTGTATGCCCTCCCCGCCGAGAAGCTTGCAGGCTGATCGTGAAAAGCGGCGCGGTCTGGGAACGTATCGCCGCCGCATTGGAGCGGTTGGCCGAGCCACCGCCCGAGCCGATCGATTGGCGGGCGCACCCGGCTTATTGGTGGGACGGTGCGAATGCGCGGGCTGTCGTTTCGCCCGCAGTGCTACCGCTAGATCGGTTGATCGGCATCGACAGTCAGAAAGCCGCCGTGCGCGCCAATCTCGCCCGGCTTGCAAGCGGTGCGGCGGCGCAAGACGTGCTCCTGTGGGGTGCGCGCGGCATGGGCAAATCGGCGCTGGTGCGCGCTGCGCTTGGCGATGTCGCGAAGGAAAATCCGGGGCGCATCGCGCTCGTGCAACTGGCAGGCGGGAGCCTCGCCAGTTTCCCACAGTTGATCAGCGAACTGGCGCAGGTGGATCGCGCTTTTCTGCTGTTTGTCGATGATCTCGGTTTCGGCGCTGACGCCAAGGCGGAGAATCTCGCGCTGCGCAGCCTGCTTGACGGGGGAATTATCCCGCGCCCCGCTCACATCCGTTTAGCGGTCACATCGAACCGGCGCGGCATCGTCAGCCGTAACCCGGATGAAAGCGCGGCGCTCCACGAACGCGATGAACGCGACGATGCTCTCGCCTTGGCCGACCGTTTTGGTCTGACGCTGGCCTTCCATCCGGCTGATCGCGAGACCTATCTTGCGATGATCCGCAGTTACACGGAACCGCACGGCCTTGCGTTCAACATAGAGGAAGCGATGGCCTTTGCTATCCAGCGCGGCAATCGTTCGGGCCGAACTGCGCTGCAATTTGCCACCGAGATTGCCGGGCGGGCGGGAGTTCCGCTCTAGTTCACCTTCTGCCCCGCCTGCTGCCGCAAGTAATCCGCCTCGCGTTCGCGGGTCGGATCGCGCAATTCGCGCGCCGGCGGCAAGCGTTCGCTTTTCACCCGTGCAATGCCCGCCCCCGGAGCCGCGCCCGGAGCGGCAACCCGCCAGATTATCCCTGCCGTATCGTCGGAAATCAGGAGCGCGCCGTCACCAGCCCATTCCGCCCAGGTCGGCCGCCCGCGTGTCTTGCCGTCTTCCTTGAGGAAGCCCGTCAGCACCGGCTCCGGCTTGCCGACAGGGTTGCCGCGCGCATCAAAAGCCACGTAGACAACATCATAACCCGACGGCGGCTTGCGATTCCACGAGCCGTGCCGGGCGATGAATGCACCGCTGGCGAATTTCTCGCCCATCCGGTGACCTTCCGCTGTGAAGACCATCCCCAAGGCGGCCACATGTGGCCCCAACGCATATTCGGGATTGCGGGTGTATTCCGTGAGGAAAGCCGGCATCGGATGCTTCACCCGCCGATCGAAGGTGTTCTTGTAATAAACCCACGGCCAGCCGTAATGCGCGCCGACCGGCACATTGGTGAGATAATCAGGCACCAGATCGGAGCCGAGCATGTCGCGCTCGTTGACCGTGGTCCACAACTCCCCGCTCCACGGTGAGAAATCGAGCCCGTTGGGATTGCGCAAACCCAGCGCGAAGGGCCGCTGGCGCTTCTCGCCAAGATCATATTCCCAGATCATGGCGCGGCCTTCCTCAACCGCCATGCCGGATTCACCGATATTGCTGACCGAGCCAACCGCGACATAGAGCAACCCGTCGGTCGGATGCAGTTCGAGATTGCGCATCCAGTGGCCGCCGCCAGCGGCGAGATCCATCAGCTTGCGCGGGGTGCTTGTCACAGTGTCACCCCCAAGCGCGTAATCAAAAGCCAGCACCGCGTTGTGATTGGCAACATAAAGCGTGCCATCACGCCAGGCGAGGCCTGACGGCGAATCCAGTCCTTCTTCAAGCAGCACGGTGCGCTTGTCCGCCACACCATCACCCGTGGTATCGCGCAGCAGCACGATCTGGTTGGCGGATTCACCCGCCGACCCCGCCTTGGCAAAAAGATAGCTCGCGACCCATGCCTCGATCCGGTCCATGATCCCGCTTGGCTTGGCTTGCGGCTTGGGCGCACGGGTCAGGCTGACCAGCACATCGCCATTAGGCAGCGTGTAGAGCGTGCGCGGGTGATCAAGCCCCTCGGCAAAGCGGTTGACCGCAAGGCCATCCGCGGCCACCGGCAGCTCGCCCTCGGCCCAGCCCACCGGTTCGGCAATCTGCACCGTCGGGAAGCGCTGCTCCTGCGGCTTGGCGAGGGTCGGCTCAGTGCCGACGACATCCTCGACTGCCAACTCCGCGGTTTGCCCGCGGGTGAGAAAGAACAACGCCGCCCCGGCCACTACGACCAGGACGGCAAGCGCGATTGCGATCTTACGAAAAATGCCCATGTGGGCACGGATAGAGGGCGCTTGCCCTTGCGGCAATGGGCGAACTCGTCAAAGGGGCTGGCATGTATGATTTCAAGGCCCAGCCGGGGGTGGATCCGGCAGAACTCTATCGCGATCTGCACGCTGCGACTGATGCGCTGACGGCGGACGAGCCCGATAGCGTGGCCAACATGGCGAATGTCGCCGCGCTCCTGTGGGAGTTCCTGCCCGATCTGAACTGGGCGGGTTTCTACCGGGTCGGGTCTGCCAAGGACGGCGGCGGGCACGAACTGGTGCTCGGGCCGTTTGTCGGCCGCCCTGCCTGCATCCGCATTCCTTTCGGCAAAGGCGTATGCGGGACGGCGGCGGAAAGTCGCGCCACGCAACTTGTTGCGGATGTGCATGCCTTTCCCGGCCATATCGCCTGCGACGCAGCCAGCCGCAGCGAACTGGTAGTGCCGGTGGTGCGTGATGCCGCGGTGGTGGCAGTGATCGACCTCGATAGCCCTTCCCCCGCACGCTTTACGGATGCTGATGCGACGGGGATTGAAGCGCTGGCCGCCCTGTTGGCCGAACGAATCTGATCAACGGGAAGCTCAAAGCCCCTAGAATTCGCCGCCAGTAAGGCGCTGACACAACAGATCAAGCTGATCGAGCGTGGTGTAACGGATCGACATCACACCCTTGCGCGGATCGCCTTCGGGCTTGATCCGCACATTCAGGCCGAGAAATTCTTCGAGATGCTGCTGAACGGCGAGGATATCGGCGTTGCCGGCAGGCTCATCACCGAAGGTGTTCGCTGCATCACGCGTCGCCGCACCGGATTTCCGCGCGAGCTTGCGCACCAGCAGTTCGACTTCGCGCACAGAGAGGTTCTCGCGCACCGCAATATCTGCCAGCTCCGCCGCATCCTCGCGCCCGATCAGAGCGCGCGCGTGGCCCATGCTCAGCTTGCCTTTTTCGACCTGATCAAGCACAGCGCGTGGCAGGTGGAGCAAGCGCTGAAGGTTCGCAACATGGCTGCGCGACTTGTCGACCAGCTTTGCGATCTCGGCCTGGGTCATGCCCTCATCTTCAGCAAGCCTTTGATATGCATAGGCTTCTTCAACAGGGTTGAGGTCTTCGCGCTGGAGATTTTCGATCAGCGCCAGCGCCATCACATCGCGCTCATCCAGATCGCGGACCAGCGCCGGGATCTCGTGGAGCCGCGCTTTCTGGGCCGCGCGCCAACGCCGCTCACCCGCCACCAGCTGGTAAGCGCCGGGCCCGGTCGGACGGACAATGATGGGTTGGATTACCCCGCGCGCCGCAATCGACGCGGCCAGTTCATCAAGCGCGGCTTCATCGAAATGCTTGCGGGGATTGCCGGGCAACGGCTTGATCGCGGCAACCGCAATCATCCGGAGCGGGGACGTGTTTGCGGTGCTGCTCTCACGCGATGGCACCCCGCTTCCGTCGCGATCCAGCACCAGCGGCTCCTCACGCCGGGTTTCGCCCAGCAAGGCACCAAGCCCGCGCCCCAGCCGCTTGGGCCTGTCAGGGGTGGTGCGCACCGGATGTTCGCTATCGTCGGTCATGCCGCTTGCCTTTCCGCCGGGAAGCGCCCGATCAATTCGCGAGCAAGCGCGATATAGGCACGGCTGCCAGCGCAGGCATGGTCATAGACGAGCGCGGGCAAGCCGTGGCTCGGCGCTTCGGACAGGCGCACATTGCGCGGGATCACTGTTTCAAACACGAGATTGCCAAGGCATTCGCGCACATCGTCAGAGACCTGATCGGTCAAACGATTGCGGCGATCATACATGGTGAGAGCGACGCCGATGATGCCCAGAGCCGGATTGAACAACTGCTGCACTTTTTCGACCGTCTGGAGCAGCTGGCTCAAACCCTCCAGCGCAAAGAATTCGCATTGCAGCGGCACCAGCAAGGTATCGGCAGCGCACAGCGCATTGAGTGTGAGCAGCCCAAGCGAAGGCGGACAATCAACGAAGCAGATATCATGGCCCTGATGATCGGCGAGCGCACGCGCAAGACGCGCGGTGCGTTCCTCTACCGACACAAGCTCCACCTCCGCGCCCGACAAATCCACCGTGGCAGGCACCAGATCAAGGCCGGGAATGCTGGTTGGCACGATGGCGCTCGCCAACGGCACTTCATCGACCAGCAGATCATAGCTCGAAAGGCCACGTGCAGCAGAGGAAATACCAAGGCCCGTCGAAGCATTGCCCTGCGGATCAAGATCGATCAACAGCGTTCGCCAACCCGTCGCCGCCATAGCGGTAGCGATGTTGATCGCGGTGGTGGTCTTGCCCACCCCGCCCTTCTGATTGGCAATGGCGATTGTCAGCATTCTTGTGACCCTACCTCTCGCGCTCACATCTATCACAGCTTGAGGATGATTCCGGCATCCTTATCCGTCAAGGATTGTTCCACGTGGAACATTTTCCGAATCGCCGGACGCAGCGTTGCCAATTCGTGCGCTGCCGAGCGCCCCTTGGGCAAGACGTAGCGGGTGGCAGCTGTGGAGAAAGGCGCGGATAAGCTGAACAGTGTTTCCAGCGGGGCGAAGGCGCGCGCCGAAATAGCGCGAGCCGGAAAGGGTGTGACACGCTCAAGCCGTTCGCCAATAACCTGCGCCTTGGGCAGTGCCAGTTCGACAATGCAATGGTTGAGAAAGGCTACGCGCCGGGCACGGGATTCC
This sequence comes from Erythrobacter sp., assembly GCA_046296075.1. Classification (GTDB taxonomy): domain Bacteria; phylum Pseudomonadota; class Alphaproteobacteria; order Sphingomonadales; family Sphingomonadaceae; genus Erythrobacter. Next base: position 18,812 of record JBKBMC010000010.1, on the reverse strand, counting down.
ACCATGGTGACGGGCATCTGTGGGCAGAGTATTGCGATCACCAGCCCCGGCAAGCCCGGCCCGGAGCCAAGATCAAGCCACGGCCCTTGCGTGCCGCCACCCAGTGTTTCACGTGGAACAAAGCGCAATAGCTGTGCGGAATCGGCCATGTGGCGCTGCCAGATGTGTTCTTCGCTTGCCCGGCTGATAAGATTCTGCCGCTGGTTTTCATCCAGCAGCAGCGCAATATAGCGTTCAATCCGCGCCATTGCCTCGGGCGATCCCAGATCATCCGCAAGACTTTCGACAAAGGCGCGCGCCTGCTCCTCGTTTTCAATCATCAGGCTGCCTGCTCGCGGCGGCGGGCATGAACCAGCAGGGCCGAAAGCGCAGCCGGCGTGATACCAGGCACGCGTCCGGCGGCCGCGAGCGAAACCGGCGCTGCCTTGCTCAGCCGCTCAACCATCTCATTGGAAAGGCCGGGAACCTGCGCATAGGGAAAATCGGCAGGAAGCGGCAGTGCTTCCGATGCGCGCAAATCGCGCAGTTCGGCATCCTGCCGCGCAAGATAAGGCGCATAGGCCGCATCCTCGGTCATTTCCTCGGCCAACAGCGGATCGATGGCCACCATGTCACCCAGCCAGGGGGCAAGCGCCGCATGGGTCACTCCGTCATAACGCAGCCATTCCGCGAGCGGCTTTTCCCCCTGATCGCGCCGCACCGGCAGGCCAAGATCGGCCAGCTCGCGCGCGTGAACTTTCTGCGCATGTTTCACGTGAAACATCGCGCGGATCTCCTCGCGCCGCTCAAACCACTTCCTGCGTTCTTCACCAATGCAGCCCGCTTCAATTCCCAGCCCGGTCAAGCGCGTCGACGCATTATTGGCCCGCAGGCGAAGGCGATATTCAGCGCGCGCCGTGAGCATGCGGTATGGCTCGGACACACCTTGCAAGGTGAGGTCATCAATCATCACCGCGAGATAGGAGTTTGCCCGGTCCAGCGGGGGCGCTGCCCTGCCCAGCGCCGCTCCAGCCGCCTCAAGACCGGCTACCAGACCCTGCGCGGCGGCCTCTTCATAACCGGTCGTGCCGTTGATCTGCCCGGCGCAATAGAGCCCCGGAATGGCGCGCACCTGCAAATCCGGAGTCAACGCGCGCGGATCAATGTGATCATATTCCACCGCATAGCCCGGCTGCACAATCTCCGCTCGTCCACAACCCGGCATGGAGCGCACGACCACTTCCTGAACATCGGTAGGCAGCGACGTGCTGATGCCATTGGGATAGACGAGGTGCGTCGTCAGGCCTTCGGGTTCGAGGAACACCTGATGCCCGTCGCGATCACCGAAGCGATGGATCTTGTCCTCGATCGAGGGGCAATAGCGCGGACCTGCTGCGGCGATTGCACCCGAAAAAAGCGGAGAGCGGTGCAAATTGGCCCGGATTGCATCATGGCCCGCCTGCGTGGTGCGCGTGATGGCACAGAACACCTGAGGGTTGCCGCGGCGCGATGTGAGCGGCGACATCGTCCAACTGTCCGCATCGGACGGCTGCTCTTCCAGCACGGCCCAATCGATCGTGCGTCCATCGATGCGCGGCGGCGTGCCGGTTTTGAGCCGCGCCATCGGCAGATCAGCCCCGCGCAATTGCTGCGCAAGCCGGTGCGCCGCATTCTCCCCAATCCGCCCACCTTCAAAACGCTCCTCGCCGCGGAACAGCACCCCGCCGAGAAACGTGCCAGTGCACAGAATAACGCGCCCGGCGGCAAGCTGCGTCCCATCAGCAAGCTCAAGGCCCTCTACCCGTCCGCAGGAAAGCAACAATGCGGCAGCCTCGCCTGAAATCAGGGCGAGGTTGGCCTGTGCCCGCACCATGCGCTGCACCGCGGCCTTGAACAGCACACGATCCGCCTGCACGCGCGGACCCCATACGGCGCTGCCCTTGGAGCGGTTGAGCATACGGTAATGGATCGCGCCAGCATCAGCCGCGCGGCCCAGCACGCCATCCAGCGCATCGACCTCGCGCACCAGATGGCCTTTGCCGAGCCCGCCAATCGCGGGATTGCAGCTCATCGCGCCAATCGCATCGAGGTCAAAACTGACGAGTGCTGTACGCGCACCCATTCGGGCTGCTGCGCAGGCGGCCTCCACGCCGGCGTGCCCGCCGCCAACCACGATGACATCAAAGCTGTGCATGGCCGCGCAGATAAGCGCTCAGTGGCTTTTCGTCAAAGATGTTCCCGCAACTGTTTCACGTGGAACAGCGGCACAGGCCCAGCCCTATTTGCCGATGCAGAACCGGCCAAACAGTGCATCAAGCATATCTTCGGTGGTCGCGCGCCCGATCAACCGATCAAAGGCAAGACGCGCGCGCCGCAGCTCTTCGGCGATAAGCAGCGGATCGTGCAGCCTCGGTGCGGCCTGCAACGCCTCAGCCGCTTCGGCCAGTCTGGCATGTTGGCGGGCGTTGAGCGCCGCCTCGCCCGGCTTGGGAAGTGCAGCACATGCCACTTTGACCAGTGCGGCCTTGAGCGCACCCAACCCTTCACCGGTGGTTGCTGACACGGTATGCCGCGCGGACCCTTTGGGTACAAAGCTGGATACATCACACTGCGCGGCGATCTCCCAGGCGCCGTCCGGCCCCTCACCTTCCAGCCCCAGCCACAGCACAACATCCGCGCGTGCAAGTTCACCCCGCGCGCGGCTGATACCAATAGCTTCGATGGCATCACTGCCTTCATCGCGAAGCCCCGCCGTATCGACAAAGGTGAATGGCACCCCTGCGATCCCCACCGAACGTTCGATCACATCGCGCGTGGTGCCTGCAATCGGCGAGGTGATCGCAGCCTCGCTTTCAATCAAGGCATTGAACAAAGTCGATTTTCCGGCATTGGGCGGCCCCGCCAACACAACCCGAAATCCTTCCCCCAACTTCTCAGAGCGCGGACGAGCAAGCCATTCGCCAAGTTCCTGCGCCAGCGTGGCAATGTTCCACGTGAAACGCTCGGGCAGATCTGCTGCGTCTTCCTCGTCGGAGAAATCAAGCACCGCTTCGAGCTCTGCCGACAACGCCAGCACACGCTCTCGCCATGTCTCGACTTGCCGCGACAATGCGCCCTGCATGGCGCCCAACGCGGCGGCGCGCTGCAATTCGGTCTCGGCGCTCAACAAATCGCCAAGCCCTTCGGCCTCCGCGAGATCAAGGCGCCCGTTGATGAATGCACGACGGGTAAACTCGCCCGGCTCGGCGCGGCGAAGGCCGGGCAGCGCAGCGAGTTCGCCTTCTACCGCTGCAATCACGGCCCGCCCGCCGTGACAATGCAGCTCCGCCAAATCCTCACCCGTCGCGGTATTCGGACCCGGAAACCACAACACAAGGGCTTCATCGAGGAGCCGACCCGCTCCATCGCGCAGCCGCGCAAGCGAAGCGCGGCGCGGTTGAGGCAGCCGTCCCGCCAGGGTCTGCAAAGCCGATCCGGCACAAGGTCCGGAAACGCGGATCACACCGACACCTGCCGGCGGCGCGCCGCTCGACAGCGCAAAGATGGTGTCAAGGGGACTCACAGACGCGCGAAGGTGCTATTCGCCCGGCTTGCCGCCGCCATCGCGCTTGGCCGAGGCGGCCTTCATCCCGCCTTCGACAAAGCTCTGGAACAGCTTGAGCCCGACCTGCCCCATTGGAGCCAGCGCCTGCGCGTATTCCTGCAACTGATCAGGGTTGGAGACGCCCTTCATCGCCTTGGCAATGTTCTCGACATAGATGTTGTTGGCGCTGCTGACATCCGGCAAGCCCATGAAATTACGAGCTTCTTCCGGCGTGCATTCAATTTCAATGTTTATTTTCATTGGGGTCTCTCCCGTCCGGCGCATGGCCAATGCTCTCTATTTGGGGTTGGCAAGCGGGCAAGGCAATAGATAGGAGACAGGACGCAAATTGAGGAGAGACCCCGATGACCACCGTGACGATCCCCACGCTCGACAGCGATGCCAGCTTCACCGGCTATATCGCGCGGCCCCAAGGTGCGGCCAAGGCAGCCATCATCGTCATTCAGGAGATTTTCGGCGTCAATCCGGGCATTCGCCAGAAGTGCGACAAGCTGGCCGCCGAAGGCTACATCGCGCTTGCACCCGATCTGTTCTGGCGGCTCAAGCCCGGCATCGAGCTTGATCCCGATGTCGAAGCGGAATTCGGCGAAGCGCTCGACTGGATGGGCAAGTTCAATCAGGATGCGGGCATCCGCGATATTCAGGCCGCCATCAATTATCTCCGCACCGAGGAAGGCGTAAGCAAGGTTGGCTGCGTCGGTTATTGCCTTGGCGGCAGGCTGGCTTTCATGACTGCAGCGCGCACCGATATCGATGCCAGCGTCGGTTATTACGGTGTCGGCATTGATGGCCTGCTGGGTGAAGCAAAGGCAATCGCGAACCCTGTCATGCTGCATATCCCGACCGCTGACGGCTTCGTGCCGCCCGAAGCGCAGGCGGCCATGCACAGTGGCCTTGATGATCACCCCAAGGTCACGCTGCACGACTATGCGGGCCTGGATCACGGTTTTGCCACCGAAGTTGGCAAACGCCGTGATGAGGCCGCTGCGACACTGGCCGATAGCCGCACCAGTGCTTTTTTTGCCGAGCATCTTGCATGAGTGCCGCAAACCTCGCCCGCTGGCATGCCTATATGCATGGCGGGAGCGATCCCGTTGTGCTGGCGGACATGCTGGCCGAGGATGCCGTATTCCACTCCCCCGTGGTCCACACACCGCAGGCAGGCAAAGCGGTTGTGATGGCCTATCTGGTGGCAGCGAGCCATGTGCTGGGCAACGACAGCTTCCGCTATGTGCGCGAACTGGTCGACGGTGATGACATGATGCTCGAATTCGTGACCGAACTGGATGGCATCACCATCAACGGAGTCGATATCGTCCGCTGGAATGCGGATGGACAAATCAGTGACTTCAAGGTGATGGTCCGCCCGCTGAAGGCAATCAACAAGGTGGGGGAGATGATGGCCGCGCAGCTCGAGCGCGCCAAAAGCTAGAGCCGGGCCTTGAGGAACCGCAACCGTTCGGCCACCGGGGCAAGCGGCAGGTCCTCAACGTCGTAGCCATAGCGCCACCACGCTGCAGTCACTGCTTCATCGCTGGCAACCGCTTGCTCCCAATCCTGGATGCGTTCGGCATCAGTGCGGTAGATTTCCTGCCAGGCAGGCGCCCTCAATACCGGGCCGTGATAACGGATCGCACGGCAAGCCTCGTCGAGCGCGGCCGGCACCGCCAGACCCGAAACATCCAGAAACCCTGCAACATCGGGAAAGCCGCGATCAAATACGACCGGCACTGATGCACCAGCGAACCGCTCATATTCGCGGCGGTGCGCTTCCAGCATAGCTTCAGCAAACGCGAGCGGATCATTGGCCCGCAGAGCCATTCCGCCTGGTGTTTGGAGCAATTGCCGCGCCACTTCCGGCGAGGTCGCAAGGTCAGCGTCAGCTGCCGCCCGCAAAAGAGTGGTCTTTCCGGCTCCCGGTGCGCCTGTCAGGACGACATGCCGCACCATCACCCCACCCTAATTCAGCACCGCGAAGTTCATGATCATCTTACGGATCTCCGGCGCCAGCCCTTGCGGCAGTTCAGCGTCGAGCATCTCGCGGCGGCTCGCAATGCTTTCAGCGATCAGCACGCGCTTCATGGCCCAGTCAGGGCAGGAACGCTCTGCAATCGAACGGCGATCAAGCAAGGTGATCCCGCTATGGCGCGGATCCTCGGTAATCTTGAGCATCAGGCCGACCAGTTCCTCCTCCTCGCCTTCGATCAGCTGGAGGAAATTGCGCCCGTTATAAAGCAGCAAGCCGGTGATTGCCCGCGCCGGATTGTTGCGCGCACTGGTCGCAAGAATGGCGTCCACTTCATCGCGCGCAAGCGTCGGCGCGGTGCTGATATAGAGATATTGACTAAGCACTGGCCGAACCCGCTTTCCCGTCCCTGCAAACCGCCCCCCACCGGGCCTTACTGGTTCCCAAAACCTACTGGTTCATTGTATCGAAGAAATCCGCGTTGGTCTTGGAATCCTTCATCTTGTCGAGCAGGAATTCCATCGCATCTACGGTGCCCATCTGCATCAGGATGCGGCGCAGCACCCACATCTTGGACAGCTTGTCCTTCTCGACCAGCAGCTCTTCCTTGCGGGTGCCGGACTTGCCTACATCGAGTGCCGGGAAGATGCGCTTGTCCGCGACCTTGCGGTCGAGCACGATTTCGCTGTTGCCGGTGCCCTTGAACTCTTCGAAGATCACTTCGTCCATGCGGCTACCCGTGTCGATCAATGCGGTGGCGATGATCGAAAGGCTGCCGCCTTCCTCGATATTGCGGGCCGCACCAAAAAACCGCTTGGGCCGTTGCAGCGCGTTGGCATCGACACCGCCGGTCAGCACCTTGCCCGACGACGGTACAACCGTGTTGTAGGCCCGGCCCAGACGCGTGATCGAATCGAGCAGGATCACCACATCATGCTTGTGCTCGACAAGCCGCTTGGCTTTCTCGATCACCATTTCGGCCACCTGCACGTGGCGCTGCGCGGGTTCATCGAAGGTGGAGGAGACAACCTCGCCCTTCACGCTGCGCTGCATGTCGGTGACTTCTTCCGGGCGTTCATCGACCAGAAGGACGATCAGGAAGACCTCGGGGTGATTATCGGTGATCGCCTTGGCGATGTTCTGGAGCAGCACGGTCTTACCAGTGCGCGGCGGCGCGACGATCAGCGCGCGCTGGCCCTTGCCCTGCGGGGCGATGATGTCGATCACCCGCGCGCTCTTGTCCTTCACAGTCGGATCAAGCGAATCCAGCACGAGCTTGGAATCGGGGTAGAGCGGCGTCAGGTTGTCAAAATTGGTGCGCAGACGCACCGCGTCGGGGTCATCGAAATTGACCTTGGACAGCGTCGTCAACGCAAAATAGCGTTCGCCATCGCGCGGCGCGCGGATTTCGCCCTCTACGGTATCGCCAGTGCGCAAACCCCACTTTCTGACCTGATTGGGCGAGACATAGATATCATCCGGCCCGGCCAGGTAGTTCGCCTCGGGGCTGCGCAGGAAACCAAAGCCATCCTGCAAAACCTCGATGGTGCCGATGCCCATGATCTTGTCTTCGTATTCCTCGTCCTCGGCGAGTTCGCGCAGGATCGAGAACAGCAAGTCCTGCCGACGCATGGTCGATGCGCCTTCGACGCCGAGTTCTTCCGCCATCGCGACCAGTTCGGCCGGGGTTTTCTGCTTGAGGTCTTTCAGATGCATGTCGTGTCTATCCGCAAAGTCAGGTGGGCCGGATGGTCAATGCCTCTCGGATGGAGAGGCGCCTTGCGCAACGCGAGCAACAAGGCTGGGCTTGGAGAAAGCAGACCGCCGGGATCGTCAACGTCCCGGTCAACCGGAAAAGATGGCTGAGGCAATAGAATTGCCCCTGCACCACGTCAATCGCAGAAACGTGCCTCAGAACGGCTTGAGATAGACCAGTACCACCACGAGCACGAGTACAAGACCGGGAACTTCGCCGACCATGCGCAGAGTCTTTTCAGTAAGCGGACGTTCGCCGCGCGCCATTGCCTTCGATTTCGCTACCAGCCAGCCATGAAAGCCGCTCAGCAACAGCACCAGCGTCAGTTTGGCATGGAACCAGCCCGACGCGAAATGCCCGCCCGCATAAGCGAGGGTCAAACCGAGCACCCAGACGATGATGAGGCTGGGCGTCAGAATGATCTTGCGCAGCTTGCCGCTGCGTTCCGCCCACTTGGCCTCCCCCGCAGAACCGGGTGCATGATCAAGCATGTAGATGCACTGGCGCGGCAGCATGAACAGCCCCGCCAACCAGAACACCATGAAGATGACATGGCCCGATTTGAGGAACAGATAGATGGAAAGCAGCATGTCCTGCATCAGTTCAACCTCTCAAAGCGGCAAGAAGTTGATGCACGTGATCGATCGGGGTGAATTGTCCGATCCCATGGCCAAGATTGAACACATGCGGACGGTCTTCAAACGCGGCGATGATCGCTTTGACCCGTGCAGGCAAAGCCGGGCCGCCCGCTTCGACCAGCAGCGGATCGAGATTGCCCTGCACCGGCATGCCTGCAGGCAAGCTCTGGTGCGCCCAGACAGGATCAAGCGTTTCATCAAGCCCGACCGCGTCCACGCCCGTTTCACGCGCATAGGCGGGCAATTTTGCGCCTGCGCCCTTGGGAAAGCCGATCACTGGCGTATCGGGATGGCTCTCCTTGAGCGCTGCGGTAATACGCGCATTGGGCGCAATCACCCACTTCTCGAACTGGTCGGGTGCAAGACTTCCCGCCCAGCTGTCGAACAATTGGACCGCTTCGGCGCCTGCATCGATCTGGCCGCGAAGATAGGTGACCGAATGGGCAATGATCGCATCGATGATCGCCTGCAAGCGCGCCGGATCGCGATAGGCGAGCAACCGCGCCTGGCCCTGATCCTTGGAACCTTCGCCCGCGATCATGTAAGTTGCGACCGTCCAGGGGCTCCCCGCAAAGCCGAGCATCGTGACATTCGCGGGCAATTGCGCGCGGGTCAGACGAACGGTTTCATAGACCGGATCGAAATGATGGAGCGCAGGAGCAAAATCGGAAAGCCCCACTTCCAGCAGCGTCGGTGACAATTTCGGCCCTTCACCGGCCATGAAGGCCAGCCCCTGCCCCATCGCGTGCGGCACAATCAGGATATCGGAAAACAGGATCGCGCCATCAAACCCGAAACGCCGGATCGGCTGGACGGTGATTTCTGCCGCTGCTTCGCTGTCATAAACCAGTTCGAGGAAGCCGCCTTTTTCAGCGCGCAACTCACGATATTCCGGTAGGTAACGTCCTGCTTGCCGCATCAGCCACACGGGAGCGGTGGGCTGGCGAATTCCTTTGAGCGTATCGAGCAATGGGCCGGGCATTCGTGTTCCTTAAAACAAATAAATTAGATTTATAAGAGATTGAGGGAGTCTGTTGGCCCTGTGGATAGCGGGAATTACCCGTTGCTGCCTGACTTATCCGGTGATGGATATGCGCAAGATCCTCTCTCGACTCTGCGGCGATGCGCGGTCAAGCCCGAGATATCCCCATTGTCCCCAGCCTGTCGATACAATCTCGCCCATGTCGAGAAAGCGCCGGGGGAAATGCCTTGCAGTGGGCATGAAAAGTGCCCCACACCTTGTCCACGCTTCCCTCCCGTGGTTTATGCGGCACCCTGTCCACAGGCACCCGGCACACGCAACCAGGTCTGGCTGATGATGAACCGAATCAATCTTCACTTGGTATCCGATTCGACCGGAGAAACGCTGGAAATGATCGCCAAGGCGGCGCTTGCCCAGTTCGATGATCCCGCGGTGAACCGTCATTTCTGGCCGATGGTGCGCTCGCTCCAGCATCTCGATCGGATCGCGCCTGATCTCGCGCTCAACCCGGGACTGGTGCTCTACACACTGGTGAACCCTGAAACCCGCAAACGGCTGGAAGAGCATTGCCGCCATCTCGGCCTGCCCGCGCTCCCGGTGCTCGATCAGGTAACGGCAGCGCTGGAATCCCATCTCGGGCAGGAACAATTGCACAAGCCCGGTCGCCAGCACGCCATGGACGAGGATTATTTCCGCCGCGTCGAAGCGATCCAGTATACCATCGCTCATGATGATGGCCTTGCCTACGAGGATTGGGAACAGGCCGATATCGTCTTGGCCGGCGTGTCGCGCTCGTCAAAAACGCCAACCGCGATCTATCTGGCCAACCGCGGATACAAGGTCGCGAATATTCCGCTGGTGGTGGAAAGCCCGCCGCCCAAAGCGCTGTTCGGCCTGCGCCAGCCGCTGGTGGTTGGGCTGACGACCGCGCCCGAACGGCTGATCCAGATCAGGCGCAACCGCTTGCTCACACTCAATGAGACGGGCGAGACCGCCTATGTCGACAATGAACGGGTCAAGGAAGAGCTGCAATTCGCCCGCCGCATGTTTGCCGATAATGGCTGGCCGGTGATTGATGTCACCCGCCGCTCGATCGAGGAAAGCGCTGCGGCTATCATCCGGCTGGTGCAGGAACGTCAGCGCCGCGACAAACAGGTCGACGGCGTGAGCAAGCCGATATGAACACGCGGCTGATTCTTGCCAGCAAGTCAGCCTCGCGCCGGGCCATGCTGGAGGCGGCAGGTGTGATCTACGAAGCAGTGCCGGCGCAGATTGACGAGCGCGCGCTCGAAGCCGGGATGGCGGGGGCCGGGCCTGCCGCAATCGCGGAAGCTCTGGCTGTCGCAAAGGCGGCAGCGGTCGCGGCCGCGCATCCCGAAGCACTGGTGCTGGGAAGCGATTCTCTGGTGGTGGTGGACGGGCGCCGTTTCGACAAGCCCGCTACCCGCGAAGAAGCTGCCGAACATCTGCGGTTTTTCTCCGGCAAGGCGATGCACCTGCACAGCGGGGCAGCACTGGTTCGTGGCAACACCTGCGAATGGAGCCACAATGCGCTTGCGCGGCTCCATGTGCGCGCGCTGTCCGAGGCATTCATCGCCAATTATCTGGCGCAGGAATGGCCCGAAGTAAGCCACACGGTCGGCGTTTTCCGCATCGAAGCGCTTGGCGTGCAATTGTTCGAAAGCATCGAGGGCGAGCATTTCACCATCCTCGGAATGCCCTTGCTGCCCGTGCTGGGCGCGCTGCGCGAGGCGGGGGTCCTGCGCGCATGAGCAAGCCCTTTGCCCCCCAAATTCCATACGCAGAAGTAATCGGTGATCCGATCGCCCAATCCAAAAGCCCGGCGATTCACAATTTCTGGCTCGCGAAGCTCGGCATTGATGCTGAGTACCGCGCATGCCACGTGCGTCCCGAAGAGCTGGCAGATTATCTCGCTGTCCGGCGCGCGGATCCCACATGGCGCGGCTGCAATGTCACCATGCCGCACAAGCAGGCGGTGATGGCAGGGCTTGATGCGATAGAAGCGCCCGCCGACGCGATTGGCGCCGTCAATACCGTGTTGCCCGTTGGCGCGGGCGAACTGGTTGGCACCAACACCGATGCAGCAGGCTTTCTCGAACCGCTGGCTGAGGAACTCGCGCAAACGCATTATTTCCGCATGGCACGGATCATCGGCACGGGCGGTGCCGCGCGGGCGATCATCACAGCGCTGGCGGGTGCGGGCTTCACGTTGGTTGTCACCGGACGCGATCCGGCCAAGGCGCGCGCCTTGCTTGATGAGCTCGCACCACGAGGGGAACACCATACGCCGCCCTTGTCGCACTTTGCCGCGCCGACCGATTTTGCCTTCGATAACCGTGAAGGGTGCCTCGATCTCGTGGTCAATGCCTCGGCGCTCGGCATGGCAGGACAAGCGCCGCTGCCTTTCGATCTCTCGCACGTCCCGCCGCGCAGCATTGTCTATGATATTGTCACCAATCCGCGGGACACGCCGCTGCTGCACACCGCGCGGGCGGCGGGGTTCCGCACGATTGATGGCCTCGCCATGCTGATCGGACAGGCCGCTTTCGCCTTCGAGAAGTTCTTTGGCCAACCCGCCCCGCGCCAACATGATGCGGAGCTACGAGGCTTGCTGACATCATGAGCAGACCGAAAATCATTGGCCTGACCGGCTCGATCGGCATGGGCAAATCGACCGTTGCGGCGATGTTCGCCGAGGCGGGGATTCCGGTGTTTGATGCCGATGCAGAAGTGCGCGCGATGCAGGGACCGGGCGGTGAACTCCTGCCTGCCATCGAGGCGGCTTTTCCCGGTTCGACCGGACCTGGCGGCGTCGACCGTGACCGGCTCGGCCATCAGGTTTTTGCTGACAAGGCCGCGCTCGCCCGCCTTGAAGCCATTGTGCACCCTGCTGTCGGCGCCAAACGGGCCGCTTTCCTCGCCACCCACGCCGACAAGCCTGCCGTGGTGTTTGACATTCCCCTGCTGTTCGAACGCGGCGGGCATGAAGCGGTCGATGCGGTTGTTGTGGTATCGGCGCCGCATCACGAACAGCGCGCGCGCGTGCTGGCCCGCCCCGGCATGAGCGAAGAGAAATTCGCGCACATCCTCACCCTCCAAACGCCTGATGCCGAAAAGCGCGAACGGGCGCATCATGTCATTGATACCGGCACTTCGCTGGATGAAACCCGCGCGCAAGTCCTTGCCCTGATTGCCGAATTGCTCGGTCCGTCAATTCCGGTGCAAGAGTGAAAACTTCGCTTGCGTCGCGCGCTTGCCAGGCAGATAGTGCATCAAATGCGTGAGGTTATTTTCGACACCGAGACTACCGGGCTTGATCCCAAAACCGGGGATCGCATGGTGGAAATCGGCTGTGTGGAAATGATCGGCCGGGTGGAAACAGGCCGCACCTTCCACGCCTATTTCAATCCCGAACGGGATATGCCGGCCGAAGCAGAACGCGTGCACGGGCTGTCATCGGCGTTCCTGGTGACCAAGCCACGCTTTGCCGATACGGCGGATGAATTGCTGGCCTTTCTTGGCGATGCGCCGCTGGTCGCGCATAATGCGGGCTTTGATTTCGGGTTCCTCAACAACGAACTGACGCTGTGCGGGCGCACCCCGATCGATATGGCGCGGATGATCGATACGGTTGCCATCGCCCGCAAGAAACATCCCGGTGCCAAGCTTAGTCTTGATGCGCTGTGTACCCGTTATGGCATTGATCGCAGCCACCGGGTCAAGCATGGGGCACTGCTCGATGCTGAATTGCTTGCCCAGGTCTATGTCGAGCTGACAGGCGGGCGGCAGATCGGGCTGGAACTGGTTGACGATATCAAGTCCGATGGTTCCGCCAAGGATGCACCATGGTATCGCCCTGTCACCAATCGTCCGCGTCGCGAACCGCGTCCCCACGCCGCCTCCCCCGAAGAGCGCGCGCGGTGGGAAGTCTTTATCGCCGCAGAGGTCAAGGAGGCGGTCTGGACGCGCTGATTGCACCAACCGGGCGGACAAGGGACGGTCTGCCAACCACTTGGGAAGAAGGGGGTATACACCATGGACATTCGCATTTCCGGCCACCAGATGGATACCGGAGCTGCGCTCCAGGAACATGCTTCGGAAAAGCTCGCCGCGATTGTCGATAAATATTTCGATCGTGCACTGTCCTCGCATGTCACTTTCGGCAAGGCGCCGGCCGGTTCCTTTACTTGCGATATTGTTACCCATGTGATGCAGGGCCTCATCCTCAAGGCGCAAGGCGCAGCGCAGGATGCCCACCTTGCTTTCGATGAAGCGGTTGCCAAGATCGAGAAACAGCTGCGCCGCTACAAACGTCGCCTCACCGATCATCACCAGCAGGCGCTTGCCAGCCGCGCCGAGGAAGAGGCAGCCTATACGATTTTCGCCCTCCCTGATGACGAGGAGGAAGAAGTCACTGCCGATGCGCCGTTGGTGATCGCCGAGACGCGCGTCGATATTCCCACCGCCACGGTAGCAGATGCCGTCATGCTGATGGACCTGCGCAACACCACCGCCCTGTTTTTCAAAAACGCTGGCACCGGACGACATAATATGATTTACCGACGTGCCGATGGTTCGATCGGTTGGGTCGAACCGCGCTAGGGCCTCGCCGGGCAGCGACCCGGAATAGATGCGAGAAGGCCCGGTCGGCGGATGCAGGAGGGGTCTCCGCCTCGCTCTCGCGCACTGGACGTCAGGCGCGAAGGCGAATATCTGCCCGTCACCGGGGGCACATCAAGTCTGGATTTCACCACGCAATGGACATCAATATCGTCGTTTTGCCGGAAGCCGTGACCTTTGCCCGTCTCGATAGCAAACCCAAGGTCTTCGCCGCGCTGGCCGCTTCCTTTGCTGCTGCCTATGGCCTCGATGAAGCCGGCGTGCTCGAAGGGCTGGAGCAGCGCGAAATGCTCGGCAGTACTGGTTTCGGACGCGGGATTGCTATCCCCCATTGCCGCTTTGCCGGTGTGAAGCGCCCCACGCTCGCCTTGATCAAGCTGGAAACCCCGGTTGATTTCGGGTCACCCGATGCAGTTCCGGTGACCCTGGTATTCGGCCTTGTTTCCCCCGAAAATGCCGGGGCGACTCATCTTCACGCGCTGGCTGCGATCTCGCGCCTCACCCGCAGCGAAGCCATGGTGCAATTGTTGATGGAAGCCGAAACACCCGAAGGGCTTTATGCCCTGCTCACCAACCAGTTTCTGCAGGATGCGGCCTGAGCCGGTGATCGCATGAGCATAACGCATTCGGCCACAGGCCCGCGCGGGGCCGAATTGCATTACCGCGCACTGGAACAGCTTTATGCTTCCGCGCCGATCAACCGCAAATTCGCTTCGACCTTGCACATTCCGGGCGAAGGGCTTTCGCGCCTTACGTTCGATATCACCGAAGCCGATTATCATGCGGCGGGCGCGGCGCATGGCACGATCTATTTCAAGATGCTTGATGATGCCGCCTTCTATGCGGCAAACACGCTGGTGACCGATCGTTTTCTGCTGACAACCGGATTCAACCTTCATTTCACCAAGCCGGTGCGAACGGGCAAGGTCGTGGCCGAAGGTCGTTGGATCAGCGGCAAGCGGCGGGTATTTGTCGCCGAGGCTCGTCTTACCGACGAGGAAGGCGACGAGATCGGGCGCGGCACCGGTACATTCATGCGC
>JBKBMC010000010.1:0-4196 GCA_046296075.1 Erythrobacter sp. | reverse complement strand
GGGTTACAGCAGCGCCGCACCGTGAGTGACGCACGCCTTCCCGCCCATCTTGAAGCGGCCAGCCTCATTCGGCTTACGGAATCGCTCGGTGGCTTTGCAACAGTGCTGGCGAAGGGGGAGCGGGACGGGGGTACGATCCTGATCGCAATTATGTGTCGCGGGGGGTCAGCACAGCTCTATGAAAGAATGCCGGGTCTCGATGGATCGCGCAGTTTTGTTACGACAAAAATCCAAGACCCTGATAATCCTTCAGAATTTTCCGAATATCTTGAACGTCGCCGTCGCCAGGACCCCGATTTGTGGATTCTCGAGGTGGATATCGACGAGGCGGAACGCTTCACCGCAATTTTGCCATAATTGCTTGACCCCCACCACAGTATGGCTAACGGCGCGGCAATCTTCTCGCGCAGGCTGACTGGAACAGCAATCCGGCCTTCCGGACAGCACGCAGACGGGGAGCAGCCGGCAGGCTTTTAACGAACCACCCTCTCTCTTTGCGAAACTTCGCATCAGGTTCCAGCCTGCGTCTGTGCGCGCTCACCGCCTAAATTGATGATGTAATGAGTCGTAAGAATTTGTCTTTTGGTGCGGTTGCAGCCTTTGCAATCGCCAATGTGATTTTCTCCAGCGCCAACAGCGCTGAGGCTGAAACGACTGACGGGATAGAAGCGCAAGCCCTTGCGACCCCCGACGCCGAAGCCAGCGATGACGGGATCGAGATTGTCCCTGCCATGCCGGTGTTCGTTTCGCGCGAAGTCGTCCAGACCCTTCCGGATTTTTCCGAAGATCCTGCGCCCAGCGCTGCGTCGCTGGCCGATCTGGTCAGCCAGATCAGCACCCGCCGTGCGCTGAGCGAAGAGATGAAGTGCCTTGCCGGCGCCGTCTATTTTGAATCGCGCGGTGAGCCCCTGACCGGTCAGCTCGCGGTCGCACAGGTCATTATCAACCGAACGGATGATCCGCGTTTTCCGGCAAGCTATTGCGGCGTCGTTAAGCAGGCCGGGCAGTTCTCGTTCATCCGAAGTGGCCGCATGCCGCACATCCGCGAGCATTCTCCCGCATGGGCGCGGGCACGTGCGATTGCCGAGATCGCGCATCAGGGCCTGTGGCAGTCGGAAGCAAGCGACGCTGTGTTCTTCCACGCCCGCTATGTGCGCCCTGGCTGGAGCCAGCGCAAACAGCGCCTCGCCCAGATCAACACGCATATCTTCTATAGGTAATCCGCGTTTTTGTCTGATCCTCGCCGCTTTTCGCCCTTCGGGCGAACGGCTGCGGGCGGGCGTTTTGGATGCCCTATCGCTTCGCTACTTCAGGGCAGTCGCCCTTGTGCTGCCCTCCGGGCCGAGGTGCGTCCATCAGCCGTTGGGTTGTGACAATTTCACCCAAACAGGTGTATGGTCGCTGGCCTTTTCGCGGCCGCGATGCGCCTTGTCGACGCCTGCTGTCTCCAGCCTGTCGGCACATTCGGGTGACAGCAGGATGTGATCAATGCGGAAGCCATGATCGCGTTGCCATGCGCCGGCCTGATAGTCCCAGTATGTCCACACGCCGCCGCGCGGATTGCGTGTGCGGATCGCATCGCACCAGCCATCGCCCAGCAACCGGGCATAGGCCGCGCGCGATTCGGGCTGCATCAATGCATCATCGGCCATCGCTTTGATCGACCAGACATCGTCATCTTCGGGAATGACGTTGAAATCGCCGAGCACCACGGCGGGCACTTCTTCGGCCCAGATCTCCGCCATGCGGGCGCGCAAGGCCTCCAGCCAGCGCAGCTTGTAATCAAATTTCGGCCCGGGGTGCGGGTTGCCATTGGGCAGATAGAGGCAGGCAATGCGGATGCCGTTCACTTCGGCTTCGAGATAGCGCGCCTGTTCGCCTTCGCCGTCATTGGGCCCATCGACACCCAGCCCGCGCTGCACTTCGCTGATTGTCAGGCCAGCATGTGCATCGACCAGTATGGCCACCCCGTTGAAGCTTTTCTGCCCGTGCCAGATCGCGGTGTAGCCGATCTCGGCAAATTCCTCGGCAGGAAAGCCATCATCCTGGGTCTTGATCTCTTGCAGGCAAGCGACTGATGGCCGCGTTTCGGCGAGCCATTCCTTGAGCCGCGGCAGGCGCGCCTTGATACCGTTGATGTTGAAAGTGGCGATTTTCATGGGCGCGGTGATGCCCCGAATGCCAGCCCAAGTCTAACTCAAATCCCGAAGCTCGAACCGCAACCACAGCCCGCAGCGGCATTGGGGTTTTCGACGCGGAAGGCTGCACCTCCCAGCGATTCGACGAAATCGACCACACTGCCACCCACGAGATCAAGGCTTACCGGATCGACGACGAGCTTCACCCCGTCGGTCTCGCTCACCATGTCATCGGCCTCAGGGCCTTCGGCCAGATCGAACTTGTACTGGAAGCCCGAACAGCCGCCGCCCTCCACCGACAGGCGCAGGATCGCGGGGCGCGTCTGCTTGGCGGCGATCTTGGCGATCCGATCCGCGGCAGCGGGAGTGAGAGTAAGGGTTTCGGCCATAACCTTCATGTAAGTCACCCAACAGCGATCCTCAAGGGATCAAACCGTCTGGATGTAGTCGCGCAGGGCTGCGGCCTCGTGCTCGATCTCGTCCATTTTGTGCTTCACCAGATCGCCGATCGAAATGAATGCGATCAGCTTGCCATCTTCCACCACCGGGAAATGGCGAAAGCGCCGCCGGGTCATCAGGCCGAGCGCTTCGTCGATGGTCGTGCCGGGAGACACCGTGATCACCGGCGAAGTCATCAGTTTTTCGACCGGCTGATCGAGGCAGCCGCCCGCGTCCTCGGCAATGCAATAGACCACATCGCGTTCGGAGATGATGCCGACAACGCGCCCGTCGCGCAGCACTGGCAGGGCGCCAATACGCTGCTTGCCCAGCATGCGGATCGCCTCGACCAGCGGCGTTTCGGCTGTGCAGGAAATGATCGCTTCGGAGCGGCGCCCGGCGATGATGGCGGCAATGTTCATGACACTCTCCCTCTTTCCCGACGGCGAGAATGCCAGTTTTGCAGGAGGAAAGCGAATCCTCCGTGTGGGTGACCTGCTGCGAAGCCGTTGCAAAGCGGCGCGCGGCAGCCCATGGGGAGGAATGGTCCAGAAATCCCCGCTCGATGATCCGATCAACGCCGCGCATGCCTGGGCGCGTTACCGCCAGATCATGAAAGTGCTGATGGCCGTTACGGTAGTGACGGTTGCGCTGGCGCTTGGCCTGCTGTTCGCATTCAACGGCGCCATATCGGTGCATTACTACATCGCGGTCGCGCTAGGGATCAGCTTCACGATGTTGCTGGGCGGTGGACTGATGGGCCTTGCGTTCCTTTCCAACGGAACAGGCCATGACGAATCAGTCGACAACCGGATGCCGGGCCGGGACGAATTCTGGACCCCCGACGAAAAGTAAGCCGCTATCAGCGCTGCGGCCGCAGCCTGAATTCCTCGACGGGAACGCCGCCCACCAGATGCTCGTCGATAATCCGTTCGAGCACCGGCGGCGTGCAGGAGTGATACCAGACGCCATCCGGCCAAACGACTGCGATCGGCCCCACGCCGCAGACCTGAAAACAGTCAGCCTTGGTGCGCTGCACCCCGCCACCCGGCCCCTTGGGGTGATCGGCTGAGCGCACCGGCCCGACCAGACCGCGCTCTTTCAGACGCTCTTTCAGAAATTGCCAGCTGGCCGCACCCGCTTCGCGCGAACAACATTTCTCCTTGTCTGAAAGTGCACACAGGAAGATGTGGCGTTGCACGACATTGTCCGGCGTGTCGCCCCCATAATGGCGGGCGAGCGCGGATCGGGCAGCCAGCACGGGCAAGTCCTCGTTCACTTTTGTGCGGGCTCCTTGCCCAGCCAACGATCCAGCCAGGCAAAAACGGTTTCGTGCCATTGCAGCGAGTTTTTTGAGCCCAGCACCCAGTGGTTTTCATCCGGGAAAACCAGCAATTGCGACGGAATGCCCCGTTCCTGCAAGGCGGTGAAGGCACCGAGACCTTGCGTATAGGGAACACGGAAGTCCTTCTCGCCCAGCACCACCAGCATCGGCGTTTGCCACTTGTCGACGTGAGCAACCGGGTTCCACTTTTCGTAGGTTTCGGCCGCCTCCGCATAACGCCCGCCGAAATCCCAGCGCGGGAACCAGAGTTCTTCGGTGGAATAATAGAACGCCCG
>JBKBMC010000009.1:45802-46112 GCA_046296075.1 Erythrobacter sp. | reverse complement strand
CTGGATCGCAGTTGTGCAGATTCATCGCGTGGCAAGGCTGAATGGTTGATAGTATAGCGCTGTGCGGCCTATGGCCGTGGCAACGGATGCACCCGGTGCGTATGGAATCGCGGTGCAGGTCAAAGGTGAAAGATGAACAGGCTGGCGGGATATCTTGGTGGAAGCGCGGCGCTCGCTGTGCTGATGGCGGCGGGGGTTGGTGCGCAGGAGCGCCCGGCAGAGCCGCGCGCGCCGTCGCCGTCGCCGTCGGCCTCGTTCCAGCAGGCTTTCCCGCAAATGGTCTCCGAGCCGGTGGTGCAGCCCGGCATGG
>JBKBMC010000009.1:0-45792 GCA_046296075.1 Erythrobacter sp. | reverse complement strand
GAACGTGGCGCAGGCCCGCGCACTGATCGCCGTGATCGAGGGAGTCGACGCGGAAGGGCTGGTGCCTGCCGATTATGAACTCGCTGCGCTCAAGGTGGCGATTGCCTCCGGACCGTCGCAAGAGCTTGACGAGATCGCCTCGCAGGCTTTCGTCTGGCTGGTCGAGGATCTGCGCGATGGCCGCACCCCGATGGAAGCGAGGCGGCAGTGGTTCGTCGTCGATACCGATGCCGAACGCTTCCCGACCGGCAAGCTGCTGACCGATGCGCTCACCAGCGGCGATATCGCGGGCACGCTGGCGCAGCTGGCACCGACTCACCCCGATTACGCGCGTCTGCGCGCGGAGCTTGCCCGGACGCCTGCGAGCAATGCCGAAAGGCGCAAGCTGATCCTTGCCAACCTTGATCGCTGGCGCTGGCTGCCGCGCGATCTCGGCCCGCAATATCTCATCACCAATGTGCCCGAGTATCAGTTGCGGCTGACGGTCAACAACAAGATCATCAGCACCTATCGCACCGTGGTGGGCAAGCCGGGACGCACCGCCACCCCGCAGCTGGCCGAGACGGTCCAAGGGGTAGTGTTCAACCCGACGTGGACCGTGCCGCAGTCGATTGTGAAGGGCGAAGGGCTGGGTGCGCGGGCGCTCGCGAATCCGGCATGGGCCAAGCGCAATGGCTATGTCGCCACCAAGGGCGCGAATGGCTACATCACAGTGGTGCAGCAGCCGGGCCCCGGCAATTCGCTCGGCCTGATGAAGCTGGAAATGCCCAATCCGCACGCGATCTTCTTCCACGATACACCCTCGCGTCACCTGTTTGCCAATGATGACCGCGCCCTCAGCCATGGCTGCATCCGCACCGAACGGGCGCTGGAACTCGCCATAACCATGGCGATCCTCGGCAAGGGCGCGACCAAGGAGGAAGCGGTCGAGATTTCTACCTCCGGCAAATACACCAAGGTGATGCTGGAGAAGCAGTGGCCCGCTTACATCACCTATTTCACCATGGCCTCCGACATCAACGGCGAGATGGCGACCTTCAAGGACATCTATGATCGCGATGCCCCGGTGCTCGCCAGCCTCGACAAGCCGCGTGTGCGCGAGCGCACCCAGCAGCCGGTCGACGAGGTGATCGTGATCGAGGATGATCTGCGGGATAGTTGATGGGTATGAACCGCGCGCAAGCGCGATCATCCATCAATAAGATCCCGGCGCGTAGCGTTGCAGATCATTGGGGCGTTCCGAACGCAGCAGTGCCAGTTCCGCCATCGGCTCGATGCTGCCGTCTTCTTCCAGCCCGAGACTATCGGCATAGAGCAGCCGCCCGCCCGACAGGGTGAGCAGCGCGGTGCGGAACTGTTCCTCGCCAAAGGCAAAGCAGCCGTTTGACCGGCCAAGCCGACCCCATTTGGCGAGATGCGCAGGCTCGGCATAGGCGGCGCGGTGCATCACGATATAGCGCCGCAGCGCTGCATCATTGGTCGGATCAAGCCCGCCGAGGCGCACCGAAGTGCCATAACGCCCGACATACCATTCCCACGTCACATAGGCGCCCCGGCTGGTCGCGTTCGAGCCTTCGGTGTTCGAGAACTGCTTGAGCCAGCCATCATGTTCACGGTCGGAACCGGTGCCGTGGCTGACATGCAGGCTCTGCACTTCGCCACGTTCGAGATTCACAAGGTGAAAGCGGGGCTTTGCCGAATGGAGGCCAAAATCGGCAATGCCGACAATATCGCGCTTCCAGATTGCGCTGCCCGCGCGATCAAGTTCACGCTTGGCGATATCGAACAGCATCCGCTCGCGCGGATTGCCCGGCGCAACCGAAGCCGCCAGCCGCGCGGGCAAGACAAGGGCTGCCCCAGCTGCAAGGCCGGCACCAAGCGTGCCTTTCAGAATATCGCGCCGCGTCGTCATGATGGCATACTATATCGGTTCATTCGCCTTTCCCAAGTGTGAATTTACATGATGCTTTGTGCTGCTTGCCGCGAGGCATCACCGCCCGACCGCGAATTTTCGTCGGCCATCGCCAGCATCGAGGCCGCATGGCGGGCCGCAACGGCGCGGGCATCATCGCCATATCCGCCGCCAAGCGCGCTGGCGACAGGCAGGCTTGCCTCGCGTGCGGAGCGGATCACGAACCGGTCGCGCAACGCAAGCCCTGCGTCCGTGAGTACCAGCCTCCCCAGCTTGTCATCGCGGTGGGGATCAACGCCTGCCTGATAAAGCACGAAATCGGGAGCGAAGTCGGTCAGGACTTCGGGCAAGTGCCGGGTGAGAGCAGCCATGTAGCCATCATCGTCGACACCGTCGGGCAGGCCGATATCGCGGCTCGAGCGCGCTTTGCGCACCGGGAAGTTCTTCTCGGCATGGAGCGAAAGGGTGAAGATGTCCTCGCGCCCGGCGGTGAGGCTCGCTGTGCCGTCACCCTGATGAACGTCAAGATCCACTATCAGGACGCGCCGCGCGTTGCCTTCGGCAATCAGGCGATTGGCAGTAACGGCCAGATCATTGAACACGCAGTAACCCGCGCCGGTATCATGCAGCGCATGGTGGCTGCCCGCAGCGGAATTGGCGGCATAGCCGTGTTCCAGGGCGAGCTGCGCGGCGAGCCATGTTCCGCCATTGGTGTGACGCACGCGGCTGACGATCGCCGGAGTCACGGGAAACCCGATCCGGCGCTCCTTCTCGCTCGGGACGGCCGCACGGAAGACCTCGTCGACATAGTTGGGGCAATGCACCGCTTCGAGCCAAGCGCGCGGCATCGGCTCCGGCGCGTGTTCCGTCAGCAAGGCCCCGCTCGCGCGCAATTCCTCCATCACCAGCCAGTATTTGTCGAACTTGAAGGTGCCGCGTTCGGGCTTGGGAGCCATGTAATCGGCATGATGGACGACGTGAAGCATTCAGGTTCGGCCGCGTTCAGCTTTCAGTTGGAGACAATTGAGACACTGTCATAAGCGCAAAAACCGGCTGCCGGTTCCGTCGGGAGGTGGTGTAGCGTGGCAAGAAGGATGGGTGAGCGCATAGTGATCATGATGCCAGCATAGCAGGCAGTAGGACAGCGCTTCGCCCGCGTCTCACAGCCAGTCCATATGCTCGGCAAGGATCTTCACGCCGAGACCGATCAGGATCACCCCGCCCGCGCGCTCGGCCCACGGGCCGAAGGCGTCACCGGCACGCCGCCCGATCAGCACCCCACCGAGGCTCATCGCAAAGGTCACAACGCCGATCAGCGCGACGGCGAGGAGCGGCACGACACTGAGGGCAGGAAGCGTTATCCCCGCAGCCAATGCATCGATACTTGTTGCCACCCCGGCCAGCAGCAGCGCGCGTCCGGTGAGAGCATGCGCGGCCTCTTCCTCACCGACGTTTATAGCATTGGGCCCGCCAAGCATTCGCGCGCCGAGAAAGGTCAGCAGGCCGAAGGCGATCCAGTGATCCACGGCCGCAAGATAGTAGAGCCCAACTGCGCCGATCCCCCAGCCGATCAGCGGCATCACCGTCTGAAACAGGCCGAATGTCGCGGCGATGGCCAGCGCGCCGTCCCAACCGGGTCTGAACCGCGCACCCTGCGTGAGTGCGACGGCAAATGCGTCCATGGCCAAGGCAATGGCAAGGAGCAATGCGGGGGTCATGGGGCGGGAATATCGCCCAGCGCGTCCAGTTCGGCAAAGATCGCGTCTTCACTACGGCTCGCGGCGTTGCGCCAGCTGGCGGCAGTTTCGAGGTTGATGGGCTTGCCTTCCGCCGTCAGCACCAGCAGGGTAGGGGTGCCCTTCACATCAGAGAGACCGAAACGGCGGGCGATATCGAGATTGCGGCCATCGCCGGTCTGGGGCACGCCGACATCGACATAAACCATCTCGTAACGCGCAGCAGTGAGCGCGGCGAAGCGCGGGGTTTCAAGCCATCCGGCCAGCGCGCGGCTATCGTGGCACCAATTGCCGCCCATAACCAGCAGGACACGCTTGCCATTGGCGGCAGCGCGGGCAAGCGCGGCGTCGACATCGGCGCTCGCGTCGGCCTCGACGGCGTAGGCGCGCGCTTCGGGGTGGGGTGACGCGTCAGGCACGGTCGCGCAGGCCGCCAGCGCCAGCGCGAAAGCTCCGGCAATGCTCGCGCGGATCACTCGGCGGCTTCTGCCGGTTGCTGTCCCAATGATGAAGAGGGCGCAGCATGGGGGTCGAAGGCAGTTGCCTCGCCTGCTTCGATGGCAGCGGCCTTTTCCTCGACCAGCCGGACGATGTGATCGAGCATCGCCTCGTCGTCGATCGCGTGGGCCTTCACGCCGGAAAGATAGACCATGTGCTTGCCATTGCCGCCGCCGGTCAGGCCGATATCGGTTTCGCGCGCTTCGCCCGGGCCATTGACGACGCAGCCGAGGATCGAAAGGCTCATCGGGGTCTTGATGTGTTCGAGCCGCTTTTCGAGCGTTTCGACGGTGCGGATCACATCGAAGCCCTGCCGCGAGCATGACGGGCAGGACACCACCCGCACGCCGCGGGTGCGCAGGCCGAGCGCCTTGAGCATGTGGTAGCCGACCTTGATCTCTTCCTCAGGCTCGGCTGACAGGCTGACGCGGATGGTATCGCCGATCCCGGCCCACAGCAGGCTGCCCATGCCGATGCTCGACTTCACCGTGCCGCCGATCAATCCGCCCGCTTCGGTGATGCCAAGGTGGAGCGGGCAATCGACTGTCTCTGCCAGCCCGTGATAGGCTGCGACTGCGAGGAACACGTCAGAGGCCTTCACCGCCACCTTGAATTCGTGGAAATCGTGATCCTGCAGCAACTTGATATGATCGAGCGCGCTTTCGACCAGCGCTTCCGGGCAAGGCTCGCCATATTTCTCCAGCAGGTCCTTTTCGAGCGACCCTGCGTTAACTCCGATGCGGATCGCGCAGCCATTGGCCTTGGCGGCGCGCACGACTTCGGCGACGCGATCAGCCGAGCCGATATTGCCCGGATTGATGCGCAGGCACGCGGCGCCCGCGTCCGCCGCCTCAAGCGCGCGCTTGTAGTGGAAGTGGATGTCGGCGACCACCGGGATGCGCGCGGCGCGGGTGATCTGCTTGAAATTGGCGGTCGATTCTTCCGTCGGACAGGACACACGAATGATATCCGCGCCGACTTCCTCGCAGCGGCGGATCTGGTCGATCGTCGCCTTCACGTCCTCGGTCGGGGTGTTGGTCATGGTCTGCACGGTGATGGGCGCATCACCGCCTACGGGGACATTCCCCACCATGATCTGGCGACATTTGCGCCGTTCGATTGTGCGCCAAGGACGGATGGATGACATGCAGGTTCCTATAATGCGTCAACCGCGGGTGTTAAAGCCGCAATTCAAAGAGAAATTCATCGTCGCGGTGATTGCCGACGTAAAAATCAATGTCAGCGATCTTGGCAAAGCCATAGCGTTGGTAGAACCGCTGCGCGCCGAAATTCTCGCTCCACACCGATAACTGCACTGCATCGCAGCCGCGCTTGCGCGCGAGCCCGAGCGCCCAGTCCATCAGAGCCGCACCAATCCCTTCGCCGGTGCGGCCCGGCGCGGTGTAAAGCTGGCCCAGCGAAATCGGGTTCCTTGCATCCGAGTAAGCGCCATACCAACCGGGTTGTTTGAGCTTTATGAATCCGGTCAGCGCGCCGGTGGCCTCGTCAGCGGCGAGCTGGTGGAAGATCACCGGATCGGCGATTTCTTCGGCCACTGCGGGCTCGGTGTAGACCTGTTCCAGAAAGGCGGCGAGATCGGCCGGATCATACAAATGCCCGAAGGTCGCCACGAAGGATTCGCGGCCCAGTTCGGCCAGCGCCGGGGCATCTTCAGGCAGGGCATCGCGCAGGATCATCGGCGGGCGCGTTAGACCGGATAGGAAATCCCGGTCAATTCCTCGCTGATTTCCCACAGCCGCGCGGCGCTCTCCGGATCAAGCGCGTAGGAGCGCACTCCGCCGCCGCTCGACTGGTCATCCACCTCGGCGACGTGGCAATCCTCGCAGTAAACCCCGCCTTTGCCAGCAAGCTCGGGCGCAGTCGCCGCCCAGCAGCTGGTGGCCGCACCTTGCGGGATGGTTTTCCAGGCAAACCCGCTGTCCGACTTGGTGACCCGCGCCATCAGCGCGGCGCGCATTTCCTCCGTCAGGTGGCGGCCAAGGTTGGTGTTGATCCCGCCGGGATGCACCGCATAGGCATGGATGCCGCTGGTGCCGTAACGCCGCTCCAGCTCCACCGAGAACAGCACGTTGGCCGTCTTTGCCTGCCCGTAGCTGACCCACGGATCATAGGCGCGGCGTGCGAATTGCAGATCATCGAGATCAACCCCCGCCATGTGATGCGCGCGGCTGGAGAGGTTGACGATGCGCTTGCCGTGACCCGCTGTGATCAGCGGCCAGAGATGCGCTGTCAGCGCGAAATGGCCGAGGTGATTGGTGCCGAATTGCCGCTCGAAGCCGTCGACAGTGTGTTCGAACGGGCAGGCCATGACGCCTGCATTGTTGATGAGCAGATCGATCTTGGCGAACCTTGCCCGCGCCGCGGCCCCGCATTCCGCGAGGCTGGCCAGCGAGCCGAGATCGCCGGTGATGATGTCGACCTTGGCTTCGGGCTGTTCGCTGCGGATCGCGCTAGCGGCTTCATCAAGCTTGGCCGCATCGCGCCCCATCAGCACGACATGCGCACCGCGCGCTGCCATGGCGCGGCCGGTTTCCTGCCCGAGACCCGAATTGCCGCCCGTCACAAACACGGTCAGGCCGGCCAGATCATGGCCCGCCAGAACCTCGTCGGTGGTTGATTCCCTGCCAAATCCGCTCATCGCCTTACTCCCGCCTGTCCGTTTCCACAGGCCTAGCGCGCGTGCGCGGTTTGCGGTAGCCATGACGCCTTATGAAAAATGCTATGATGCGCGGCGCGCTCGCCGCTTTCGCACTTTGCCCCGTTCCCGCGCTGGCTGAGGAGCCTGCGCCAAGGTGGTCGCTCGCGATCCATGGCGGGGCGGGCACACTTGATCGCGCGGAGATGACGGCGGAAAAGCGCGCGGCCTACGAAGCGGCGCTGCAAGCCGCGCTCGATGCCGGACGCGCGGTGCTGGCCGCTGGCGGCAGCGCGATGGATGCGGTGAAAGCGGCGATTATCCCGATGGAGGATTCGCCGCTGTTCAACGCCGGGCGCGGCGCGGTGTTCACTTGGGAAGGCGAGAACGAACTTGATGCCTCGATCATGGACGGGCGCGATCGCAGCGCGGGCGCAGTCGCCGGGGTCAAGACAGTAAAGAACCCGATCCTGCTGGCTGACACAGTGCGGGTGGACAGTCCGCATGTCTTCATGATGGGCAAGGGCGCGGAAGCTTTCGCGGCTGAGAAAGGCTTTGCCGTGACTCCGCCCGAATGGTTCGCCACCGAAGCGCGCCGCCAGTCGCTTGAACGGATGAAGACGGAAAAGCTTTCGGCGCTGGATGTCGATCTCAAGTTCGGGACGGTGGGCGCGGTGGCGCTTGACCAGAGCGGGAATCTTGCTGCGGGCACGTCAACCGGCGGGATGACGGGCAAGCGCTGGGGCCGGATCGGCGATGCCCCGGTGATCGGGGCGGGCACCTATGCCGATAACCGCGCCTGTGCCGTCTCGGCGACCGGCTGGGGCGAATATTTCCTGCGCGTGGGCGTCGCTCACGAGATATGCGCCAAATTGCGGATGGCGAACGCCGAAGGCGCGCAGAAGATTGCCGATGACGTGATGGAGGAAGTCGCCGAGCTTGGCGGTGATGGCGGAGTGATCCTTGTCACCCCGGCGGGCGAAGCGCTTTACAGCTTCAACACCAACGGGATGTATCGCGGCCGCGCGACCAGCGAAGGCGTATCCGAGGTGGCGATTTTCGGCGGCGAGGAAAAGGCTTCGGCCACGCCGGATCATTGATACTTCTCCCCTCCCCTGGGGGAGGGGCCGGGGGTGGGCGCTCTGCCCCTAGCAAACGTGGAACCCCCATCCCAACCCTTCCCCAAGGGGAAGGGCTTATCACCCCTAAACCTGCCGGAACATGTTGGGGATGGGGATGCTTTTGTCGCGCTCGGCGAATTCGCGGATCACCCGGCCCACCCGCATCAGCACGCGCTCGGCACTGGCGCTGACGTCGGGGCCTGCTCCGCGCGCGCGGTAGTAAGCGGCGAAGGTCAGCGGCGGGCGGCCCTTGGCGGGCTCGACAAAGCCGATATCAATGAAATTGCTGGTAGTGCCGACCAGCCCGCTGGTGCCGGTCTTGTCGCCTGCCACCCAATCCGCAGGCAGGCCTGCCCGCACGCGGCGCAGCCCGGTTTGTGTGTCGATCATCCATTGCCGCAATTGCGCGCGCTCGGCCTCGGGCAGGGCATCGCCATAGACGATTTTCGCCACAGTACGCGCCATGGCGGCAGGCGTGGTGGTATCGCGGAATTCGCCTTCAGGCACGAGGTTCATTTCCGGCTCGTAACGATCCACCCGGCTCACTTCGTCGCCAAGGCTGCGCCAGAACGCGGTGAGCGCCGCCGGGCCGCCCAGTTCGCGCAGCAGGATATTGGCTGCCGGATTGTCGGACGTTGTCTGGGTCGCTTCGGCCAGTTCCCGCAAGGTTGCGCCCGTGCCGATGCGTTCGCGGGTGAAGGGCGCGTGCTCCATCATGTCGCGCTCGCCCCACGTCACGCGCTTGTCGGCATTGATCGCGCCCGCAGCGTGGCGTTGCAGCAGCAGCGCGGCGAGCGACAGCTTGAACGACGATGCATGGCCAAACCGGCGATCAGTGTTGATCCCGACCGCCATGCCGGTTTCCGGTTCGAAGATTTCCGCGCCAAGCGTGCCGCCCGGGCTATCCAGTTCGGATGCCTCGATCAGGCGCAATTGCGCGGCAAGCCTGCCTGCCGGGCTTTGATCAGGCGGAATGCAGCCGCTTGCCGCCAGAGCCAGAGTGCCGCCAATCAGGGTGCGCCGGGTGATCGTCATGAGAACTTGTCCGCTTTGCGTTTCCCGAATCGCATGTCCGTTTCCAGCTTCGCGCGCAAGGCCGCATAGAAGGCTTCGAGGAAGGCGCGCTCGTCGCCTTCCCTCGGCTCCCATCCGATCTTGGCGCAGATGGTCTGGTGGACTTTGACCAGCGCCTGCTCCTGCCCATCGCGCAGCAGTTTTTCGAGCACCTGCAATTCCCGGACCCCGTAGATGCCAAGCTCGGCCGCGCCGAACTGGTAACGCGCGCCGTTGACGCTGCTCGCGCCGCTGGCGGCCCCGGAGGTTGAGAGCGCCTCGGCAAGCCGCACGCGGGGCGCTTCCACTACCCATGTGCCCGCGATGATGTCGCCTGCGCGCAAGCCATCCCGGTTAAAGAAAGGCAGCAGCAGGAACAGCGCAAACCATCCCGCGGCTGCCCAGACCATCGAGCCGGTCTCCTCGCCGGTCAGCGCGCCTGCCCAGCTCACCACGATGAAAACAAGCGGGTAGAAAACCTCGATATCGCGCAGCAGATTGCGCGCGATCACGGCCTCGGGAGTGAGCCTTTCCTGTCCGCGCGCAGCGATGCGGATGCCAAGGATACGCTTGCCGAGCGTCGCACCGCGCGGCCCCAGTTCCTGCACCAGAAAATAGCCATACCAGCTCAGGAACACGACAATGATCAGCAGGATCTGGAGGAATTCCGAGGCACCCGTCGGCGCAGCGCTGGCATTCGCGCCCGCTCCATCGATCAAGCCGCCCGCTACCGCAATCAGCAAGATGTGAAATGTGATGAGCGCGAACAGGATTATCATCACATCAAGGATCAGCGCGCCCGCGCGTGCCCCGCGCGAGGCGATCACCAGCGGCAGAGTAAGACCTTCGGGCGTGGTAATTGCCCGGCGGCGCTTCTCGGCAAGGGGGAGGGCGGCGGTGCTCATGGTGTGGCATCCTGCGCTGCGGTGTCGCCGCGCGGGCGGTAGAGGAAGAAATAGGCGAGCCAGAAGGCCAGCATCGCGCCCCCGATGGCAAAGCGTTCGGCGGTGCCTGCCACCAGCTGGCGGGGAAAGGCCTCAAGCAGCGCGGCGATGATCATCATGAACACCACCCCCACCATCACCAAGGCGCTGCGTCGGCCTGCCGCAGCGGCAGCATCGAGCACGGTTCGCTCGCCCGGAAAGGCCATGGCACGCCCGATATGAAGGCCGCTGGCGCCCGATAGCAGGATGCCGAACAATTCGGTGGTGCCGTGCACGCTGAGCCAGGCGGACAGCTCGACCACCAGCCCTTGCCCGTCAAACAGCCACAACAGCGCGCCAAGCAGCGCCATGTTGTGCACCATGAGCATCAGCGACGGGATGCCGAAGGCGAAGCCCAGCGCAAAGGCAAGGATGCACACCCCCGCATTGTTGCTGAACAGATAGGCAGCAAAGGTCGACAGCCCGCCGATTCCGGCTTCGGTGCCGAGCGTCGCGGCAAGTTCTTCGCGGCTTGCCCCCGGCACGCGGGCTTCGCCCGGCCCGCTTGGTACGAGGCGGTAAAACCAGTCGACATCGCTGGCGACCAGCAGCCAGCCGACGATCGCGCCCGCGACCATCACCGCCAGCGTGATCAGGATATCCGGGCCGAGCGCACGCACCGCACGGCTCCACCCGCCCAGCAGGAAACCGCGCAACCAGCCGAACAGGCCAAGCCGTGGCCCATAGACCTGAAACCACGCGCGGCTGACCAGATGTTCGAGATAGGCGAGTGTTGCCGCATCGAGCGAAGTCTCGCGCAGCGCGGAAAGGCTGGATGCGGCCGTGCGATAAAGGCTGGGCAGGGCCAGTACATCTTCATCACTGAGCTTGCCAATGCGGCCCTTTTCCATCGCGATGATGATCGCCTCGAGCCGCCGCCACTCGGCCTCGCGCTCCAGCCGGAACCGGTCGGATCGCAGGGCCGCCGCAGTCCAATCGGGCGCGGCGTCCGCCTCGCGTTTGCGCAGCAGATTGGCCAAGCTTGAGCGGAGGGTTGCGCGCTTCATCCGATCGCCTCGGCATTCCTGATTGCCAGATAGCGGTCAATCAGCTGATAGCCGATGCGTTCCCACGGCGCCTCGATCACATCCACTCCCATCCGGCGCAGCCGTTGCAGGACAAGGGCGCGCTGCTGTGCAAGGCTCTCAGCCGTGACGCTGCGGGCCAGCGTGGCGAGATCGGCGGGTTCGGCGGTCATGAACGTCTCAAGCTCGCTGTCGGCAAGGGTGACGAAGACCACCAGATGCCGGTCGACCAGCCGCCCGATGCTTTCCACCATCAGTTCGGCAGCGGTGGGATCGGTGAAATCTGAGAACAGGACAATCAGCGAGCGGCGTTTCAGTTTCGTGGTGAGGGTCGTCAGTGCGAGGGTGAAATTGGGCTCGGCCGCGACGTAATCGAGGCTCGCCGCAGCGGCTTGCAGGCGATGAAAGGCGCGGGCATCGGCGATAAAGGGTGTGAGCACCTGCGGCGTGCGGGCAAAGCCGAACAGCGCGCACTTGTCCCCACCCTTCAGCGCGACATAGGCGCAGGTGAGCGCTGCTGTCACCGCGCGATCGATGCGCGGCTGGCCATCCAGCACCTCGCACATCGCCTGACCGCAATCGAGGGCGAACACGATCTGGTTGTTGCGCTCGCTTTCGTTCTCGCGGGCGTAGAGCCGCGTGTGGCGCGCACTGGCTTTCCAGTCGATGCGGCGGCGGTCCATCCCGGCTTCGTATTCCGAAAGCGCTTCGAACTGGGTGCCTTCGCCGCGCATGCGCCGCGCGATCAGTCCGCTTTGCGCGTCGCGCAGGAAGGTCTGCAATTCGCCGCCGCGCACGGGCGAAAGATCGGGCCAGATGCGGATGGTCTGGTCAAGAGGGCAGGTGATCTGGCGCGCGCCGAGGCCGAGCGGCCCCTCCCAGCGCAGCCACAGGAGGGTGAGTGCCGCCGTGCCGCGCCGGACGGGGGTGAGCCGCGCTTCGCCCGCAACTGCTTCGCCCTCGCGCAGCAAGGTGAGGCTGATGCGCCCCTCGCTGCCAAGGCGCGGGTCGCAGGCCAGCGCGGCTTCGGCGCGTTCCAGGCCAAGCTCAGCCGTCACACCAAGCCGCAGCGGCTGGCCGACTTCGCCATCAGCAGGCGCTTCGATCCGCCATGCGCGGCACTCACCGGCGAGCCATCCGTCGATCATCACCAGCACCAGCAGGACGAGGCCGACAGCGGGCGCCAGCGCCCACGCGGCAGGCGCGGCAGCCGCGATCAGCACCGCCACTGGGGCAAGCGCCGCCATCGCCCAGCCTGCGCGCGCGGTGGGCACAATCGGCAGCGTCGGGACCCGTGCCATCAGGGAGGCGGTGCGATTAACGGCCCGTCACCTTGGCGCCTCGGTCGCTTCGACCAGTTCGGCCACCAGCGCTTCCATGTCGCGGCCCTCGATTTCGGCAGCAGGTGTCAGGGTAAGGCGGTGGCGCAGCACCGGCACCGCGAGCGCCTTCACATCATCAGGCAGCACATAAGCGCGCCCTTCGAGCGCCGCGCGCGCCCGCGCCGCACCAGCCAGCAACACGGCAGCGCGCGGGCTGGCGCCAACTGCGAGTTCGCCATGGCTGCGCGTGGCCCGCACCAGCCGCACCACATAGGCGGTGATTTCTTCTGCCATTGTCACTTGATCGAGCGCGCCTGACGCAGCCGCGAGCGTCGCTGCATCCGCAACGGCGACAACTCCGACATCGGCGGGACGCTGCGGGCCTTGCCGCTGGCTGTAGGCGGAGACGATGCGCGCTTCCTCGGCCTCGTCAGGATAGGCGACCTGCAACTTGAACAGGAAGCGATCAAGCTGGGCTTCGGGCAGGGGATAGACGCCCTGGTTCTCGATCGGGTTCTGGGTCGCCACCACCATGAAACGATCGGGCAGGGCATGGGTTTCGCCATCCAGCGTCACGCGGCGTTCCTGCATCGCTTCGAGCAGGGCTGCCTGCGTCTTGGGCGGTGTGCGGTTGATTTCGTCGGCGAGCAGCAATTCGCAGAAGATCGGACCCCTTGTGAGCGTGAACTGGCTGGTCTGGAAGTTGAACAGGTTCGAACCCAGAATATCGCCCGGTAGCAGATCGGGGGTGAACTGGATGCGCCCGAAATCAAGGCCGAGCGCGGTCGCAAAGCTGTTGGCGAGGAAAGTCTTGGCCGTGCCCGGCGGGCCTTCCATCAGCACATGGCCACCCGCCACCATGGCGACCAGCATTTGCTCGATCAGCGCATCCTGCCCGACAATGGCTTTGCGCACCTCGCTGCGGATTGCATCGGCGAGGGTGTTCAGGTCTGCAAGGCTCATGCTCATCAGGTCAGCTTTCTTGTCAGGGAATCAAGCGCTTGGGCGGCGCTCAGGATATCGGCAGGAGTGGTGGCGGCTTCGAGCCGGGCGGCGCGGGGGGAGAAGGGTTCTTCATCGGGCGCGCGCACCGCAAGGGCAGCATCAAGGCTCGCCGGATCATGGCGGACAAGGCCAAGGCTGCGCGCCACCCGCCGCTCTGCTGCGCGGGCATAGGGCGCAGCCAGCAGCGCCCAGCGCCGCGCGCGCAAAATCAGACCCGCACCATTTTCGACCAGTTGCCGCTTGCCAAAAGCGGTGACAGGCGCGTGCACCGCTGCCGGGCCGAACCGCAGCATCGCGCGCCAGAATACAATCACCAGCGCCATGATGAGGCACAGGGTTGCGGCCAGAAATGGCGGACGAAAGGCGAGGGTCAGCAGGTTCTCCGATCCGCCAAACCCGTTAAACGTCAGATCGAAGGTGATTTCGCCATAGGCATCATAATCCAGTTCCTGCACCAGCAGGACAGCCGCTGCCGCGCGCGCCGGATCGGCCATTCCGAAGTTATTGGCGAGATCAGGCTCGGCAAGGAATATGACCCAATGCGCTTCGTCATTGTAAGCGCTTCCCGGCTTATCTCGCACCAGCACGGCCAAGGCATGACCTGCGGCGTCTTCGATCAAGACTTCATGCAGTGGATTGCTGTCGGCATAGATGATGGTCTTTGTCGGTAGATCCCCGCTGCGGTCAAATCCGTCCCAGCCGGGGCTTTCCTCGCGGCCTAATTCTTCCAGCGTGGGGGTCAGAGCGAAGGGGGCTGGCAGTTCGGCGGGCCACAGCGAAGCTTCGGGATCCCCCAGCATCACCCAGCCGCGCTTGAATTTGCCGGCCGCTTCGCGCGGCAGATTGCGCGGGGGTGGGCCAGCGCGCCATTTCGGCAGGATCACCAGCGTTGGCCCGATACTCCGGCGTTTTTCCAGCAGCGCGCCAAGCTCGTCGGGATCGGTCGAGGCAGTCGGGGTCAGCACCAGAATGCCGGTTGTTTCCAGCCCGCGCGGGCTGCGCGAGCGCTTTATCTGATAATTGGAGGCTGCGAGCAGACGGCTCAACCCTGCATAGCCTGTCAGCCCATTGCTGGCGGCATGGGCGCCGCCGTTCTGGCTATCGGACAGCGGGCTTTCGCCCTCGCCCATCAGGAACAGCAGCGCCATGAAGAGCGCAAACCCGCCCACGACCAGCGCGATCACCGCGCCGCGCGAGAAGGGGGCGCGTTCGCTCACCCGCGCGCGCTTTCGCCCGGCATCGCCAGCGCAAAACGGGCATAGGCATCGCGCGCGGCTTCCCAATCGGTGCGTTCCAACTGCTGGAGCGCGAACAGGCTGCGCTCGACCCGCTCGGCGATGACGCGGAATGCCTCGCGCGCCGCAGCCGACAGGGCGGGCAGCGCCGCCAGCTCGCGCGCGGTGCTGGAAGGCTCGACCAGTCCGGGGCGAGCCGTCGAGAGCTCGCTGACACTGCGGGTCAGCAGCAGGTGCGTAGCCTCGTCAAAGCGGCCTTCGGCGGCAAGCCTTTCGGCATCTTCCAGCAAGGCAAGGCTGGCGGCGGCATCGGGTTGCCACTCTGGCGCTCCTTCGTTTGCCCGTGCCTTGCGTGCCTGCGCCAGCGGTCCGAAAGTGCGCGTCAGCAGATAGAGCACGAAGGCCGCAACGCCCGCGATCAGGACCCACTGGATCAGCCACCACCACGCGCCCAACCATTCCCCAACCGGCGCAAGAATCGCGCCAAGCATTTCGAAAAACCATTGCAGGAACCGTTCAAAAGCCCCGAGTTCGCGCGGCGGGATCTCGGGCATATCCACGGGTGCAAACTGGAGATCTTCCGAGGCGCGGAGTTGCTCCCAGCCTGCTGGCGCGCTTGATGCAGGGGTGGCGGTTGAAGTGGCCGGGGGGAGGGGTGACGCCGCTGCGGTCATGCCTGACGCGTGGTGGCATGGCTTGCGAAGTGGCGCAACAGGCTTGTGCGGCGGATTGGTTCAGCAGATGGTTCAGCCGCGTGCGCGACCTTGCGGATAGCTCCCCAGAATCCGCAATTCCTTGGAATGGAACGCACATTCCTCCAGCGCGCGGTCAATCGCGGGATCGCCCGGTGCGCCGATGATGTCGGCATAGAACATCGTCGCCGAAAAGCTGGTGCCCTGCTGGTAGCTCTCCAGCTTGGTCATGTTGACCCCGTTGGTCGCGAAGCCGCCGAGCGCCTTGTAAAGCGCGGCCGGGATGTTCTTCACCTCGAAGATGAAGGTCGTGACAAGCTCCTGCCCGGCCAAGGCCGCGGCAGGCAGCGGATCGCGCGCGAGGATGACAAAGCGCGTCATGTTGTCCGCACTGTCCTCGACATTGCGAGCGATGATCTTGAGGCCGTAAAGCTCCGCGGCAATGGCGGGCGCAATCGCGGCAAGGGCAGGATCGCCCCGCTCGGCCACAAAGGCCGCCGCGCCTGCGGTATCGACATAGCTCAAAGGCACGATCCCGCGTTCGCGCAGGAAGCGGCGCGACTGGCCGAGCGCCTGCGGATGGCTGTACGCGGCCTCGAACGGGCCATCGCCCAGTGCCATCAGCGCATGATGGATCGGCATGAAATATTCGCCGACAATGGCAAGGCCGCTTTCGGGCAGCAGGAAGTGGATATCGGCGACGCGCCCGTGCTGCGAATTCTCGATCGGGATGATCGCTTCGCCGGCACGGCCATCCTTCACCGCATCCAGCGCATCTTCAAAACTGAAGCACGGCAGCGCCAGCGAATCCGGTCGCGCTTCGCTGGCGGCGCGGTGCGAATTGGCCCCCGGCGAGCCCTGAAAGGCAATCGCGCGTGCGGGGTCTGCGGCGGCGGCATCCTGAAGCTGCTGTGCCAGCGCCAACGCCGGGCCCGGAAAACTGCGGTTCATATGGGCTTGCTAAAGGGCACATCGCTGCACGGCAAGCCCGCTTGCGTTTCATGCAAGAAATCGTGCCCTCTTGGGCCTTGCGCCGTGGCCAGTGCAACATTAAGGGACCGCCGGGATGACACAGGACAATTCTTCGCAAACCACGCCCACAGGCCAGAAGGCTGGCGGCGATCTGTTCAACACGGCTGCGGGCTGGGTGCTTTTTGCCGCCGGTCTCGGCCTTGGTCTGTCGATCCTGGCAGACAAGTATTTCCACGGCAGCAGCGCGCAGCGGCCCGAACAGCTCGGCTATGTGATCGAAGTCGCCGAGGAAGCGGGCTCGGGTCCGGCGGAGATGTCCTTGGCCGAAGCGCTTACGCTGGTAACGGCGGCTGACGGCGAAAAGGTTTGGGCCAAGTGCCAGTCGTGCCATTCGATCAACGCAGGCGGTGCCAACGGAGTCGGCCCCAATCTGCACGCGATCATGGGCGCCCCCGTCGCGGCGAAGGCCGGTTTCGCTTACAGCGGCGCGCTCAAGGGTCTTGGCGGCCAGTGGGACTGGGATCGCATGGACGCATGGCTCAAGAACCCGCGCGGCTATGTTGATGGCACCAAGATGGCATTTGCCGGTCTTTCCAAGATCGAGGATCGCGCGGCGGTGGCGCTCTATCTGAATGCCAATGGCTCGAACATCGCGCTGCCCGCATTCACGCCTGCTGCCGAAACTGCCGCTGACGAAACCGCAGGCGCGGTGGAAGAACAGGCGGGCGAGGAAGCGGCTGCCGAGGCCGCCTCCGAATAATCCTCCACGACAAGGGGTGGTGCCTCAGGCGCGCCCCTTGAAGCCCTGCGCAATCACATACCACTCCGAAGAGCCTTTACGGCTCGCTGGTGGCTTGGCGTGCTTCACGCTCGTGAAGTGTTTCTTGAGCAACGCGAGCAGATCTGTGTCGGTGCCGCCGGCCAGCACCTTGGCAACGAACGCGCCGCCCGGCTCAAGCGTTTCGGTAGCAAACCATGCCGCCGCCTCGACCAGTCCCATGGTGCGCAGGTGATCGGTCTGCTTGTGACCGACAGTATTGGCCGCCATGTCCGAAAGGATCAGATCGGGCGCTCCGTCCAGCGCCTCGGTCAGCGCAGCCGGGGCGGCATCGCTCATGAAATCCATCTCGAGGATGGTAACACCCTCGATCGGGTCGACCGGCAGCAGATCGATCCCCACCACCTTGGCCTGCGGCACCTTGGCGCGGACAACCTGAGTCCATCCGCCCGGCGCGATCCCGAGATCGACGACGCGGCGCGCGTGCTTGAGGAGATCGAACCGTTCGTCCAACTCAATCAGTTTGTAGGCGGCGCGGCTGCGATAGCCTTCGGCTTTGGCGCGCTGGACATAGGGATCGTTAAGCTGGCGTTCGAGCCACCGCACCTGCGAGGCCGTGCGTCCGCGCCCGGTCTTGACCCGCTTGTCGGGATTGCGGCCCGAACGGCTCACGACCTTTCGCCTTGTTCGCTGCGTGGGCGGGCAAGATCGCCAAGAGGGGGGCGCTCGCGGCGATGTTCGGTGGCCATCAGGCTGCGCAGGATGCCTTCGCGGATGCCGCGATCGGCAACGCCCAGCCGTCGCGCGGGCCACAGATCGAGAATCGCCTCAAGGATTGCGCAGCCCGCCACCACCAGATCGGCGCGATCCTGCCCTATGCAGGGTAGCTGGCTGCGCTCTGCAGGCGCCATCGCTGAAAGGCGGGTGCTGATGGCGCGCATCGCATGTGACGGGACGATCAGCCCGTCGACTGCCTTGCGATCATAATGCGGCAATTCGAGGTGCAGGCTGGCAAGCGTCGTCACCGTCCCGCTGGTGCCGAGCAGCCGGATATCGGGATGGTTCGCCGCTGCGCGCACCCGTTCGGCAAAGGGCGCGAAGCTTGACCCCACGAGATCACGCATCGCGGCATAGCGGGCGATACGATCGGCCTCGCTCGCCTCTAAGCGGCCGACAGTATCGGTGAGCGATACGACCCCCCACGGCACGCTTTGCCAGTCAAGGATACGCGGCACGCGCGCCTCCGGCGTGCCCGCCTCGACCAGCACAAGCTCGGTCGAACCGCCACCAATGTCGAAAATCACTGCCGGGCCATCGCCGGCTTCAAGCAGGATGTGACAGCCCAACACCGCGAGCCGCGCTTCTTCCTCCGCGCTGATAATGTCGAGCGCGATGCCGGTTTCGCTGCGAACCCGCTCAATGAAGGCAGGCCCGTTGCTGGCGCGGCGGCACGCTTCGGTTGCGACCGAACGGGCCAGCCGGACATTGCGGCGACGCAGCTTGTCGGCGCAGATCGCCAGCGCGGAGAGCGTGCGGTCCATCGCCGCATCCGACAAGCGCCCGCTGGTGGCAAGACCTTCCCCCAGCCGCACCACGCGGCTGAAGGCATCGATCACGGTGAAATCCTCGCCGGAAGGGCGCGCGATCAGCAGGCGGCAATTGTTGGTGCCAAGGTCCAGCGCGGCATAGGCCTCGCCATGTCCCGGCGCCCGCAATCCGCCTATCGCCGAAAGATCGGCAGGCCATTTGCGGCGCGGATCGGCGATCTGTTGTGCCATGCTGCCCGGCCGCGCGGTGCGGGACGACCGGTTATTATCG
Organism: Erythrobacter sp.; assembly: GCA_046296075.1. Lineage (GTDB taxonomy): Bacteria > Pseudomonadota > Alphaproteobacteria > Sphingomonadales > Sphingomonadaceae > Erythrobacter. The sequence continues at coordinate 26,986 of JBKBMC010000009.1, read as the reverse complement.
GGCTGGGGGGCGGATTTGTAGCGAAAATCGGCTACCTTGCCGGACTTGGCGCCCCTGGTGTTGCCAGCTCTTTTGTTTCTGTCCGGCGGCCGAGCATCCGCCATAATTTTCAACTTTCATACCACTTTGCCGAGAAGTCAGGCAAAGCACTTGGTATCAAAACTAACCCAAGGTGCGGACAAGAGCAAGCAGCGCGATCAGCGGGGCGCGCGGACGCTGAGTCTTGACCTTGCGCGCCTGCGCTCTTAAGGGGCGCCTCTCGCAGCGGCGATGCCCTTTGAGGGCCACCAGCCGCCGATGATGCCCCGTCCTCTAATGGTAAGAGAGCGGACTCTGACTCCGTCAATCAAGGTTCGAATCCTTGCGGGGCATCCAGCCTGCCTGATTTTCCGCCTGCGTCAGCGCGGACGTGCCAGCACCATCGTCCACGGCAGGGGCGAACGGATCGCGACAATCTCGAAATAGCCGCTCACCAGATTGATAAAGCCGGTGCGCGACCAATGCTGGAGATGGCCCGGCGTGTTGCCCCAATCGCTGAGATATTTGCCGCGCGCGCAGTTCAGCACGCGCCAGATCGGCTCGCGCGGGACGCTGAGGAGGATGTGATCCATCCGCTGGGCAGCCAGCCGTTCCAGTCCGAGGCGGGGATCGGGCAGATGTTCCAGCACTTCGCAGCACACCACCAGATCGGCCGCGATCTCGCCATCGGCCAGATCATAGATACTGCGCACTGCAAAGCGCGTCCCGTGGCCACCCGCAACGCTGCGAGCATTGGCTTCAGCGACGGCATCGGCTTCGAGATCGCAGCCGTTCACGTCCACGCCCCGGCTCAGCAGGCGCAGCGACAATTCGCCTTCGCCACAACCAATTTCGAAGGCGGTTCGCGCACCGGTCTGCGCCGACAACGCATCGAACGCTCCGAAGAACCCGTTCATCAGCGCCCGTGCAATCGGATTGCCGGTGGCATATTTGTCGTAGTGATTGCCGGAGACGTTACCGTAATCGGTAAGCGTCTGGTTCTCGTCAGCCATGATGGGTGCCTGTAAGGTTGAAGCCCGGCGTGAAGCCATTGGGAAAGCGGCCCGTGCTGTCAAGCACGGCGGTGGCCTTCATGCGCGCTTGACGGACGCGCGGGATTTTGGGCGAAAAGCGCTAGACATGGCTCGCACCTTGGCGCATGTGCCCGCGACGCAAGGGGGGCGGCCATCGGTTGGGTGGTCATCAGCCACGTGTGGGGTCGCAACAGGCAATCGAAACCGCTCGACAGTCGCCAGGCGTCGAAGTCTTCTCACCATTCCGAGCTTGCACCCGATTTCATGAGCGAACCCCCGCACAGCATTCACTACGAGCATGGTAGCGCCTCCTCTGTGCCTGCCGCTCCGGCAATCAGGGGTGGGCTGGCCGCGCGACTGATGGGGCCGGACGGAGCGCAGCTTGGCCTCAAGCTGCTGCTGGGCGCCACCGGGCTGACCTGCCTTGTCTTCCTCGCCAATGTCTTCCTGATGGATGGTGCCGCCTATGCCATTCAGGATGATGCGCGCCAGTTCCTGGCATGGACGGTGCGGCTGGCCGATCCCGCCGCGCTCAAGGGCGATCTGATCGCCGATTACTGGCATTCGGTAACACCGCGTGGTTTGCGCGTGCTTTATGGCGCGTTTTCCTTCCTCGGGATTTCGCCGCTGGTGCTCTCGCGTCTGATTCCCGTCGTCCTGCTGATGGTTTCCGCCGTTGCGACGTGGCGCGCCGCGCTCATGCTGACTGGCGGGCGGGCGCTGGCAGCACTTGTCCTGGCCGGTTTTACCATGGCGTTGCTGGTGCACGAGGACAGCATCTTCACGGCCACCGCGCGGGCCTTTTCTCCGCCGCTGTTCCTGTTGTTTCTTGATGGTCTGCTGCGCGAAAAGCGCTGGCAGATGGTCGCAAGCCTCGGCGTGCTGGCCGCGATCTATCCGACGACGGCGCTGGTCGGGCTGACGATGCTAGGCCTTTCGTTCCTGCGGAAACGCCTTCCCTTGCCGGTGGAGCTGACGCGGCAGTCCATCACCACCGTGCTGGCCGCCACACTGGCAGTCGGCGCGCCGATTGCGTTTCTGCCGGGCGAAGTCAGCCGCTGGGAGCCGGTAATCTCCATCGCCGATGCGCTCACCATGCCCAATCTCGGAACACCGGGCGGGCGCAGTTCGATCGTGCCGATGGAAGGCGCTTCGGCGTGGCTGTGTTCAGCCCGCGTCGGGGTCCTGCCCGAAATCTTCCCCTGCTGGGCGAGCCGCTGGGCAACTGTGTTCAACTTGCTGCTCCTGACGCCGTTGCTGTTCCTCGGCGGGCGGGCGGCCATGCGCGAATGGGGTGGCGCAGCCCGTTCGCCCGACATTATCTACCTGTGGGCGGCGGTCGCCGGTGTTGCGTGGTGGGGCGTGGCGACGATCTTCGCTTTCAAGCTGCATTTGCCCGCCCGCTATCCGCAGCGGGTGCTGAGCATTCTTGAATTCATGGCGATCGGACAGATGCTCGGGCTGTGGCTCGATCAGCGACTGCGCGCGCAGGAAGGCGCGGGTCGTGCGCGCTTTGCCCTGCCTGTTCTGCTCGCGCTGTTCGCGGTGTCCTTTGCCACGCCGACGCCGGGTATCCGCCGCCCGCTTGATCCCGGTGCGATCGACTGGATCATGGCTGCCCCACGCGATCTGCGGGTCGGCGGCTTGAGCAGCGATCTCGACTTCGTTCCCGCCGTGACGGGGCGGGCCACGCATGTGACTATCGAGCATGCGATCCCCTATCACCTCACTTATTTCAACGAGATCAACCGCCGCCTTACAGCAACGTTGGCTGCTGCAAGCACGCCCGATGTGGCGGAACTGGCGCGCTTCGTGCGCGAGGAGCGCCTGGATGTAATGCTGGTTGACCGCGCGTTTCTCGAATCCGGCACGGTTCCGGACGATTACGAGGGTGTGGTGCTGGCTGAGGTGACAGCCGGCGAGGCAGCGCTGGCGCGCGGGCCATCGGCCTTGCAGGGTACGGCTGGTCGCTGCGCGCTTTACCAAGGGCCGCAAGTCTGGGTGATCGACGCCAAGTGTCTTGCCGCGCCGCCTCCGCCCGCCTAGGGCCTTGGCAATGACTGACAATCCATCCGATCACGATCTCAAGGCCCGCAAGTTCTACCGCGCGGGTGAAGAATCCCGCTTCGCCGAACAGGCGCCCGAACGCACACCGCAGACCGCGCATCCCGCCTACAAGCTGGCTTTTCGCGACACCGATTTCCTGCTGCGCGATGAATTGCGTCCGATCCGCTTCCAGCTTGAACTGCTCAAGCCCGAAATGTTGCTGGATGAAGCCCGCGTCGGTTCGACGCTGGTGATCTACGGCTCGGCGCGCATTCCCACGCCCGCCAAAGCAGCGGCAATGGTCGACGCCGCCAAGGACAAGAGCGCATACGAACAGAAAGTCGCGGCGCGGCTTGCCGACAAGGCGAAGTATTACGATGAAGCCTATCAGCTGGCCCGCATGGTCAGCGAAAAGGCGATCATCGAGGATGGCAAGCGGCAGTTTGTTGTCACCACCGGCGGCGGGCCGTCGATCATGGAAGCGGGCAATCACGGTGCGAGCGATGCCGGCAGCGAGAGCATCGGGCTCAATATTGTCCTGCCGCACGAACAGGCGCCCAATTCCTATGTGACGCCCTATCTCAGCTTCCAGTTCCATTACTTCGCGCTGCGCAAGATGCATTTCCTGCTGCGCGCGCGGGCGGTTGCGGTGTTCCCCGGCGGGTTCGGCACTTTCGATGAATTCTTCGAACTGCTGACCCTGATCCAGACCGGCAAGATGAAGCCGATCCCGATCCTGCTGTTCGGGCGCGATTTCTGGACGCGGGTGATCGACTTCGAAGCTCTGGCCGAGGAAGGCACCATCTCCAAGGCGGATCTCGACCTGTTCCACTGGTGCGAGACGGCGGAGGAGGCGTGGGAACACATCGCCGCCTTCTACGAGCTGGAAGACTAAGCGAGCTTCCTCACAGCTTGGTGTCCCAGCGGGCCATTACCCGCGCCAAAGCCGGGGGCAGCGCGGATGGCTTCGAGCACGAATTGCCGGGCCAGCCGCACCGCATGTTCCAGCGGCAGGCCGTGGCCGAGCAGGGTGGCAATCGCGGATGAGAGCGTGCACCCGGTGCCGTGGGTGTGCGGGGTATCGATCCGCGCATGATCGAATTGCACCGCGCGCGCGCCTTCGCCCAGCGCTCCGGGCATGAACAGCACATCGATAACGCGCGCATCCGCCGTATGACCGCCCTTGGCGAGCACTGCGGCACCCGTCATCTGCGCGAGTTCCTCGGCGGCCTCGGCCATCTGGCTCGAATCCGTTATACTCCGGCCAAGCAGATGACCGAGTTCGGGCAGATTGGGAGTGATCAGCGTGGCGCGCGGGAAAAGTGTCTCGCGCAGCGCCGCAATCGCATCGGGAGCGATCAGCGCGGCGCCGCTGGTAGCGATCATCACCGGATCAAGCACCATGGGTGCGCTTACACCTTCCAGCGCACGGGCAGTGTGGGCGATGATATCGGCATCATGCAGCATCCCGAGCTTGATCGCATCGGCGCCGATGTCATCAAGGCAGGCGGTAATCTGCTGGGCGACGACTTCGCCTGCCATCGGCGCGATGGCCTGTACGCCCACCGTGTTCTGCGCGGTGACTGCGGTGATCGCGCTCATCGCATAGCCGCCGAGCATGGTGATCGTCTTGATATCGGCTTGTATCCCAGCGCCGCCCGACGAATCGGAACCGGCGATGCTGAGAATGCGGGGCGGGGTGCGCGCCGGGGTGGATGGGGGGGGATTGCTGGTCATGGCAAGCCCCATAGCAAGAGCGCAGGCGCACGGGGATGGTTTTTGCAGGTCGCCGTGCAGGACGGCGGCTTTCAGGAGGGGACGGGAGGGCCGCTCATGGCCGCAAGTGGGTGGATTCTTGCCATTGCTCCTCCATAGAAGGTGCCTAGAATGCCGGGATGCAAACGATCAACTTGAGCGGGAAGAACTGGCGCACGAAGCAAGACTTCTACGACGCTCTTGCTGATGCCTTGGGCAGCGTTGAATGGCATGGACGAAACGCTGACGCCTTTCTGGAAACAATGATTTATCACGTTGAACTCAACCGCGTGCAGCCCCCTTATCGGGTGGTCATCAGCGACCCTTCAGACGACATTCGCGACTTTCTCAGTGACTTTGCATCGTGGGTTGAAGAGGCCCGCAACGAACGAAAAACCGATCCCGGTTGGGCAGGCGATGTCGATGTGGCCGTGCTGGTCAACTGAAACTTTCTGACCACTTTGGGGTCGCAAGCCGAATGGCAGCTTTTTTTGCCGAGCCGGTCAAAGCGGACGCTGGCTTGCACGCCTACCCCTTGAACCTGCGTGCCGTTGAAGGCGGAAACTTCGCGTGGAGCGCCTTGGCTCTGGTCGGGCGGTCGAGCAATTCGCCGCCGCAATTGGGGCAGCGATCATCAAGGCCTTCCGCGCAGGGCGCGCAGAAGGTGCATTCGAACGAGCAGATGAAGGCGCCAGCGGCCTCGGCGGGCAGATCGACGCCGCAGCGTTCGCAATCGGGGCGCATTTCGAGCATTGCGCGATATCTCCTAAGCCGCCGCCTCGACCGCAGCGCAGATCCGCGCCACCACGGCCTCCACCTGCGCGGCATCATCGCCCTCGGCCATCACCCGGATGAGCGGCTCGGTGCCGGAAGGGCGGATCACAAGGCGGCCCTTGCCGGCCAGCTTGCTTTCGGCTTCGGCGATCACGGCTTGCACCGCTGCGTTCTCCAAGGGCTTGCCGCCCGCATAGCGCACGTTCTTCAAAAGCTGCGGCACCGGATCGAAGGCATGGAGCAGCTCGCTGGCCGGCTTGCCTGACCGCACGAGGCTCGCCAGCACGCGCAGCGCCGCCACGGTGCCATCGCCGGTCGTCGCGTGGTCGAGCAGGATCATGTGGCCCGATTGCTCGCCGCCCACGTTGAACCCGCCCGCCTTCATCATTTCGAGGACATATCGATCGCCCACCTTGGCGCGCGCCAGAGTGAGGCCTTGCGCAGCGAGATAGCGTTCGAGGCCAAGGTTGCTCATCACTGTGGCAACAATCCCGCCGCCGCGCAGCGCGCCTTTTTCATGCATACGGGTGGCGATCACCGCCATGATCTGATCGCCATCGACGGCATGGCCTTTCTCGTCGACCACGATCAGCCGATCAGCATCGCCATCAAGCGCAATGCCGATATGCGCGCCTTCCGCGACCACGCGTTCCTGCAAGGCACCAATCGCGGTGGAGCCGACCCCGTCGTTGATATTGGTGCCATTCGGGGTGACGCCCATCGCGATCACATCCGCGCCCAGCTCCCAGATCGCGAGCGGCGCCACCTGATAGGCCGCACCATGTGCGCAATCGACGACCACTTTCAGCCCGTCAAACCGCACTTCGGACGACACCGATTGCTTGACAGCGTGGATATAGCGTCCGCGCGCATCCTCGATCCGGCGCGCGCGCCCGATCTTTTCCGCCGGGGCAAGAGTCGCCGGGCCTTCCAGCAGGCGTTCGATTTCGGCCTCCGCCTCATCCGACAGCTTGAAGCCGTCGGGGCCGAACAGCTTGATGCCGTTATCCGCGTAAGGGTTATGGCTGGCGGAAATCATCACACCCAGATCCGCGCGCATTTCCCGCGTCAGCAGGGCAATCGCGGGGGTCGGCAAGGGGCCGGTCATGATCACGTCCATGCCGACACTGGTAAAGCCCGCCACCAGCGCGCTTTCCATCATGTAGCCCGACAGCCGGGTATCCTTGCCGATCACCACGCGGTGGCGATGCCCGCCGCGCACGAAAAAAGTGCCAGCGGCTTGCCCGACACGCATTGCCATTTCCGCCGTCATGACGCCGGCATTGGTGCGCCCGCGAATACCATCAGTGCCGAAGAACTTGCGCGCCATAGACTTTGTGTGCCCCCGGATAGTGCTTGTGTGATTGTGCCCTGCTTGTGGCGCGGTTATCGCGCAAAGGAAAGGGCGTGCTGCCCGCACAAAGGACACGGCATTGCAGGACAAGGACAACCCCGGCACGGCGGAGGCAGGCAGGTTCGCGCTGGTATCGATCCGGCTCCCCGTCGCGCTGACCTTTGCCGCGCTGATCACCGGACTGGTGGCCGGTATCGTTGGGGCAGCACTGGGCGCGCCTGGCTGGGCCAGCGAATTGGCCGGACTTATCGGCGGGCTGTGGCTGCGTGCCTTGCAGATGACGATCATCCCGCTGGTCGCTGCGCTGCTGGTGCTGGGGCTGGTGCAGATGATCCTTGCCGCGCGGGTCGGCACGGTTGCCCGGCGGATGTTGCTCATCATGGTCGCGGTGCAATTGGGCGGGGGAGCATTTGCCTCCATCGCCATGCCGGCGCTGCTCAAGGCCTTTCCCGTTCCGGAAGGCGCGGGCGCATTTCTGGCCCAAACGCCCGAAAATGTGGGCGAGGTGCCCAAGGTGCTCGATTTCATGGCCTCGCTCGTTTCGCCCAACATCTTCGCGGCCGCTGCCGAAACCGCCATGCTGCCGCTGACGCTGTTCTTCGTGATGTTCGCTGTCGCCATCACCCGCCTGCCGGCTGACCAGTCGGAACGGCTGCTCGGTTTTTTCCACGCGATCGGCAATGTCATGCTGCTGATCATCGGCTGGGTGCTCGCGATTGCGCCGGTCGGCGTATTCGCGCTCGCTTTCGGGGTCGGGGTGCAGAGCGGGGGCGGGGCCTTTGCCGCGCTCGGGCATTATGTGCTGAGCGTGACGGCGATGGGCACGTTTATTCTCGTCCTCGCCTATGCCATCGCGGCAGGGCTGGGGCGCACCGGCCTCGTGCGGTTTGCAGGGGCGGTCCTGCCGGCGCAGGCGGTTGCGCTCTCTACGCAAAGCTCGCTCGCCAGCCTGCCCGCGATGCTCGACAGCGCCGGGCGGCTCGGGCTCAAGGTGTCGACCGCCGAATTCGTGCTGCCGCTGTCAGTGGTGATCTTCCGGGCGACCAGTGCCGCGATGAACCTTGCCGTGGTCTATTACATCGCGGCGCTGGCGGGGATCGAGGTGCCTTTCGCTATTGCCGTTGCGGGCATTCTGGTTGCGAGCATCATCAGCCTGTCAGCGGTCAGCCTGCCCGGTTCGATCAGCTTTGTCGTCTCGATCGGGCCGATCGCACTGGCAATGGGCATTCCTGTCGAACCGCTGGCGCTGCTGGTCGCAGTCGAGATGCTGCCTGATCTCATGCGCACGCTCGGCAACGTTACCATGAACGTTGCTGTCACAAGCGCGGTTGACCGGACGTTACGAGAAAGTCATCAGGCGGCGTAAATCGCGCTTGAAACCGCAACCATGTCACCCGACATGCATTCTCGTTAGAGTTTCATCATCCCTGCCCCAATCCGGAGGAATCCATGGCTTTCCAACTCGCTCCCCTGCCTTATGCCGATGATGCACTGGCTCCCGCCATTTCGGCCGAGACCCTGTCGTTCCACCACGGCAAGCATCACCAGACCTATGTCGACAAGATGAATGCGGCGATCGAAGGCACGGCCCATGCCGATGCATCGCTCGAAGCGATCATTGCCGCCTCGCGCGGGACCAATCAGGGCCTGTTCAACAATTCAGCCCAGACCTGGAACCACGCGTTCTACTGGCATTCGATGGCACCCGCCACCACTGCGCCTTCGGCGGAACTCGCTGCCAAGATCGACGAGGCGTTCGGTTCGGTCGATTCGCTCAAGCAGCAGTTGAAGGATCGCGGCGTCGGCCACTTTGCCAGCGGCTGGGTCTGGCTCGCCGAGAAGGACGGTAAGCTTTCCATCGAGGAAACCCACGATGCTGACACGCTGGCCGATAGCGGTTTCAACCCGCTTCTGGTGCTCGACGTGTGGGAACACGCCTATTACCTCGATCACCAGAACAAGCGCCCGAGCTATCTTGATGCGGTGGTCGAGAACAAGCTGAACTGGGCATTTGCGAGTGAAAACCTCGCGCGCGGCACGGTGTGGACCTACGCGTAACCACCACTCGTCCGGACGATCCTGCAAGGCCCGTCGCACGTCAGCGTGCGGCGGGCTTTGCCTTTATGTGAAGTCAATAATCGTCGTCGCCATCATCGGGTGCGCCCATGTAGCCGCCCGACACCGCATCCAGTTCTTCAAGGATCGCGCGGTGGGCGGTCGCGTCATCGACCGAACGTTGCGGGATATTGCCGCTCGCCAGCATTTCCGAGAGCGCGGCGCGGGCGCGGCCAACACGGCTCTTGATCGTGCCGACGGCGCAGCCGCAGATGGCCGCCGCTTCCTCGTAGGAAAACCCGCCAGCGCCCACCAGCAGCAGCGCCTCGCGCCGCTCGGGCGGCAGGGTCAACAACGCGCGGTGCAGATCGGACAGGTGGATCGGTTCTTCCTGCCCGGCAGGCGCGGTCAGGATACGTTCGGCGACGCCTTCGTCGTACTCGCCGCGAAACCGGTTGCGCCGCATATCGGTGAGATAGGCATTGCGCAAAATCACGAAGGTCCATGCGCGCATCGACGTGCCCGGCTCGAACCGGTCCTGCGCGGCCCATGCCTTCAGCATGGTTTCCTGCACCAGATCATCGGCCATATCGGGCCGCCCGCACAGCCCGCGGGCAAAGGCGCGCAGATGTGGCACCACGGCAGTCAATTCGCGCTTGAAATCGGCCTTTTCCTGCGCGCTGCGCAGCGGCGTGGCCGGATCGCTGTCGCTCATCGGGCATCGCCCTGGCCGGAGGACGATGAACCTCCCCGACCCTGCGGCGGCATCTCCTGTTCATCGAGCTTCGCAAGAAGATCAAGGAACTGGTCGGGAAGATCTTCTTCCACCACCGCATCATAAAGCTGCTTCAGCCCGTCAGCCCATTCCGGCGTTGCCTTGGCAGCGCTGCGTCGCCGCGCCATGCCCGAGCCCGCTTCGTGCGGAAATTTGTCTGAGCCATCAGAGGCCATAAGCGCTTAAGTCTTCCTTGATCCCGCCCGTTCCTTGCCGACCTTGGACCGATCGGCCCGCGTTGTCCATCGCAACAAGGCCAGCAAGACATGGACGCACGCGGAACGATGCGCCATGTGTTTGGTTCCGCTTGGCAGACAGGCTTGTCAGGAAAGGCACCGCGATACTGCCCATGAACGAGGCGCATCCTTCTTCAGTCCCGTCCGGCCGCGAGACGGCGGCAGTGATCGCGCCGCCTGCCGGAGGAAGGGCGCGGCGCTGGCTGATCGACTATCCGCGCGCGGTGCCGCTGGTGATTTTCATCACGATTGCCGCGATCACGCTGGTCAGCGTCTTTGCCATCGAAAGCAACGCCCGTACCCGTGAACGCGCCGAAATGCGCGAATATGCGCAAGGGATCGCCGCTGCGCTCGATCGGCGGGGCAACAGTTTTTCCGCTTACTTGCGGGCGGGATCGGCGCTGTTCTCGGCACTCGAGGAAGTTTCGCCGCAGCGGTTCGAAAACTTCGTTGCCACCCTGCAACTTGCTGTCGGGGTGCGCGGGGCCGAAGGGGTGGGCTGGATCGCTGTCACCAGCAAGGAAGATTTGCCGCGCCTCGTGGCCGAAGCCCGCCGCACCCGGCCTGATTTCCCGCAAGTCCGGCCGCCAGCCAGCCATACCAAGCCGCGCATTGCACCGGTGATGATGGTGGCTCCTCGCAGCGCTGCGGGGCAGCGTTCGCTCGGATATGACATGTATTCTGATCCCGTGCGTGCCGCCGCGATGGACGAGGCCGCGCGGCTGCGCCGCCCCGTCACCTCGGGCCGTATCCAGGTGGCGCAAAGCGCGGGCGGCTATGCGCCGGGGTTCATCATTTTCATGCCGGTATTCGCGCCCCCTCCCGCGGCGGGTGGCGAGGGGGCGCTGCGTGGCTTTGTCTATGCCCCGTTCAACGCGCGCACATTCCTTGATTCTGCCGTCGGTTCCAGTGGCAAGGTCACACTTGGCGTGCGTCTTTATGATGGTGAGGCCAGCACCAATCACTTGCTGGTTGCCCATTCGCTGTCTGGCGGCGGGACGGAACGCATTGCGCAGGAAGTGACGATTGCCAATCGCAAGCTGTTGCTGGTGGTCGAGGCGGCTGGCCCGCAAATGCTCGCGCCGCTTTCAATGGTGACACTGTTCTTCGGCCTTGCGCTCGCCAGCCTGCTGATGCTGCTGGCGCGGCTGCTGACCCAGCAAGCTTACGAGGATCAGAAACGGCTTGCCTTTTTCGAAGAACAGCATTCGATCCGCAATTCGCTCTCGCGCGAGCTGAACCATCGGGTCAAGAACACACTGGCAAACGTGCTTTCGATCCTTTCGCTCACGCGGCGGCGCACCGATGATCTCGATGAATTTGCCGACAGTCTGGAAGGGCGCATCCGGGCGCTGTCGGCGACCCATGATCTGCTGACCGGCACCGACTGGGGCACCACGCCGATCCGCGCGGTGATCGAAGCGGAACTGCAGCATTGCCGCACAACTTCCGAGCAGGTTGTGACGATCGAAGGCCCGCCCGTCGAACTGGCGCCGAATGATGCGCTGTCATTTGGCCTTGCGGTGCACGAGCTGGCCACCAATGCCGCGAAGTATGGCGCGCTCAGCGTGCCGGGCGGGGCCATCGCGGTCAGCTGGGAGATGGTCGAGGAAGGTCTTGCCGAAATCACCTGGCGCGAGAGCGGCGGGCCGCCGGTAGCGCAAACGAGGCGGCGCGGGTTCGGGACCGAGTTGATCGAGAAGATCGTCGCTCATGAATTGCGCCGGCCGGTAAGGCTGGATTTCGCGCCCGAAGGCGTGACCTGCGTGATGCGGGTGCCGGTGCGGCGGCGCGGGGATTTCCGGATCAGGGCGTAATTTCGGGCGCGCATCCGCACGCCGCAGAACTCCCACCCCGTCTCCCCACCCGGCCAGCATAGCCTGATGGTATCGTTGGTGGCCGGGTGGGAGGTCCGAAACCTTAGCCCAAACCTTAACCCAACGGCCTGCTCGATCCGAAGAACAGCGCCTGACTGATCGCCGCCCGCACGGTCGCTTCCTGAAATGGCTTGGTGACGAGATAGGTCGGCTCGGGCCGGTCGCCCGTCAGCAAGCGTTCGGGATAGGCCGTAATGAAGATCACCGGCACGCTGGCAATCGCGAGGATATCATCGACTGCATCGAGCCCTGATGAGCCATCGGCCAACTGAATATCCGCCAGCACCAGCCCCGGCACCTTGTCGCCCAGCACCTCAAGCGCCTGTGCGCGGGTCGCCGCCGTGCCGAAAATCGTGTGGCCGAGCGATCCGACAAGATCTTCAAGCTGCATCGAGATCAGCGGTTCATCCTCGATAATCAGCACCGAGGTCGCCTGTTCGCGCTCAATCTCGGCGACTGCTTCGGCGACCAGCGCGTTCACCTGTTCCGCTGACAGGCCGAGGATTTCGGCGGCCTGCCTGGCCGAGAACTCTTCGAGTGTCGTCAACAACAATGCCTGCCGAGCGGTGCTGGTGATGGTTGAAAGCCGGGCCTGCGCGCCCGCCTCATGCTCGCTTGCGGCGCTTGCTGTTCCGGCGTCTTCGTCGCTGCGGGCGGCCCACTGGCTGCTGAAGGCACGATACAGCCCGACTCTTCCTTCGCTGATCGCGCTGCGCAAGGTCGCATCCCGCAATGACGCTTCGAGCAGCGCGCGCACCCGTGCATCGCCACTGGTCTGCGAGCCGGTCAGCGCGCGGGCATAGCGCCTGAGAAAGGGCAGCTGGCTGGCAACCTGTTGACCGAGAGACATGGGCTTTGCTCCGCTTGGGGAATCAAGAGATGGGGACGTGGTGTGGCAACAGCCGGATGGCCGGTGTGGTTCCACCTTTCCGCCTTACGCTGGCATCATCGCGAGCCATAGGCCCAGCGCCGTTTGCAGGGTGAAAAAATTTTCAGGCGCCCGGGAACTGACGTTAGGGAAGCGCATTTAGCTTTTGTCACCGCCGAGACCCCCCTCCCGTCCAAGCGGCTGGTGATACGATCCCGAAAGGCCTCCACTCCATCCGAGTGGAGGCCTTTTTTCTTGAAGTGCCAGCGTGGCGGACCGCAAGCGTGCTGCCCGTCAACCGATCGCCTTTTCATAAATTGCATATTCGCGGTTGATCTTGCTCTGGATGGTGTCGGCGATGGCGACCATCCCCTGATTGTCTTCCAGCACCCAGCCAAGCTCGCCCCGCGTCGATGCGAAGGTGCCATGCGCCTCGCGCCGGATTGCGCTGATCATCATGAAAGCAAGCTGGCTGGCGAGCCGCGTGTTGTGTAGCTCCTTGACGACGCCCATCAAGGGCACGCGCATCCCCGCGCCGCGCGGATGCCGCAGCCAGCGCAGCAGATGGAACCAGCCGAACGGGAACAGCTTCCCGCGGATTTTCGCGAGCACCATGTTGATATCAGGGAAGGTCAGCATGAAGGCGACAGGCTTGCCATCGACTTCGGCGATCATGTTCAGTTCTTCAAAGATGATCGGGCGCAGCTTCTTGCCTGCATAGGCCACTTCAGCAGGCGTGAAGGGGACAAAGCCCCAGTTATCCGACCATGCATCGTTCAGGATGCCCAGCACGATCGCGACTTCATCATCCCAGCGCGATTTATCGACCCGGCGCACATTGATGCGGGCATTGCGCTCCCCCGATTTGACAATGCGCTGCACCAGCGGAGGGAATTCGGTACTGATGTCGAGCTCATAGGTGAACAGGGTTTGCGCACGGCCGAGCCCCGCACTTTCGATCCAGCCGCCATAATCGGCGGGATGATGGCCCATCATGATCATCGGCGCATGATCCTGTCCGCGCACGAGCAAGCCGGGTTCTTCCCAGATCGACAGCGAAATGGGGCCGAGCATCCGCTGCATCCCCTCGGCGCGCAGCCAAGCCTCGGCGGCGGCCAGCAGGGCATGGGCGACGGCTTCGTCGCTGGCATCGAAATAGCCGAAAAAGCCGGTGCCGGGCCCGAATCCCTGTTCCGCCGGCATGGCGAGTGCGAGTTCATCAATGTGGGCGGAAATCCTGCCAACATCGCGGCCGCCGCGGGTCGCGATGAAGAATTGCGCGCGCCCGTGGCCGAAGAACGGATTTTTCGCCGGATCGATCAGTTCGAGCTGCTCGCTGCGCAGTTGCGGCACGAAATGCGGCAGCCGGTCGGAAAAGGCGCGCCCCAGATCGACAAAACGCGCCCGCCCGCGCTTGTCGCTGACGGGCACAATTCCTATGTCTGCGGCGTTAAGGGGTGCGTCTGCCAAGCGTCTCGTCCCGTATTGCGTTTGATCAATGCGTCTGTGTCGCGTGTTGGCGACAGGCGCAAGCGCCTCGATCACTGTCATCACCACACTCGGTTTGGCAAGGCTGTGCGATCTGGGCTAAGAGCACGGCCGAATTGTTGAAAAGTTCACGATCATGACAATGCCACAATCCCTTCCTGCCGCGACGGCTGCCCACAAGGCCGCCCCTGTCCGCGCGACCCGTGCCGCTTTCCAGAGCGTGGACGACAAGGACATGTTGCGTGCCGCACGCGATCTGACGAAGGGGCTCGGCGAAGCGCGGCCCGGCATCTATTGGCCGGACATGCTGCTGTCGGCGGGGATCGGCTATGCCGGGATCGCTACCGCGATCCTGAGCAACAATTTTCCGGTGCAGTTTGCAGCGGGGCTGGTAGCGGCGCTGGCGCTTTATCGTGCGCTGATGTTCATCCATGAACTCACGCATATCCACCGTGATGCACTGCCGGGTTTCCGAACGGGCTGGAACCTGCTGGTTGGCATTCCGATGCTGACGCCGAGCTTCATGTACGAAGGCGTCCACACCATCCACCACAAGCGCACGCAATATGGCACGGTGGAAGATCCCGAATATCTCCCGCTGGCACTGATGAAGCCGTGGAGCCTGCCGGCCTTCGTGCTGGTCGCGCTGCTTGCGCCGGTTGCTCTGGTGGTGCGATTTGCGGTGCTTGTCCCGCTCGGCGCGCTGATCCCGGCGGTGCGGACCTTCGTGTGGGAACGCTTTTCCGCGCTCTCGATCAATCCGGAGTTCCGTCGTCGTCCGCCCGAAGGTGATTTTACCCGCCGCGTGCGTTGGCAGGAAGCATTGGCGAGCGTGTGGGCGATTGCCTTGCTGGCAAGCCCTTTGCTGATTGGCTGGCGGCCTTTGCTGATCGCGCTGGCGATCTTCTCGTTCACCGCTGTTCTCAACCAGCTGCGCACGCTGGTGGCGCATCTGTGGGAGAACGAAGGCGAACCCATGACGGTGACCGCGCAGTTCCTCGACAGCGTCAATGTGCCGCCGCCCGGCCTCGCCGCCGAGATCTGGGCGCCGGTGGGCCTGCGCTATCACGCGCTGCACCACTTGATGCCCTCGATGCCCTATCACGATCTGCCCGAAGCCCATCGCCGCCTTGCGCGCGAGCTGGGCGATGGCTCGACCTATGAAGGCGCCAACCATCCCGGCATGCTGGTGCTGGTAGGGCGGATCGCGCGCAGCACGATGGGGCGGCGGGGATAGGCCTTCCGGCCTAATCCAGAAAGCAGATCATCGCGCAGCGCCGGTCGGCGGGCAATCCGTCGTCCACTTCGTTCGCCAGCTCGCCCGCAAGTCGCAGGTGGGCATCAAGTGCAGTGACTTCCTCGAACCCGAGCCGGGCATAGAACGGCCCGTTCCATGGCAGATCACGAAAGGTCGTCAGGGTCAGCGCCTTGAACCCGGTGTTGCGCGCATCGATCATCGCCGCGCGCACCAGTCCTGCACCGATCCCGCGCCGTTGATAGGCGGGCGCGACATCCATCTCCCAGATGTGGAGTTCCCGCCGGAACGGCTCGGCCACCAGAAACCCCGCCATGGTCTCGCCCACATGGGCGACAAGGCTGTGACCCTTGCGGATCAGCCGGGCGAAGTCATCCTGCGAGCGGGTGCGGGCCGGATCGATCCCCGGCTCACCGGCAAAGGCAATCGCTGCTGCGCGCTCGATTGCCGGCATGGATGCGGCATCGTCGGGCCGGGCGAGCCTGAGCGACCAAACGCTCATTCCTCCGTCCGGATCAGCACGGTCTCGCCCACCAGCAGGAACAGCACGAAAGGCGCCCATGCCGCCAACAAGGGGGGATAGCCCCCGAAATTGCCCATCGCGAGGGCCGCATTATCGACGACGAAATAGGCAAAGCCCAGCGCCATGCCGATGATCGCGCGCACAAACAATTGCCCCGACCGCGCCAGCCCGAAAGCGGCGATTGACCCGAGCAGCGGCATCAGCAGCGCCGAGAGCGGCCCCGAAATGCGGTGCCACCACTTGGCGCGCAATTCCGAGGTGCGACGCCCCGCCGCCTCGAACGCATCAATGGTGCCGCGCAGCTCGAAGAAGCCAAGTGCATCGGCATCGACCGCTTGCAGATCGATCCGTTCGGGCGTCAGCGCCTCGCCCACCACAAGGGTGTCGAGCGGGGTCGATAATGCGCTCGCCACATCGAACCGCACCGGGCTTTCCAGCCGCCAGCCGGGTGCGGCGTAGACTGCACGGGGGCTTTTGATCTGTTCGCGGATGATCCCACCCGGCCCGCGTGCATACCATGTCACCCCCGTCATCTCGAGTGTGCCGCCGCGCCCGACAAGGCTGGCGGCTGCAAGAATATTGGTGCCATCTGTCAGATAGATGTTGGCGCGCACATCGCTTGATGGCGGCGCGGGACCAAACCCGCTGCGCTCCCACGCGTTGAGCGTGGCATTGGCTCGCGTCACGACACGTTCGTTGAAGCCAAAGCTGAGCAGCGCAACCAACGCTGCCGTCAGCAGCAGCGGTGCGAGCACCTGATGGGCGGAAAGGCCCGCGGCCTTCATCGCCACCACTTCGCTGTTCTGGTTCAGCGTCACGAGTGTGATCAGCGTCGCCAGCAGCACCGAGTAGGGGAGGAAGCGTGCCACCAGCTGCGGCAATCGCAGCCCGGCGTAGCGGAGGATTTCCGCCTGTCCGTTGCCGGGCGCTTCGAGGATCTTGCCGGTCGTTGCCAGCAGATCAAGCGCCAGCAGCACCAGCACCAGCAGGAACAGCACCGCCAGAATGCGCGCGGCAAACACCTTGGCAAGATAAAGCGTCAGGGTGCGCGAGGGAAAGAAATCGAGATTCATCGGTCAGGCCAGCCCTATTCCGCAGCCTCGGCGGCCAGACCGGCTTCGCCATCGCGCAGCACTGGCTGATAATGCCCCCTGCGGCGCGCGAACAGCTTGCCAAGCCGCTTGCCAAGCTTGCTCGCAGCGGTTTCGAGCGCTCCGATCGGCTGGCCGCCCGGCACATGCGCCACCCGCGTGTACATCCAGATGATAAGCACTGCGAACAGCACGAACGGCACCCACAGCGCAATGATCGGATCGACCCGCCCCAGCGCAGCGACATCCTCCCCGTACTGGTTCACCTTGTGATAGGCGACCACCATCACAATCGAGACAAATACGCCGAGCGCGCTGGTCGAACGTTTGGGCGGGATCGCCAGTGCCACCGCCAACAGCGGCATCAGCAGCATCATCACGATTTCGACGAGGCGATAGTTGAAGGTCGCTTGTCCGGCATCGCGCTGCGAAGGAGCGGTTGCATCATTCCAGCTGATCCGCAGCAATTCGGGCAGGATATATTCGCGGGTGGAATCGCCGCGTGCCCGGAATTGCTCAATGGCGGGCAGGTCGATTGGCAGATCATGACGGCTGAATGAGAGCACGCGCGGGCTCGCGCCGTTTTCCTTGAGGCCGGTATCCTGAATGATGGTGCCTTCGGTCAGACGCAGGATAATCGTATCGGGGCTGTCGCTGGTGGCAAGGAAGCGCCCCTCGCGCGCGCTGATCGAAAGCACTTGCCCCTTGTCGTTGGCGACCCGCGCGAAGATGCCGATCAGCCGCCGGCCATCATCCTCGCTTTCGTCGATCCGCAGGGCGAAACGATCAGCAAGCTTGTTGAATTCGCCGACCTTGATCGAAGCCCCGAGCGCGCCCGAGCGCAGTTCATATTCGAGCTGTTCGTAATAATAGCGGCTGACCGGCTGGATGTAGAATACGAGGCTCACATTGATGGCCACCAGCACCAGCGTGATCGCATAGGGGACCCGGAGCAGCCGTCCGTAGGACAGGCCGACCGCCCGCATCACATCAAGCTCGCTTGAGGTGGCGAGCTTGCGAAACGCGAGCAGGATGCCGAGTAGCAGGCCCAGCGGGATTGCAAGGCTGGCATATTCCGGCACCAACGCGCCAAGCATCCGGAATACCACGCCAATTGGCCCGCCTTCGACCGCCACGAAATCGAACAGCCGCAGCATCTTGTCGAGCATGAAGAGTGATGCGGCGAGCGCAAATACCCCGACCATCGGCACGACCACGAGCCGGAGAATATAGCGATCAATAGCGGGCAGGAACGTGAGCACGTGCGGGTCTGATCGCCTTGTCGATTGACGGTTGGTCGTGTTGCTTCGCGGGGGTGAGCCCTCTTGGGAACAAGGCCATAGCGGCATTATCAGCGCTGGTCATGCCCTGGATGCACAATTCACCTACCAGAACCGGCTGCCCGGCCCGCCCTTGAATGGACCTGCCTCATGGCGGCTGATCCAGCCGCCGTAAAAGCCGCCGGGCTGTGGTGTGATCGGCTCGCCATCGACGAGGCATTGTTCGAACGGCTCGGGATAAAAGGCGATGAAGCCTGCGATAGGCCCGAAAGCGCGGGTGGGTGCCGGATAGCTCCATGCCGCAGCGGTGAAATGATCTTCGCCGATTGTCACATCCCAGTAATGCGCTTGTCCCTTCCATTCGCACAGACTGCGGTGGGGGTTGGGGGCAAGGTGTGCCATCGTGATGTCGGTGGTGGGGATGTAATAGGTTGGCGGGTGACTGGTTTCCAGCGTGCGCCATGCTCTGGCGGTGTCCGCCAGCATGTGCCCGCGATGGATAATCCGGATGTGGCGTGCGCTCGGCTCGCAGATCGCGGGGCGCGGATAATCCCATACGCTTTCCTGTCCCTCGCCGGGGCGATCAGGCTCAGGATGGTGGGGTAACCTCATGCAGGGCGGAAGCGCTCCTTCACGCCTTTTCGAGCGTGCATTGCAGCGGATGCTGGTTCTGCTTCGCGAAATCCATCACCTGATGCACTTTAGTTTCAGCCACTTCGTAAGTGTAGATCCCGCACACCCCGACTCCGCGCTGATGCACATGCAGCATCACGCGAGTGGCCTGTTCGAGATCCATCGAGAAGAAGCGCTTCAGCACCATCACCACGAATTCCATCGGGGTGTAATCGTCATTGAGCATCAGCACTTTGTACTGGCTCGGTTTCTTGGGCTTTGTCCGCGTCTTGGTGGCGACCCCGACTTGGCCCTCACCATCCTTGTCGGCGTCCTTGCCGTCGTCACCCGCAAGCATGGGCGCGAGCGGCATGACTTGCGCAGCAGGGAATTCTGCGAAGGCAGGGGGGGCGTTATCGGGCATGAGCCTTCATTATGGGATTCGCTTGCCGGTGTGCAAGAGACTTGAAGGGACAATGTTGCCGTCCGCCAGAAGGATCTTGCTGGCCGGGCAGCCTGTTTGCGACAAAAAAGGGCCGGATGAACCGCTTTTGGTTCATCCGGCCCTGCGCTTTTCAGCGCGCTTTCATAAGCCGGGTTGGGAGAGAGAGGAGAGGCCCGGCTTAGAAACTTGTCGGCTTACGCAGCCTTGGTCAGCTTTTCGGTCGCGATGCTCACGCGGTTCGAGATCGGAGCGAAAGCATCGTTGTAGAGCTTCACCCAGGCTTCGGTGCGCCTCGAGCCGAAGGAAACGATGGCGTCGAAATTGCGGCGTGCGAGTTCACCCTGCATCTGCATGAGTTCGGTCGGCGACTTCACTTCCATCATCTTCTTTGCATCTGCGGTGACGACTTCGATAACAGTCTTGCCGGTTTCGACATTGTCCTTCACCAGTCCCTGTGCACCGGCGAAGAAGATCTTGCCGCTTTCCACGACCGCATCGACATTGGCCTTGTTGAATTCGGTCACTTCGGCAGCGACTTCAGCGGTCTTGGCATAGGCGCCCTTGACGCGGGTCTGGACATCGGCAGCCACAGTCTTGGCGGTGGCGGTGAAATCGGTGTTCTTGGCAGTGGCCATGATGGTATCCTTGAGCTTGGTAATGGTGGTGACGGGGGTGGCGAGCACCGCAGCAGCCTTGGCCACCGGAGCCGCCGCCTTGGCGGGGGCGGGCTTCTTGGTGGCAGCAGCCTTCTTCGGCGCAGCTTGCTTGGCAGCGACCTTCTTGGCAGCCGCAACCTTCTTCGCGGGCATTGCCTTCTTCGCGGGCGCTGCCTTCTTCGCAGCGGCCTTCACGACCGGAGCCTTGCCCGTTGCCTTGGGAGCTTCAACCACCTTCGCAGCGGCTTCGGCATAGGCCTTCTCCGCAGCAGCATCGATTTTCGATACCGGTGCGGCGGGCTTCACGTTGTCGGCTTTGATGATTTCGTCAGCCATATTGTCCTCACGTCCTTGGGCTACCCCATGTTGCATTGCACAAAATAGACATTGCAGATGCGAAGTCAAGCATTTTTTGTGCAGCGCACAATAAGTGCGCTACCGACGATCAAATATACTGAAAAACAATCTATTACCGCGTCTTCACATAGCGTCCCGGTGCGTCCTCGATCACGGAATCGCCCTTGCCGCCCGGCGCGCGCTTGCCGCTGGCGGGCACGCGCTCGGCACTCTGGCTTTCGAGCCATGCGAGCCAATGCGGCCACCAGCTGCCGGGATGCTCGAGTGCGCTCTCAACAAAAGCAGCGAGCGAGGGCGCGTTGCTGTCCCCCACCCAGTACTGATACTTGTTCGCTGCAGGGGGGTTAACAACACCGGCGATATGGCCGGAGCCGGCGAGCATGAAGTCGACTGGTCCGCTGAAATGCCGGGTTGCCCGCCATACGCTTTCCGCAGGCGCGATGTGATCCTCTCGGCCGGCTTGAATGAAGCAGGGCGTCTGCACCCGTGTCAGATCGATTGGTGTGCCATCGGCTTGCAGTGCGTCCGGCACCACCAGCTTATTGTCGCGGTACAGATCGCGCAGGTAATCATTGTGCCATTTGGCAGGCAGGTTGGTGACATCGCCGTTCCAGTGCAGCAGATCGAAGGCCGGATAGTCCTCGCCCAGCAGGTAATTGTTGACGACATAGTTCCAGATCAGATCGCGGCCGCGAAGCGCATTGAAAGCCGCCGCGAGATAGCGCCCGTCGAGATAGCCCTCGGGCGAAAGCTTGCCGATCATCTCCAGTTGCGCATCGTCGATAAAATGCTTGAGATCGCCGCTCTTCTCGAAATCGACCTGCGCAGTGAAGAAGGTGGCAGACTTCACCTTGTCGGCCTCGCCCCGCCGGGCAAGCACTGCCAGTGTCGCCGCGAGGGTGGTTCCCGCCACGCAATAGCCGATGGTGTGAACAGCGGGCACATCAAGCCGCGCGCGGACATGATTGATCGCCTCGATCTGCGCGCGGATGTAATCGTCCCACACCACATCGGCCATGCTGGCGTCGGCCGATTTCCAGCTGACCACAAAAACCGAAATGCCCTGATCCACCGCCCATTTGATGAAGCTCTTCTTCGGGGTCAGATCGAGAATGTAGAAGCGGTTGATCCATGGCGGGAAGATGATCAGCGGGACCGCGTATACCTCCTTGGTCGAAGGCGTGTACTGCACCAGTTGATAGAGCGGCGTTTCGTACACGACCTTGCCCGGGGTGGCGGCGAGGTTCTCGCCGAGCCGGAAGGCATCGGGATCAGTGTGGGTCAATTGCCCGCGCTTCAGATCATTGATGAGATGCTGCATCCCGCGCACAAGGTTTTGCCCGTGGGTTTCCATGGTGCGCTTCATCACCACCGGATTGGTGAGCAGGAAATTGTCCGGGCTCATCGCCTCGGCCAGCGCTGATACGGCGAATTCAAGCTGCTGGCGTTTCGCCGGGTCAAGATCGGTCATGCCTTTCACGCTGGTGCGGAAGTAATCCGCCAGCATCAGATAGGTCTGGTGCATCAGCAGGAAGGCCGGGTTTTCGCGCCATGACGGATCGGCAAATCGCCGGTCGGCCCGCGGAAGGCCGGTCGGATCGGCAGGCTCCAGCCCTCCGCCGCCCGGCTTGGGGATGAAGCGTTCGGCCATGCCCTGCCACAACTGCATGGACTCCTCGACCAGCTTGCCCTGCGCCTTGAACAGATCGCCGGGCATCTGCGTCAGCATGCTTTGCGAGATCACGAGCCACTGCGCGGGATCGAGCAGATTTGTGCCTTTTTGCGCTTTTGCCGCGCTCTTTCCGGCCTGCCAGGTAAGGAAATCGAGCCATAATTGCTGCAATTGCGCCGCTGTGCCTGCCCATTCCGCCATTCCGCCTGAAAGCGCAGCCGGATCGAGCCCTTCAGGAAATCCTTGCGCCCCTGCCAGACCGCCAGCCCCCGTTCCGAACATGTCGCGGATCGCTTCGCCCTGCATCGCCATGAACTGTCCCAGCGCCGCGTTCAGGATCTCGTTACTGTCTTCCGCATTCGCCATGGCTGCGTTTATCCCGCCGTTATTCCCTTGCCCTGTCGTCAGGGCACCGGGAGAATCCCTTGTTCCGAACTCTTCTAGCGAAAACGGCTTCCCACTTCGACTGATAATGCCTTAGAGTTGCACAAGACGCAGCATTCCGCGCGTCGCCACCGGCCAGATCAGGACACGCCATGAACGACCAGTTTTACCGCATGAAGCGCATGCCGCCCTATGTGATCGCGGAAGTCAACGCGATGCGGCATCAGGCGCGGCTGGCCGGGCAGGACATCATTGATCTCGGCATGGGCAATCCCGATCAGCCCCCGCCGCAGCATGTCATCGACAAGCTGTGCGAGGTCGCGGCCAAGCCTGATGCCCACGGCTATTCCCAGTCCAAGGGCATTCCCGGCCTGCGCCGTGCCCAGGCCAATTACTACGCCCGCCGCTTCGGGGTCGATCTTGACCCCGAAACCGAAGTGGTTGTCACGATGGGTTCCAAGGAAGGCCTTTCGAGCCTCGCCACAGCTATCATCGCGCCGGGCGATGTGGTGCTGGCGCCCAATCCGTCCTACCCGATCCACACCTTTGGCTTTATCATTGCCGGCGCCACCATCCGTTCGGTGCCGACGACACCCGATGAACATTACTGGGAATCGCTGGAACGCGCGGTCAATTTCACCGTGCCGCGCCCGTCGGTGCTGGTGGTGAGCTATCCTTCAAACCCGACGGCTGAAACGGTCGATCTCGCTTTCTACGAACGCCTTGTCGCATGGGCCAAGGAAAACCAGGTCTGGGTCGTTTCCGACCTTGCCTATTCCGAGCTGTATTACGATGGCAATCCGACGCCCTCGATCATGCAGGTGCCGGGCGCGAAAGATGTGGCGATCGAGTTTACCTCGATGTCCAAGACCTATTCGATGGCGGGCTGGCGCATGGGTTTTGCGGTTGGCAACCGGCAGTTGATCGCGGCTCTGACGCGGGTGAAGTCCTATCTCGATTACGGGGCTTTCACGCCGATCCAGGCGGCGGCCTGCGCGGCCTTGAACGGCCCGCAGGATATCGTGGAAAGCAACCGTGAGCTTTACCAAAAGCGCCGCGATGTGATGATCGAAGCATTCGGTCGGGCGGGCTGGGAGATACCTTCGCCCAAGGCCTCGATGTTCGCATGGGCACCGCTGCCGCCGGCCCTGAAATCGATGGGAAGCCTTGAATTTTCAAAGCAATTGCTGACCGAGGCGCAAGTCGCGGTGGCTCCCGGTGTAGGGTATGGCGAGAATGGCGAAGGCTATGTGCGTATCGCGATGGTCGAGAACGAGCAGCGGTTGCGGCAGGCGGCGCGCAACATCCGGCGCTATCTCGCTTCTGTCGGGGTCAATTCGACCGCAGCGTAACGAACCGCCAACTTTTTGTATTTACGAGTATTAAAACACCGGGTTGTTTGTGTCATATGTTGTCACATCAAGCCGAGTTCCTACTAACCGGTGACAGGAGATGCCCATGCTGCCCAGCACTACGCCGCTGCTGACAGACCGGCAGCGTGCGGTCATGGCGCGGATAGAACGGCGTATCCCGATCAAGGTTATCGCGCTCGAACTGGGCGTGTCTGAATCGCGCATCAACCAGCACATTCGCGCGCTCAAGGATATCTACGCAGCGGGCAGCCTGTTCGAACTGGTCGAGAACTATCGTATATCCGAAGGGCGCAGCAGTGATGATCTGCCGGAAGGAAACGCGCCTGAAGGCTGGCCCCAACCCGAGCCTGCAACTCCGTCTTTCAAGGATGCTGAAGGCAGCGCGAAGCAGATCACCGAAAGCTTCCCCCTGATTGAGGCATGGGCACGAGACGAGTCAGGGAGCCTCGTTATCGCGGACCTCGCGCCCCATCTGCCCGGCGGGACAACCGCGCCACCGGAAGAACCGCAGCTTGTGCCAAAACTCCTTGATGGTGAGCTTGCCGTTCCCTTCCGCCTCCTTGCGATATTGTCGATCGCTGCGTGCATTCTCGTCACAGTTATTCTGAGCGTGAACGCAGCCGTCGTTCTCAGTGAAGTCGTCGACAGCAAAAGCGCGCTAACTGTCAAAGGCTGGGAACCCCCGGTCCAGGCAAAAGCGCCTCCGATATGCTACCCTGCGTGCGCCCGTCCCCGCTGATATGGTTCTCGCCAATGGCTGAAGTCCTGCCACCTGCATGGCTGCGACCAGAGCGATCGCCACATCAGGGCCTTAGGCGATACCATCATGTCTGAGTTCATCAGCGCCCATGCTGCTGATATCCAGAACATCGTTTTCATCAGTTTGCTGCTGGTGATGTGGCGCTGGGGCGGCGGTCCGGAACGCGGGCTGGCGATTATTTTCGGAAGCACCGTCGTTGCGCCCTCGCTCACCTTTCAGATGCTCAGTGATGGGATAGAAGACCTCGGTAAATTCTCGCTCTTTTTCGGTTTGGCCGATGCGTTGGCGCTCGCCGGCCGGTTGCTGATCGCGCTTAATGCCAACCGCACCTACACCCTGTGGATCACCGGCTTTCAGGTCGTCGCGTTCAGTGCGCATCTCGTAAAAGGTATGGTCGGTCAGGTTTCTCCCAATGCACATATCGTGCTGGCCGCCGCCCCGGGTCTTTGTCAGGTTTTCCTGCTATTCGTAGGCTTTGTGCAGCACCGGGTCAGAATCAGCCGCTTTGGAGCCTATCGTGACTGGCGTTCCGGCCATGACTTGCCCCGCCTCGCCGCGGCGCTGAGCGCCAAGGCCTGATGGCGATGCCGTTGACCTATCCTGCGGCGTGGCCCGGAGACTTGTCATGACGGCGTCGCCGGGCTCTGCTCTGTTCGCTGCCGGTGAGACGTCTCTTCCGCGATTTCGGCAGCTCAGCGATCTGACGCTTGATCTGCTGCATCACGATGGCCGGGTCGAGGACCGCTGGCTTGGTCTTGATCCGCACGAGTTTCAACTGCTCTGGCGGCTCGCCAGAGAGCCGCAGCGTCGGCTTTCGGACGAGGCGTTGATGGCGTGGGCCCGTGAGCAAGCGACTGCAGAACTGGCCGCGCGGCGCCTGCAAGCGAAGCTTGCCGCTCACGGGCTCGGCCATGTGCTTGCGCGACACGTCAGTGGGTTCCCCGCCTTCGGGCCATCGCCGGGGCCGCGTCTGGTCATCTGATTGCGGCTGGACTTGATCGCGGCCATGAGCCACTCTTGCACCACTTGGATCACGCTCTGAACACGGAAAGTTTTGTCATGCCGCTTGCTGCCACCATGTCCGCCAATGAACGGGTCGCAATCACCATGGACGAGGACGGTGTGGCCCATGTCCGGCTGATCCGGGCTGACAAGATGAATGCGCTCGATCCCGAAATGTTCGATCGCATCATCGAGGCGGGCAGCGTGCTCCAGCGGATGAAGGGCGTGCGTGCAGTGGTGCTTTCGGGCGAGGGCAGGTCGTTCTGCGCCGGGCTTGATCTGTCGAACTTCGCGCGCAAGCCCTCACCTGACGAACCGAGCCTGACGGAGCGCACCTATGGCAATGCCAACCGTGCCCAACAGGTGGCGATGCAATGGCGCAAGCTGCCGGTACCCGTGATCGCGGCGGTGCACGGGGTGTGTTTTGGCGGCGGTTTGCAGATCGCAAGCGGGGCGGACATCCGCATTGTCCATCCCGAAGCGCGCATGGCGATCATGGAACTCAAGTGGGGGCTGGTGCCCGATATGGGCGGCTACGCCTTGTGGCGCGGCCTGGTGCGCGATGATGTGCTGCGCGAGTTGATTTATACCAACCGCGAGTTCTCGGGTGCCGAGGCGCAAACACTCGGGCTTGCCACCTATGTCGATGAAAACCCGCTTGATCGGGCCACGGATATTGCGCGGACCATCGCCAACAAGAACCCGCATGCCATCCGCGCGGCCAAGCGGTTGCAGGCGGCGATGTTCGAACGCAGCACTGATGCGATCCTGCTTGAAGAAAGCATCGAACAGCACGCCATCATGCGCAGCCCCAATCAGGTCGAGGCGGTGATGGCCGAAATGCAGAAACGTCGCCCGCAATTTGATGACGTCTGAACTGGTGCGGGCGAGGGTGCGGGCAGCCGTCTCCTATCCGAACACCGCCACGCACTGCATTCCGTCAAGCACCTGACGCCCGGTGCTGTCCCACATCCTGAGCCGTTCCGAGGAATAGCCGTCAGCAGCAAACTGACTGGCATTTTCCGCAAGGTACCAGCCGTCGGGCGACATTGAGTCCGGCTCAAGCACGTTGAACGACCAGTTGATCGAACTGATCGGACCCTTGCGCTGCATGATCCGCATCGCACCCGGGGGCATCACATCGCCCATCAGCACCAGCTTGGCGACGGGATCGAGGTCGTGCGCCTCTGTCAGCCGCGCCCAGCGCCTGATCGTGGCGCCGTGATCGGCACCCTTGCTCTGGCCGTAGCGGATATCGAAATTGTGCGCGACGAACGACGGCGCGGCTTGCTGCAT
>JBKBMC010000008.1:0-46384 GCA_046296075.1 Erythrobacter sp. | reverse complement strand
GCTGCTCCCCGTTAAGACGGTCGGCGTTATGGGCGATGGCCGCACCTATGATTCGGTCTGCGCACTGCGCGCTGTCACTTCGACCGACGGGATGACCGCCGATGTCTATCCGTTTGACGCCGGGTTCCTCGGGCGCGTGGCGACGCGCATCGTCAACGAAGTGCAGGGCATCAACCGGGTGGTGTATGATTACACCTCCAAGCCGCCCGGCACGATCGAGTGGGAATAAAAGGCAATTGGCAACCAGCGTCATCACGCGCCCCCTTTCCGCGCGTTGCGCGTTTCTGCTACCACGCTGATCATACCCATCAACGAGGGCCTTCATCCGTGACTCACTTGCTTCGCCACTTCGCCTGTTCAGTCGCGCTTGCCGTGGCGCTGGTCGCCTGCTCGCAAGCTCCCGAAAGCACCGATGCGGGCGAAACCGCTGCTGCCGCTCCCGCAGTCGAGGGTGAATGGACCATTGATACCGCCGCCTCGCACCTTGATTACGTTTCGATCAAGGCAGGGGAGGTGGCCGAGACCAATCGCTTCGAAAAGCTTACCGGAACTGTCGGGAGCGATGGCGCGGCGCGGGTCGAGATCGATCTTGCATCGGTGAACACCGGGGTCGAGATTCGCGACGAACGCATGCGCGAGATATTCTTCCAGGTCGCGGAGTTTCCTTCCGCCGTGGTGACAGCGCAGCTTGATCCGGCCCAGTTTGCCGCGCTCGAAGTCGGTCAGGTGGTGGTGCAGCCGCTTGCTGCCAAGGTTGCTGTCAAGGGTATGGAGGCTGATGTCGCCGCCGAGGTGCAGATTGCGCGGGTCAGTGATGGCCGCGTGATTGCCACCACCACGCGTCCGATCATCATCACCACCGATATGTTCGGATTGACCGATGAACTGGGCGAGTTGCGTGCCTTGGCGCAACTGCCGTCGATCTCGCCCGCTGTCCCGGTGACCTTTACGCTCGCGTTTATACGGTCCTGAGGCGCCTTGCGCGGCTCGTCGCCCCGGCGGCGAGCAGAGCGAGTAACAGGCCGAACGCGACTGATGCGATCATCTGGCTGGCCCAGTGGCCACCCAGCACCACGCGCGCGCCGCTGCCGGTGATCAGCGCGGCCGCGGCTATCAAACGCACCAGCCAAGCAGCTCGTGCCGCTGTGGTTCCGGCGAGTAAAGCGACCCCGAAAATCGCCCCGTAAACGAGCCCGAAGGTCGAGGGCAGGCCGCTTGAGACCGAGGGTGCGGCCACCGCCACCAGTGGTTCGGCCGGCCGGACGACGAAAACCGCCGCGCGCAATGCCATGTCCGCAAGCAACGCCAGTCCGTAGGCCAGCACTGTGGCAACTGCTCCCGAGCCGCCACGCAGCCACCAGCCGAGGGTCGCTCCGGCCAGCAGCGTGGCCGCGACCAGTGGCAACACCGCGCTACTGGTGAGCGCGAAAGCCCATCCCGGCTGCGTGCCGAGCAGGGCTTGCATGCCTTGCGTGATCGCCACATCGCCGGGTAGCGGGCCTTGCCGCGCCCAGCAGGCCGCACCCAGCAGGAGTGCGATGATTCCCAAAACGGCGGCAGTTCTCAAAGCTTCCAAAATCCTTTTCCATCCTTGACGCTACGACTTCGCGGGGCGGGTGCAAGCCCTCTCAAAAGCGCTCTTGCCAGCACGCCCGTCATCGGCTTGTGTTCCGTCTAACGCATATCTTGCTACGGGAGACATTCGCCATGAAGACCGCCATCACCGAAATGTTCGGCATCCAGCACCCCATCATTCAGGGCGGAATGCATTATGTCGGGTTCGCCGAGATGGCGGCGGCAGTTTCCAACGCGGGCGGGCTCGGCATCATCACGGGCCTGACCCAGGGCACGCCGGAGAAGCTCGCGAACGAGATCGCGCGCTGCAAGGATATGACCGACAAGCCGTTCGGTGTGAACCTCACCATCCTGCCGACTCTGACGCCGCCCGATTATCCGGGTTTGCTCAAGGCGGTGATCAATGGCGGCGTAAAGGTCGTCGAGACGGCGGGGCGCAATCCGGTCGAACTGCTGCCGCCTTTGAAGGACGCAGGGATCAAGGTGATCCACAAGTGCACCTCGGTGCGCCATTCCCTGAAAGCGCAGGACATCGGTTGTGATGCGGTCAGCGTTGATGGCTTCGAATGCGGCGGCCACCCGGGCGAGGATGACGTACCCAACTTCATCTTGCTGCCGCGAGCGGCGGACGAGTTGGAAATCCCGTTCGTATCCAGCGGCGGCATGGCTGACGGGCGCAGCCTCGTCGCCTCGCTCGCGATGGGGGCTGCCGGCATGAACATGGGCACCCGCTTCATCGCCACCAAGGAAGCCCCGGTTCACGAGAATGTTAAGCAGGCAATCCTCGCAGCATCCGAACTCGATACCCGTCTCGTGATGCGTCCGCTCAGGAACACCGAGCGTGTGCTCAATAATGCCGCGGTCGAGCGCCTGATCCAGAAGGAGAAGGATCTCGGCGATGCCATCACCATTCAGGACATCCTGCCCGAAGTCGCGGGCGTCTACCCCAAGATCATGATGGAAGGCGCGATGGACGAGGGCGCGTGGAGCTGCGGCATGGTCGCCGGCCTCATCCACGACATCCCGACCTGTCAGGAGCTGATCGACCGGATCATGCTCCAGGCCGAAGAAATCATCGCAAGAATGAATGCGATGGCCAGGGCGTAATCAATCGCCGTCCTTGCACCTGTGCTAATCATCACCCTTGGCGCGGGTGTAGGGAATGAAATGATCGAACACGACGGCACCAATCGGCAGACCAAGCACGCGGTCCACCATATTGAACTGGTCCATCCGGCAGAACCGGTTGGGTTGGCCGGACAGTGAAACCAGAAAGCTGTCGCGGTCGATCATCTGTGGTGCCCGCGTGCGCTGCACATAGATGACGCTGCTGCTCGGGCGGCCGAAGACAATAGCAGTCTGCGGTATTGTCTGGCTGGGCAGATTGCGGGCGGGTGGCATGCACTCGATTTTCTCGCCAGCGATGCGCCCCTCAAGCAGCTTGGCAAGCTGTTCCTCGCCCTTGGTTGGAGTGGGCGGCTTATTGTTGTCCGCCGGATCCGGAGCGTGAACGCCCGCTGCCGCGGTTAGAGCCAGCAGTACGTGGACTATCACGGTAATGCACCTTCGGACGAGGCGGTCTTGGTGATGCGTGTATAGGGAACGAAATCCTCCATCGCGACACCTCCAGTAAAGAAGCCCGTCAACCGGTCAAAAGTAGTCACCACATCCATACGACATAGCTGCGAGCCGCTGAAGCGATTGGCCAGAACCGCGTTCCGCCCGCTAATGGCTTCCGGGCTACGCGTACGCTGGAGGTAAATAACATCTCCTCTGCCAAACACATACGCCGTCCCATCAATCGTGCGCATCTGTTCGTTGGGCAGGTTGCGAATGCAGCGCACCGGATCGCCCGCCACGCGGCCTTCGAGCAGCTTTGCGAGCTCTGTCTCACCCTTGCTGAGACCGGCGGATTCATCCTTGGCCAGCGCGGGCAGGGCCATGCCAGCAGCCAGGCTAACAAGTGCAGGGATCAGAAAGACACGGGCGGGGCGTTGCATCACCAACTCCTTGAATACGAGCAACGGCACCATGCCGCTATCTCGCTGAACCCGTGCTGACTTGCGGGCCTTAGCCGCGCGCCGGGCTTGCTCCCGAGGAGATATCGGGCAGGCTTGCCTGATCGGCGCCATCCGCCGGGCCACCTCTCAATACGAAGCGCCGGTCACAATAGCCGCAATCGACATAGCCGTGCTCGTCGATTTCCAGATAGATTCGCGGATGCCCAAGAGCGGCCGGGCGAAACCCCGCACCGCCGCGAATGCCGCTCGCGCCGTCACAGCTGACGCGGCGGGTATCGACGAGCAGAACTTCGGGAGGTGCGATCATCATGGGGACCACCCGATAATCGCACAAGCGGGCGAGCGCAATTCCCTTTGCGCGCGGCAAGCGGCTCACCTAATGCGGGGCAGCCATGTCGACAGAGCCTGCCATCCGCATCGAGAATCTCAGCAAACGCTATGCCCCGTCCAAGGGCGCGAAAGGCGCGGAAGCCGCTGGCAAGCTGGCGCTCGACGGGGTAAGTTTTGATGTGCCACAAGGCGCGATCTTCGGATTGCTTGGCCCCAATGGCGCGGGAAAATCCACGCTCATCAACACGCTTGCCGGCCTCGTCAACAAGACTTCCGGCAGCGTCGAGATATGGGGCTTCGATATTGATCGCGATCGCCGCAATGCCAGCCGTTCCATCGGCATCGTGCCACAGGAAATCGTGTTCGATCCGTTCTTCTCGCCCTTCGAGGTGCTGGAGAATCAGGGCGGATTCTATGGCATCCCGGCCAGCCAGCGCCGCAGCGAGGAACTGCTCGCCGCGGTCCATCTTTCGGATAAGCGCAATGCCTATGCCCGCGCGCTGTCAGGCGGGATGAAGCGCCGTCTGCTGATTGCCAAGGCGATGGTGCATTCGCCGCCGATCCTTGTGCTGGATGAACCGACAGCGGGTGTCGATGTCGAACTGCGGCGCCAATTGTGGGAGCTGGTGAGCGAGCTCAACCGCGAAGGTGTAACCGTCGTGCTCACCACGCATTACCTCGAAGAAGCAGAGGAATTGTGCGACACCATCGCGATCATCAATCATGGCAAGCTGATCACCAACAAGCCGACCCGCGAGTTGGTTGCCATGGCACGCGAAAAGATCGTGAGGCTCGAAGTGGCGGAAGATATCGCCGCACTGCCGCAAGCAGACGTGTTCGGCGCATGTGAGCTGATCAATCCGCGCACGCTCGAAATCACCTATGATCGTGATCGTGCGAGCGCCGGGCAGGTGCTCGCGCTGGTTCAGCAGGCGGGTCACACCATCCTTGATGTGACCACGCGCGAGCCTGACCTTGAGGATGTCTTCGTCCAGCTGACCACCGCAGGCGCCTGACCCAGCGCATCCGGCAACGGATCGCGCTTGCCCGCCGTCGCAAGGCGCGGCATGGCTTTGCGGATGAGCCAGAACACCCCCTTCCCGTCTGATGCGGCCGTGCCGGGCCACGGCGTGCCGCATGATGTGATTATCGTCGGATCGGGCGCCGCCGGGCTGACCGCCGCGCTCGAACTGGCGCAGGAAAAGCGCGTGCTCGTGTTGGCCAAGGGCGCGCTGACAGGCGGTTCGACCGCCTGGGCGCAGGGCGGAATTGCTGCTGTGCTCGATGCCGGCGACACTTTCGAGGATCACATCCGCGATACCATGGTGGCGGGCGCGGGCCTTAATGATCTGGCTGCGGTGCAATTCGTGATCGAGCGTGCACCCAAGGCGATTGACCGGCTGTGCGAGCTTGGTGTGCCGTTCAACCGCGAGAAGCACGCGCTCCACCTTACTCGCGAGGGCGGGCATTCGCATCGCCGCATTGTCCATGTCGATGATGCGACCGGCTGGGCAGTGCAATCTGCGCTGCTAGCAGCGGCGGATGCGCATCCCAACATCACCCTGCTTGCCGGGCGCACCTGCATTGATCTGATCACCGATCGCCACCGTGAGCAATTCTCTGCCGCAGGCCGCGTATGGGGGGTCTATGCGCTCAATGAGGAGACTGGCCGGGTCGAGCGGCATGTCGCCCGCGCCACCATTCTGGCAACGGGCGGGGCAGGCCGGGTCTACCAGTTCTCCACCGCGCCGCGCGGTGCAACCGGCGATGGTATCGCCATGGCATGGCGGGCCGGGGCGCGGGTCTCCAACATGGAGATGATGCAGTTCCACCCGACCTGCCTTTACAATCTCGACGTGAAGAACTTCCTCATCACCGAAGCCGTGCGCGGGGAAGGCGGGCGGCTGATCAACCCGCGCACGGGCAAACGGTTCATGAAGTTCTACGATCCGGAGCGGCTCGAACTGGCGCCGCGTGATGTCGTCGCGCGCGCGATTGATGCCGAGATCAAGCGCCATGGCCTTGATTACGTCCATCTCGACATAAGCCATGAACCCGCCGATTTCGTAAGGGAGCATTTCCCGACGATCCATGAAAAGCTGATGGGGCTCGGCATCGACATGACCACCCAGCCGATTCCGGTCGTTCCGGCGCAGCATTATACCTGCGGCGGTGTGGTGGTCGATCTGGCTGCGCGCACTGATATTCCAGGCCTATGGGCGGCGGGCGAATGCACCGAAAGCGGCCTTCACGGCGCAAACCGGCTGGCGTCCAATTCGCTGCTGGAATGCTTCGTGTTCGGCGAGGCTGCGGCGGATGACATCCTCGCGCGCTGGGATGAACTGGCCGCACCGCCCGCCATCCTGCCGTGGGATGAAAGCCGCGTCACAGATTCGGACGAAGAGGTTGTCATCAAGCAGAACTGGACGGAAATCCGCCGCTTCATGTGGAATTATGTCGGGATCGTGCGCACCACCAAGCGGCTGGAACGCGCCGCCCACCGTATCGCGCTGTTGAAGCGCGAGGTCGAGGATTACTACGGGTCCTTCCGCGTAACCACTGACCTTATCGAGTTGCGGAACCTCCTGCAATGTGCTGAGTTGATTGTGAAATCTGCTCTGCAGCGCAAGGAGAGTCGCGGCTTGCACTACACACTCGATTATCCCGATCTGATCGATCCCCCGCGCGATACCGTGCTCGTTCCGTGAGAGCAGTGACCTGCTTGGCGGCGCTCACCCTCGCAGCCGCCGCACCCCTTTGGGCTCAGGAGGCGCCGGACACCGCGCCCGGTTCGACCAATTCCATTGTCGTCACCGCGCAGCGCTCCGGCGCGCCGATGTGGACCATCGAGACGCCCAAGGGCATCGTGATCCTCGTGGGCGAAATGCGCAACGTGCCCAAGGCAACGCCGTGGCAGCCCGAACGGCTTGAGGAAGCCACGGCCGAGGCCAGCCGCGTGATCCTTGGCGTTCAGCCCAAGATCTCGCCCGGCGATATCCTGCGGCTCATCTTCAAGGGCGGGCAGTTCACCAAGTTGCCGGGCAAGACTGTGGCAAGCGACTATCTCACGCCTGAACAATACGCGCGACTCTCCGCTCTCGAAGCCGAGTATGACGCCGATTTCGCGCGCAAGAGCTTCCTGATGACCGCGTTCGATTTCCTCACCAAGCGGCTGCGCTTCAACAAGGATACCGCCGATGACGCGGGCGATGTGGTGAAGAAGGCTGCCAACCGCGCCAAGGTGCCGACAGAGCGCGCGGGCGCGATCCGGGGCAAGGATATGCTCGACAGCCTCGCCATGGCTGAGCCGGCCGATCACATTCCCTGCCTCGAAGCGGCGATGACGGCAGCGGAAATCGGCCCCGAGCTGGTGAAACAACGCGGTGCCGATTGGCGCGCATTCCGCATTCCTGAGGTGATGAACAACCCGCTTGAAATTGCCTTGTCGCGCTGCTGGCCGTGGGCCGATCCCGACATGGGGGGCGAGCTTCGCACCATCTGGGTCGAGCAAATCACCGCCGCCACAGAGGTGGACGGAGTGACGCTGGCGGTGGTGCCCTTGCGGGTGCTGGCCGAGGAAGGCGGGGTGCTCGATCTGCTTGAGGAGCAAGGCCTGCCGATTGGCGGCCCTGTCTGGCGCAAGTGAGTCTTGGGCGCTAGTCTCCGCGCATCAACAGGGGAGATATGCACACATGCCCACCGCCATCGCCAATGGTATCCCGATCCATTACGAAGACCACGGCGATCCCGCTGCCCCGCCGATCCTGCTCATCATGGGGTTTGGCGCGCAGCTCACCTTGTGGCCGATCGAGCTGGTCGAGGCGCTGACGGCGCAGGGCTTCCGCGTGATCCGCTATGACAATCGCGATATTGGCCTCTCACACAAGCTTGACGGTGTGAAAGCGCCCGGCGTGGTGAAACTGACACTGATGGGCAAGCTCGGCCTGACCCCGCGCGTGCCCTATACGCTTTCCGATATGGCCGATGACGGCGCGGGCCTGCTTGATACGCTCGGGATCGGGACGGCGCATATTGCGGGCGCGAGCATGGGTGGGATGATCGCCCAGCGCTTTGCCCATCGCCACCCGCAGCGCACGCGCTCGTTGATCAGCATATTCTCGACCACCGGCAATCCCAAGCTGCCGCCTGCGCGCAAGGAAGCGATGCAGGTGCTGATCAAGCGGCCCGACAGCCTTGAAGAGGATGCGCTGGTCGCGCATGGCATGAAGCTTGCGCGCACCATCGGATCGCCCGGTTTCCCGACCGACGACGAACGCTTACGCGCCAATGTCACCGCTGCGGTGCGGCGTTCGGTCTATCCGCAAGGGCCGACCCGGCAGTTGG
This sequence comes from Erythrobacter sp., assembly GCA_046296075.1. Classification (GTDB taxonomy): domain Bacteria; phylum Pseudomonadota; class Alphaproteobacteria; order Sphingomonadales; family Sphingomonadaceae; genus Erythrobacter. Next base: position 38,114 of record JBKBMC010000008.1, on the reverse strand, counting down.
CCGCGATTGTCGCCGATGGTGACAGGCGGCGCATTCTCCAGAGCCTTGATGTGCCCACGCTGGTGCTGCACGGCGAGGATGATCCGCTGATCCCGGTTGCGGCAGGACATGACACTGCAGCCAATATCCGTGGTTCGCGACTGCGCACAATCCCCGGCTGGGGCCATGATCTGCCGCTTGCGCTGGTCGATGAACTGGCCGGCGAGATTGGTGGCCATGCCCGGATGGTGGGCTAGCGAGGCGGGGTGGGTGTTGGGCGCCGCCGCTACACGTCGCCTTCATCGTCCTCGTCAGCATCGCCCTCGGCCCTTGCCGCTGACACCGCTTCAAGTTCGGCTGGGCTGGTGATCGCCCCGTCGGGCAGCCCGGCAAGTTTCTCGATGAGCTGTTGAGCGTTGTTCGCCAGCCGTCCGCCATGAGGGTTCACCGCGACCGGCTGGAGGAATGCGCGCGCCAGTTCCAGCTTGCCTTCGGTCAGCAGCATCAGCGCCACGTTCAACTTGAGCCCTGTATCAAACGGCGCCAGCTGCGAGGCGCGTTCGAGCGCCGCCTTGGCATTTTCGGGCGGTTTGACGGCGCGCCGGGTGTAGCTCTGATAATAGTAGATCAGTGGCAGCGGGTGATCGTTTTCAAGCGCATTGAGCTTCTCGAAAGGCTGCATTGCCTTGGCATAGGCGACGGCCTTGTTGTCGCTGTCGCCCGCTTGCCGGAACAGAGCGAGGCCTTTCTGGACATAGGCATTGGTGCGCTGCGGGTCGCGCGCCAACGCCGCATCGGCAGCGGCAATCGCGGCAGCATCATTACCTGCGTCATATTCGGCCTCGGCAAGCGCGGCGAGGACGCCTGCATCATCGGGATGGCGCGCCGCGATGGCGCGGGCCTCGGTAACCAGTTCGGCGGCCTGTTCCGGGTTCACTCCGCGCTGGGAGCGAATCGTCACGCTCATCATCTCGGCCTCGCCGGGAGGCAGGGCGCGCACGCGCACTGCGCCAAACCTGAGCTGGTCGGGCGGGATGACGAAGGTCAGGGTTTTGCCGCCGCGCAAATAGGCTTTTACCTCGCTATTCAGCTTGGTGAGGTCGCCAAAGGCTGCTTCCCCCGCTTCCAGCGAACTCTTCCCGGCGATCAGTTCGCGCTGATACCGGTCCAGTTGGCCCGAACGATCCCTGCTGAAAGTGAGGTAGTGGAAAAGCAGCCAACTGTAGCCGTAGAAGGAATTTTCCCCGCGCGTGCCGCCTTGCTGTCCCGAGCCTGCCTCCAGCAGGTTTCGCACGGTCAGCGTGTCGCCGAACACCAATTCGCCGACCCGGTGCTGGGCAGCGCGTCCCATCATCACGCTGCCATCCTTGCGAAAGCTTGTCGCGGCATAGAACTCCGCCGCGCCCTCGTTGAGCCAGCGCGGCATGGCGAAGTTGCTCGATGACATCAGGAAGTGGTGGGCATATTCGTGCAGCAGCACGATCGTCGAGAAGCTCGGGTAATCGCCGTCCTTGTCATTGGCGAGATCCTGCACGAAAGCGCGGCTGCCCCCGGCGCGGGGAATGTAGAAACCCGCAATGTTTTTTGAACGGCCGTTCGCCAGATTACGGACATCGCGCTGGCTGCCGACCGCATAGATCACCACGCGGTTGGAGGGGCTGGGCTTGTCGATCTCGCGCCCCTGCAACAGCGCCATCGCGGCATGATAGCGTTCGAGGTTTTCGGCATAGCGCTGGACATTGGCGGGCTTGTCATCGGCATAGATGACGAAATGATCGCTGGAAGCTTCGTGCCAGGCGGCAAGCGCAGGGTGAGCCATGAACAGGGCAAGCGCGGCGAGCGAGCCCCTCATAAGCGCGACAATCATAATGCGACCTCTCGTCCCGTGTCTGCGATTCACAGTTGCAGGTCAGCAGCATAAGGGATTTGTCGTTGATGACCAGAGCCACCGCAGGCGCGTCATAAACGCAACAATACTGCGCAGCTGTGAGCGAAAGATTCAACGGTTGATTCACAAGATTCAATCACCAAATTTTTCTTCACAGATTCAATTTGGGGCTTGCGGTGCGCGCGACTCAAGCTTTGTCCACGCGTCGCGCTGTCTGAGAGCCTCGTGCGCACCTCCTGAATGCTGATTTGAGGGTTAATCGCCGGTTGACGGGATTCCTCCACTGATTCATCATCTAGTGGTTAGGTTCGAAGAAGACCCCCAATTGCTTGATGTGCTGGCTGCTCTCCCGAGGGGAACAGGGCCGCAGCCAGACCGCAAGAAAGGGCTTTGAGGCCGAATCAGGAAGTCATCCTTGGGCTTGGATCGTGGGCGCCGGAAATCGGGCCATGTGGGCAAGTCTGGGGATGAACCGGTGCAGAACAGAATCGGAACAAATGCGCTTGCGCGGGTTCCCGATTCAGGGGACAAAGCGGGGCAGACAATGGATTTCAAAGCGAGTGAGAATGTGCCGGGTGATGTGATTGAAGACGGTGTGGCCACCAGTGCCGCCAGCAGCGCGGGGGAAGAGGCAGTGACCATGAAAAAAGCCGACAGCGGGAGCGATGCTCTGATCGCGGCCAAGGCGGGTGAGGCTTTGGTCGGCGCCATGGCAGAAGCCATGAAGGACGCCGCCAAGAGCGATTCGAAAAAGGTCAACGCGCGCCGCTTCACGGTGCACACCGACGCTGCACGTGATGCCAATCTCACCGAATTCGGCAAGGAAACCCTCACCGATCGCTATCTGCTGCCCGGCGAATCCTATCAGGATCTCTTCGCGCGCGTCGCCGATGCCTATGCCGATGACGAGGCGCACGCCCAGCGGCTCTATGATTACATCTCGAACCTGTGGTTCATGCCGGCAACGCCGGTGCTGTCGAACGGCGGCACCAATCGCGGCCTGCCGATCTCGTGCTATCTCAATTCCGTGTCGGACAGCCTCGAAGGCATCGTTGGCACCTGGAACGAAAACGTCTGGCTCGCTTCCAAGGGCGGCGGCATCGGCACCTATTGGGGCAATGTGCGCGGGATTGGCGAGCCGGTTGGCCTCAATGGCAAGACCTCGGGCATCATCCCCTTTGTCCGCGTGATGGACAGCCTGACGCTGGCGATTTCGCAGGGCTCGCTACGGCGCGGTTCGGCGGCGTGCTATCTCGACATCAGCCACCCCGAAATCGAGGAGTTCCTCGAAATCCGCAAACCCTCGGGGGATTTCAACCGCAAGGCGCTGAACCTGCACCACGGCGTGCTTGTCACCGATGAATTCATGGAAGCGGTGCGCGACGGGAGCGAATTCGAGCTCAAGAGCCCCCGCGATGGCTCGGTGCGCGGCAAGGTTGATGCGCGGGCGCTGTTCCAGAAGCTGGTCGAAACCCGCCTCGCCACGGGTGAGCCCTATATCGTGTTCAACGATACCGTGAACCGCATGATGCCCAAGCATCACCGCGATCTCGGCCTCAAGGTCTCGACCTCGAACCTGTGTTCGGAAATCACCCTGCCGACGGGGATCGATCACCTCGGCAATGATCGCACCGCGGTGTGCTGCCTGTCCTCGCTCAACCTTGAGAAGTGGGAAGAATGGCAGGGCGACAAGCAATTCATCGAGGACGTCATGCGCTTCCTCGACAACGTGCTGCAGGACTATATCGACCGCGCGCCGGACGAGATGGCCCGCGCCAAGTATTCGGCGGATCGCGAGCGTTCGGTTGGCCTCGGGGTGATGGGCTTCCACTCCTATCTCCAGATGAAGGGCGTCGGGTTCGAGAGCGCGATGGCCAAGGCGCTCAATCTGAAGATGTTCAAGCACATCCATGCCAAGGCATCGGAAGCCTCGATGCTGCTCGCGCAGGAACGCGGGCCGTGCCCCGACGCCGCCGACATGGGCGCGATGGAGCGGTTCTCGTGCAAGATGGCGATCGCGCCGACCGCGTCGATCAGTATCATCTGCGGCGGCACGTCTGCGTGTATTGAGCCGATCCCGGCCAATATCTACACCCACAAGACGCTGTCGGGCAGCTTCATCGTCAAGAACCCCTATCTGGAAAAGCTGCTCGACAAGAAGGCGAAGAACTCCACCAATGTGTGGAATTCCATCCTTGAGCGCGGCGGTTCCGTGCAGCACCTCGATTTCCTCACGCCCGAGGAAAAGGCGGTGTTCAAGACCAGCTTCGAGATTGATCAGCGCTGGCTGCTCGAATTCGCGGCTGATCGCACGCCCTTCATCGATCAGGCGCAGTCGCTGAACCTGTTCATCCCGGCCGATGTCGACAAGTGGGATCTGATGATGCTGCACTTCCAGGCGTGGGAGAAGGGCATCAAGTCGCTTTACTACCTGCGCTCGAAATCGGTGCAGCGCGCCGGCTTTGTCGGCGGGGTCGAGGCTGACAATACGTCTGAACTGGCCAAGATCGAACTCGCTGCCGCAGGCGGCCAGACTGATTACGAGGAATGCCTGAGCTGCCAGTAGGCCAGCCCGGCCAAGGCGCGCGGCGGTGCAAACTCTGCGCGCCTCCGGTTCCTTGTTGCAATATCCGAAGGAAGCACACGCCATGAATCTGCCATTTGCGATGGGATTGTTCGGCCTCGCCGTTTCGCTCGTCTTCCTGTTCACCTCGATCCGCGAACTGCGCCGCGGCCAGCAAGGCCATGCACTCAACGCAGCCAAGATCCACCTTGGCATGGTCGTGATGTTCGTGCCGTTCTGCCTCTGGATTCTCGCCAATCACGCCCCCTGACAGGGCGCCTGAATCCGGCGGCTCACCGCTTTCGTATCTGTGCTATAATCAACTGCTGTTCCTGACTGGAGACCACGCCGATGTCGCTGCTCGAAGCCCGCAAGACCTACAAGCCCTTCGAATACCCCTGGGCCTATGATTTCTGGAAGCGCCAGCAGCAGATCCACTGGATGCCCGAGGAAGTGCCGCTGGGTGAGGATTGCCGCGACTGGGCGCAGAAGATTTCCGAGCATGAGCGCAATCTGCTGACGCAAATCTTCCGCTTTTTCACGCAGGCCGATGTCGAGGTGCAGAATTGCTACCACGAACAGTACGGCCGCGTTTTCAAGCCGACCGAGATCAAGATGATGCTGGCGGCCTTCTCCAACATGGAAACGGTGCACATCGCGGCCTATTCGCACCTGCTCGACACTATCGGCATGCCCGAGGCGGAATACAGCGCCTTCCTCGAATATGAGGAAATGAAGGACAAGCACGATTTCCTTCAGCAGTTCGGCGTCGACACTGACGAGGATATCGCCCGCACGCTGGCGACTTTCGGCGGCTTCACCGAAGGACTGCAATTGTTCGCCAGCTTTGCGATGCTGATGAACTTCCCGCGCTTCAACAAGATGAAGGGCATGGGCCAGATCGTCTCGTGGTCGGTGCGCGATGAAAGCCTGCACTGCGAAGGCATTATCAAGCTGTTCCACACCTTCTGTGAAGAACGCCAGTGCCTTACCAAGGCGGTGAAGGAAGACCTCATCGACATCTGCCAGAAGACGGTGCGTCTGGAAGACAACTTCATCGATCTCGCTTTCGAGATGGGCCCGGTCGACGGGATGAGCGCGAAGGAGATCAAGCGTTACATCCGTTACATCGCGGACTGGCGTCTGGGCCAGCTGGGCCTCCAGCCGATCTACATGGTTGAAGAACACCCGCTGCCGTGGCTCGCGCCGCTGCTCAACGGGGTCGAGCACGCCAACTTCTTCGAAACCCGCGCGACCGAATATTCCAAGGGCGCAACGCGCGGCGACTGGAACACCGTGTGGTCAAGCTTCGATAATCGTCAGAAGGCCAAGGCCGCGAACGAAGCGGGCGCGGGTGATGAGGCCGAGGCCGGGCTGTTTGGGGTGCAAGCTGCGGAGTAGGTTATCTTACCTTTGAAATCTCTCTCGAATCCAACGAGCAAATTTCACTACCTCCCGGTCACTGTTGTTATGGGCTTTCCATATTGGTCGCATTTGCCAATCGTCTGGAAAGCCCATTGCCCTGCGCTGGGCCGGTGATCGGGTTTCAACCAAACCGGCAATCCTTTGAGGGAAAGTCGTGTCAGGGCTTTGATGGCGTAGTGTTTTTGCAAGAACAACTATTGCGTTATAGATTGAATTCTCGGGCTGGCTTTGCTTCTTATTGGACTCTATTTGCATATCAGAGAGAAATTGCCTAACTCGCGGTGCACGCTTTACAGTCCGGCGGTTCCATAGTCTGCCATGGTGGGCGCAGATGTTGCGAATATATGATAACAACTGAAGGACGCCCTCCATTGTTTCTTTGTTCGGCAAACCTAGATCGCGAGCAATTTCATCTTTGAGATTGTTGTCTCGCGTCCTCTCCACCCACTTTGATAACTCACCGAGCGTCATAAGTTCAGTAACTTGCCAAAGAGGTGGCATGAACGGTTCTGTGTATTTTTTGCGATAGTGATCGATGAAGACTTCGCTGCTTTGGTTCGTTGTCGTTACGAGCTTTGCGTAAAGCTGGGTGTGCTCAAAACCGTTCCCGAAATTTGCACTGTCCATGTACGCGTGGCTGCCATGTGTGACTGAAAATCGGTTTGTCCATCTTGCTCGAACGGCAATCTCAAATCGATCAATTCCCTCCATCATCAGGAGCCGGAGTTTCCTATCAAAGACATAAACGTCCACGACCTGAGAGAAGTCAGTGCCTGGCAGAAACTGCTTGGACCGGGTCTTTCCCTCCGGCGCCGGAAGTTCGAGCGGGAGCCAATAAGCACTGAGACGATAATAGCCCACGGTTACAAGCCATCGCCGCATCAATTCCTTATCGCCCACCATGCCGCGTGATCGCAGCAGCATGATTTGATCGTCGATCGTGGTGGGAAGGTGCTGATACTTCAAAAGAATGGCCCCCTCGGTTCCCCAAGGAGGCCACTCATAAGTAACCCCCCGGTTCTGGGCAAGCTTTCGCTCTAGGCCTGGGGGGTGTTGTTGAACGATGAGCTAATGTGCACACTCCAACAAGTCAACACGGATGTCAGCGTAACTCAGTGAACCATTAATCCTCAACGAGCAGCCGCCGCAAGCGGGAAGGGTCAATTCTGTCCCGTCACCCCGGACTTGATCCGGGGTCCAGCTTCCTTCCTCGCTGGTTGACAAGAGTAGCGGGGTCCCGGGTCAAGCCCGGGATGACGGAAGGGGCGGCTGCCACCCCACAAATCAACGCTTTTGCAATCCCTTGCGCGCTATGGCGCCGCGCATGGAGAAACTCGCCGCGCTTGCGACCCCCGAAAACATCGCTGCGGTCAAGGCGCTCGCCACGGCGCTTGCCACTCCGGCGAATACCATCACTGCGCTGATCGCGATTAACTTCGCGGCCTTTGCCGCCTTCGGCATCGACAAGGCGCGGGCCGAGCGCGGGGCATGGCGTATCTCCGAGTCCACGCTGCTGCTGCTCGCGCTGCTGGGCGGCACTGGCGGTGCCTATGCCGGCCGGGCGCTGTTCCGCCACAAGACGCGCAAGGAGCCGTTCAGTTCGCAGCTCCACCAGATCGCCGGCCTCCAGTTCTGCGCGGTGGTCTTCCTCATCGTGTACTTCTGGTAGCAGCCCCCCACGCAACAAGCCCGGAAAAGACCAGTGCGGCCTTTCCGGGCTTGCCTGCTCCGCCAAGGGGTCGCGCGGCGGAAGATTTAACGCAGCAGCGACAGCACGTTCTGTTGCGACTGGTTGGCCTGTGCCAGCATCGCGGTCGACGCCTGGTTCAGGATCTGTGCCTTGGCGAGCTGGGTCGATTCGGCGGAGTAATCCGTGTCCATGATCCGCGAGCGTGCATCGGTGAGGTTGGTCGAGACATTGGTGAGGTTCGTCACTGCGGATTCCAGCCGGTTCTGCACCGCACCCAACCCTGCGCGGATCGAGCTGACATCGGCAATCGCAGCGTCGAAGTTATCAAGGCTCGCGGTTGCCGCCATGGTGTCCGCGGTCGCGAAGTCGATCACGGTGCCGAGCTGCGAACCCGTTGGCGGCGTGCCGGCGGCGAAAGTGGCGGTCAGATCGCGCATTGTCACGGTGATCTGGTCCACCAGACGGTCGCCGGCCTGAATGGTGAACGAGCCCGTGCCGCCGGAAAACAGGGAATTGCCGTTGAACTGGGTGTTCTGCACCACCAGCCGGATCTGGCCCGCCAGCGCATTCTGTTCCGCCGTGATGTTGGCAACGTCGCCAGCCGAATAGGTGGTGTTGCCGCGCTGCACCTGCAATTCGCGCATCCGCTGGAGCATGTTGGTCACTTCATCCAGCGCACCTTCCGCTGTCTGCACAAGGCTGATGCCGTCATTGGCGTTGCGCACGCCCTGCGCCATGCCGCGGATCTGCGATGTCATCGAGGTGGCGATGGCAAGGCCGGCGGCATCATCGGCCGCGCTGTTGATGCGGCGTCCGGTCGACAGCCGTTCCATCGCTGTGCCGAGCATCCGTCCTGCAGAAACACCCGCGTTCTGGGCGCGCAAGGCGGAGGAATTGGTATTGATGACAGTCATAATTCAAACTCCCGAGTGATCATGCAGCGCGAACACACCCGCCGCTGCTGGCCCTAAGACCGGCCATCCGCGATGATGTTTAAGATCCGTCGCCAGCCGATTTGTGAGTCAAATCCAGCTTTTGCACCTTCTAGGTAATCCTACGGAAATCCGGTTAAGTCGCTGGTTCATAGGCATAATGCATCCCATGGAATGTCAAGAAATTGCATAGGGGCGATTATGAACAGAGCGCATGCCGACTCCGGACACCAGATGAAGTCTACGGTCGTGGCAAGTAACTCTGCATCGCATCCGACTTATCACCATTTGGCGCAACACGCGGCTTTGCTCGAATGCACGGTGCCGCTGCTGGCTCAGGCCTGGCAGCGTGATCGACTGGTGCTGGGCAGCGAGGGGCGTTTTGTACTTCCAGCTGGTGGACGGCCTGCGGGCGCCGTTGAATTGGACTTGGCACAATCATCGCGCCCGTCGCTCACATCGCTGGCGCGCGGCCGGATCACTCTTGCCTATGGTGAAGATACCTTGCCGCAGGCGCGCGCTGCCTTTCTTGCCTGCGCCGCGCAAGGCGGGTGGCCGATCGCCTGCGACCCCGCCAGCCTTGCCCTTCTCACCCTTGCCGAACGGATGGCAGCGAGCGAGATCCCGGTGCTGCTCGAAGGGCCGACGGGAACGGGCAAGGAAGTGCTGGCGCGTTTCATCCATCGCTGTTCGCGCCGCGCTGCCGGGCCATTCGTCGCGGTGAATTGTGCGGCTATGCCCGAAGCGATGCTCGAAGGCTTGTTGTTCGGCCACCGGAAGGGCGCCTTCACCGGCGCGAGCGAGGCCCGCGAAGGCCTGTTCCGCGCCGCTGATGGCGGCACCCTGCTGCTGGACGAGATCGGCGAACTGCCGCTGGCCTTGCAGGCCAAGCTGCTGCGGACGCTTCAGGAAGGCGAGGTGCTTTCGCTCGGTGATACGATGCCGACCCGGATCGATGTGCGCGTCGTGGCCTGCACCAATCGCAGGCTCGCTGCCGAGGTTGAAGCCGGGCGGTTCCGGGAGGATCTGCTGTACCGGCTCAATGTTTTCCCCCTTGAACTGGCGGCACTGCGCGAACGCTCTGATGATATCGCGCCGCTCGCCTTCGGGATGCTGCTGCGTCATGCTTGCCGTGCAGGGATGCCGGGCTGGCTGAGCACTGATGCACTGGCGCGGCTGGCGACACATGCCTGGCCCGGCAATATCCGCGAGCTTGAAAATGTCATCCGCCGCGCGATCCTGCTGGCAGGGGATACGCACATGATAACCGGCGAGCATATCGTCTTTGACAAGCCGGTGCGCGCGATGCAGCCGCAGCGCGCGATTTCGCTCACGCCGCCGCAGGCCAGCGATGCTTCGCTGTCAGCTGTGGCTTTTGCCTCAGAGGCCGAAGCGATCCGCGACGCGCTTGCCCGCCATGGCGGCAATCGCGCGCGCACCGCGCAAAGCCTCGGCATTTCCGAGCGCACCTTGCGTTATCGGCTCGCGTCGGTGCGCGAAAATGGCATGATGGCCGCTGCGGAAGGTCAGCTGTGAACGCGCTGCGCCCTGTTTCTGCCGTGCCCGATATCATGGCCTTGCGCGCCGAAGTGATCGCGCGTCAATCCGCGCTGCGCGAGGTGCGCGCGGCGAGCATGGCTCAGCCCCGCGACGCATCTGCTGCGCCCGCAGCCGGTTTTGCCGCGACGCTCGATAACGCGATGCAGCAGGTCAGCGCGGTGCAAAACCGTTCGAGCGAGCTGCAGGTCGCCTACGAGCGCGGCGAGGTGACCGATATCGCTCAGGTGATGATTGCCCGTCAGGAAGCGGGCATTGCCTTCGAGGCTGTGCTCCAGACCCGCAACAAGCTGCTGTCTGCCTATCAGGACATCATGCGGATGGGAGGCTGAATAAATGACAGATGCCGCATTGCCTGTCCCCGCTGACAGCGGGGTGTTGTTGCCCGCCAAAGGCCAAGGCACCGGACTGATCGGCCGCTTGCCGTCCCCTGTGGCTGACTTCGTAAGCCAGCCTGCGGTGCGCCGTGCCTTGCCCGCGCTCGCCGGAGTGGGTGCGCTGGCCGTAACAGGCGCGCTTTATCTCGCGCTCGCCGCGGGCCCGCAGCGGGTGCTTTATGCCAGTCTTACCGATGCCGAACGCGCCAAGGTCACCGAGACGCTCGCCGCAAGCGGCGTCCCATATGCCATCGACAACGGTACTGGCGCGATCAGCGTTGCCGAGGACGATATCTACCGTGCGCGCATGCTGGTGGCGAGCAATGCCGGTATCGCCGCCCCGGAAGGGGCAAGCGCGATGCTCGATGCGATCCCGCTGGGTTCGTCACGCACGTTGGAAGGCGAGCGGCTGCGGCTGGCGCGCGAGCGCGAGCTGGTACTCACCATCCGCGAGATCGACGGGATCGAAGCCGTCAGGGTGCATCTGGCGACGCCCGAGCGTTCGGTATTCGTGCGCGAGGCCGGCGCGCCCAGTGCCTCTGTGATGGTGCGGCTCGCCAGCGGGCGCAGCCTTTCGCAAAGCCAGGTCGAGGCGATCGCCAATCTGGTGGCCGCGGCGGTGCCGGGGATGACGAGCGATCATGTGCGAGTGATCAACCAGAACGGGCGTTTACTCTCTTCCCTCCGTGAAAATGGGCTGGAATCGCTCGCCCTCCAGCGCGAATTCGAGGCCAAGCTCGTCAGCCAGATTGATGCGCTGTTGCTGCCGTTGCTGGGCGAGGGCAACTATTCGGCACAGGTGCAGGCTGAACTTGATCCGGATGAGGTGACGCGCGCGCGCGAATCCTATGAAAATCCCGGCGTCGTGCGGCGTGAAACCGAACGCAACACAACCCGCACCGGGCAGAATGTGCCCGGAGGCGTGCCGGGCGTTGCTGCCAACACCCCGCCGCCCGATCCGACGCTGGTTGACGGACCGCCGCAACCAGCGCCCCCCGCGCAGGCCAGCGCGAGCGATACCGAAAGTGCGGTCGAACGCGCCTATGAGCTTGGCCGGGAGGTGGCCGTGACCAATCGTCGCCCTGGGGGATTGACGCGCCTTTCGGTTGCGGTTGCGGTCAGTGACGAGGCCCTCAAGGCAGCGGCGCCGCTTACGGCAGCGCGCCTGCAATCGCTGGTGAGTGCGGCGGTCGGTGCGAATGCCACGCGCGGGGACAAGGTCGAGGTGGTGCCGAGCAAGTTTGGCGCCGACGAATTGCTGGCCCCCGCGTTCTACGAACAGCCGTGGTTTATGGACGTGGTGCGTTACGGGGCGATGCTGCTTGCTGTCTTGCTCGTGCTGATGCTGGCGGTGCGTCCGTGGCTGACGCGTCAGCGCGAAAAGGACAAGCTTGCCGCCGCGCCCGCGCAGGAACCGGGCGAGCGGCTTGCGCTGACGACCGGAGGTCCCGCCGAGACCGCGCCGGAGCCGGGCAGCATTGCGAGCCTTGCGGCCGCGCCGCAGACCGATCTGCCGCAGCAGGTCGCGCTTGCACGGCAATTCGCGGCCCGCCAGCCGGATCGCGCCGCGCTTGCCTTGCAGCGGATGCTTCAGGCCCCTGAGCAGGCCACAGCCGGGGCGTCGGTTGAGGTTGCCGCGGGAGCGCCCGGCTGATGGGCCTTGTCCAATCTCTTGCCGAAGCGGTGCCTGTGCATGCCGAGCCATCGGAAAGCCTGCTGACCCGTCCCGATCGTGCAGCCGTGTTCCTGATGCTGCTTGATGATACCGAGGCGAGCACGCTTATCAGCCGGTTACAGCCGCACGAACTGGAGCGGCTTGGCGCGGCGATGGTGGCGCTCGGCGAAGTGGATCAGGCCGGTATGGCCGAAGCGCTCGCCGATTTCGTCAGCGAAGCCCAGCGGGAGGCCATCCCCGCGCGTGACCGGGCGGGCGATGTGCGGGCCCTGCTGGAGCGGGCGCTTGGCGTTGCCAAGGCGGAAAGCATGATGCAGCGGATCGCGCCCGACGCGCTGCCCTTCTGTATCGAAGTGGCGCGCTGGCTCGCTCCTTCGGTGCTGGTGCGGCTGATCTTGGATGAACACCCCCAGATGATCGCTGCGCTTTTGCTGCTGATTGATCCCGAACCCGCTGCTGCGGTGCTTTCAGCCTTGCCGGCCGCCGTGCAAGGCGATGTCATCGAAAGGATTGCCCGGGCTGCGCCGATCTCGCGGCAGGCGGCGGGCACGATCGATGCCCTGCTGTCGCAGCGCATCGGCGCGAGCTTCGGGCCTTCTGCGCTGCTGCTGGGCGGGCCGCAGGAAGCCGCGAACCTCATCAACCTTGCAGCGGGCGAAGTGCGCGGCACTGTTCTTCCGGCAATCGCCGCGCGCGATGCGCCGCTGGCCGCTGCCATTGAGGACAGGCTCTTTACCTTCGACATGCTGTTCGCGCTTGATCCGATGGCGATGGGCCGCCTGTTGCGCGATGTCGACTCCACGCAACTCGTCGATGCGCTCAAGGGGCTGACCGAGGACGCGCGTGCACCCTTCCTCGCCGCCATGTCGAGCCGCGCGGCGGATGGTATCCGCGACGAGATTGAACTGCGCGGGCGGATTGCGAAGAGCGATGTCATGGCTGCACAGCGCGGTATTGTGGAGGTTGCCAAAGCGCTTGTTGCGACCGGCGAGATCATGATCGGAAGCGGCGATGGCGACTTCGTCTGAGTGGCTTGCCGCGTTCGCCGCGGCTCCCCTGCCCGAAGCCCCCCGCTGGTTCGAGACGCTTGGCGCACCGCAGGGCTTTCGCACGGGAGCACCCTTTGCAGAGCGGTTCACCGCTCGGGAACCAGAGTGCGCGCAAGAGCCTGTGCCTCAATTGGCGGCGCCCGATGCTCTGGCGGAAGCGGAAGCCCGCGGCTTTGCCTCAGGGCAAGCGGCGACCCGCGCCGAAACGGATCACGAACTGGCCCATGCGCGCGCGCTGAAGCTGCAGTTCCGTGCGCTTGATGAAGCCGCGCGGGCCGTGCTGGCAGAGGAACTCGCCGCCACGGTCGAGGCGCTCTGCGTGCAGGTGCTAGGTGATTATGCGCTGGATGGCGCGGCGCTTGCGGCGCGGTGCGAGGCGGCGGCGGCGCGGCTGGGTGGCGGATGGGCTGGCGCGGAGCTGCACCTTCATCCCGATGATGCAGCGGGCTTGTCTGAAGGTGCGCTTGCCGGTTGGCACATCGCCACCGATCCTGCACTTCCACGCGGTGCGCTGGTGATCAAGGGGCCGGATGGCGCCGTGCGCGATACCCCGGATGACTGGCGCCGCGCCCTTGCCGAAGTGCTGCGGGCATGATCGCCGAGATCCAGCTTGATCTCGCCCGGATGCGCGCCGCGCGGTTGAATACAGGCCCGGTGCTGATCGGCCGGGTGGTGGCGTGCGATGGTGGACTGATCGAGGTGGCAGGGTTGCCGCTGCCGATCGGCTCGCTCGGCGCAGTCGAAACGAGCGACGGTGCCGGATGTCTGGCCGAGGTTATCGGGTTTCGCGCAGGCCATTCGCTGATGATGCTGCTTGGCGATACCGTGCTGTTGCATCCGCACGCGGTGGTTCGGGCGGTTGGCCGCCCTGGCGAGGTGCGCGTCGGCGATGCCTTGCTCGGCCGCGCGGTTGACGGGTTGGGCGCGCCGATCGACGGCGGGCCGCGTCTCGATCTGTCGCAGTCATGGCCACTTTCCGGCAAGCGCGAGAGTGCGCTTGAACGCGCCAGCGTCACCGCACCGTTCGATTGCGGCATCCGTGCGATCAACGCGCTGGCGACCATGGGGGTCGGCCAGAGGCTTGGCGTTATCGCCGGATCAGGCGTCGGCAAATCCGTGCTCATCGATATGATCGCCGCCCATGCCGAAGCCGATGTCACAGTGGTCGCCCTGATCGGAGAGCGTGCCCGCGAAGTATCCGATTTTGTCAGCCGGCATGTGACAGGCCGTCGCCGCGGCGGGATCGTGGTGGTGGCGGTCCCCGCCGACCACGCACCCAATCTGCGGCTGCGCGCCGCGCAATATGCCAGCGCGATTGCGGAATATTTTCGCGAGCAGGGCAAGTCTGTCCTGCTGATTCTCGACAGCCTCACGCGGGTTGCGCATGCCGCGCGCGAACTGGCGCTGGTGCTGGGCGAGCCGGGTGCGGCGCGGGGCTATCCGCCGTCCGCGCTGGCTGCGATCACGCGGCTGGTAGAACGCGCCGGCAATTCGGTACGCACCGGCGGGGCGGTCACGGGGGTTTATAGCGTACTGGCTGATGGCGATGACGCCAGCGATCCCGTGGTCGATACTGTGCGCGCCATCATGGACGGGCATATCCTGCTGTCGCGCGGGCTGGCGGAGCGAGGCCACTATCCTGCGATTGATGTGCCCGCATCGCTTAGCCGGGTGATGGATGATCTTGTCCTGCCCGAACATGCTCAGGCGGCGCGGCGGCTGCGCGCGCTGATCGCCGCGCGCGAACAGAACCGCGATCTGGTGATGATGGGTGCCTATCGTGCGGGCTCCGATCCCCTGCTTGATGAAGCGCTTGCGCAGAGCGCGGCGATCAATGCTTTCCTGACCCAGCCACGCGGTTCTGCTGAAAGCCTTGCGGCGAGCGAAGCAGCCTTGCTCGGGCTGTGGGAGGCAGACCGTGATTGAGGAACGCCGCCGCCTTGGACTGGTGCGGATGCAGGCGATGATCGCCGGTCTCGCCCGGCGCGAGGCGCTGCGCGGCTTGGCCGAAGCGCTTGATGAGGAACGCCGCCGCAGCGCGCTGGCGGACCGCGCGGCGCGGTTGCTTGCCGGATCGGGCGCCCGCGCGGGCACAGCGCTGGGCGAAGACATTACCCGCGCAAGCCGGTTTGCTGCCGGGGTTGGACGGATTGCTGGCGAGGCAGTCGCTGCGAGGAACGATGCACGATGCGAGGCTGCTTGGCAGGCACGTCTGCTCGCCACTGCCGAGGCGCGGTCCCGCCGCCTTGCGGAGCTTGAGGCGGCAGCAGAGAGCGCGCTCTGCAAGGCTCGAGACCGCCGCGCGGCGCCGCTTCCCGCAGCGATGGCACGAAAGTTGCAAAGCGGCGAATAAGCCTTCTTCCGGAGAATCCGCCCGTGTTTCCCACGCTTGCTGCCATGCCATTTGATGCGTCCGCGCGGCACCCGTTGCCGGCACCGGGTGCGGCCATCCCGGCAGATCCCTTCGCGCAGGCCGGTGCCGATTTCGCGGCGATGCTCGGCTCTGCCATGATGCAGGGTGAGGCACAGCCCTTGGCCCTTGCGCCGAAGGATGCGTTGCCCGAGTTCGCACCGCCTGCTGAGCCGGCAGCAGCCAGGATTGCAGCCGAAGCGGCCGTGCCGGTGCGCTCTTCGATCCACCCCTTTTCGGCAGGCGGCAAAATCTTGCCGCCTGACATGACACCCGGCACCAACATGCCGCCCGATCCGTTACTGCAAGTGACCGATAGCGCTTCCGGCGAATGCATTGCCGACTGTCCGGTGCATGAGCCTTCGTCGCCCGAGCCGGCCCGCGAAGACGGGCCCGGATCAGGCCTGCCAGCCCAGCACACCCTTGTTGCGATGGCGCCGCAGCCCGGACACGTCAGGCCAGTCGCCGGTGCGGCGAAGTTCGCGGCAGGCGACGCGGCCGACCAGACCGAACCGGCCGTCAAGACCTTGCCGGCTGCCCTACCGGCTCGCCCGGTCCGGATCGGAGAAACAGTCGAGCCGCCCGCCACCGCCGTGGCTCCTGCACCCGGTTTCGTTCCTCCACCCGTTACGGCGCCGATCGCTCCAATGCAGTCTTCGGTCTTGCCCCATTCTCCCGATATGACCGGATCGGTTGCCGCGTCACCTGTCACTGATCTTGAGGGGACGGTTGAGCAATTGACCGCGTATCGCGATGCGGCGCGTTCGTCCCGGCCCGAACTTACCGTTCGGCACAGCGAATTCGGCATGGTCAATCTGCGGGTGGAGGCTTCGGGCGGAGCGACAGAATGGCGCGCGCTGCTCACCAGCCGCGATCCCGGTTTTGTCCCCGCTGTGCAGGCCGCCCTTGCGGAGCGTGCAGTAGCTGCCAGCAGCGATAGTCCTGCGCATAACGGCGCCTATTCGGGCGGGCGTGGTGGTGAATCTTCCTCATTCGGGCAAGGTTCGGGCCAGCCATCCCACGGGTCTTCCCCGGGGTCCGGGCAAAGCGCGTCGCAACCTTTTGCGGGGCAGAGCGCAAACAGTCGGCGCGGCGATGCTGCGGTTATTGACAAAGCGGCTGATGATCGAGGCGCATCGGCAGCGATGACCGGCGGTCTGTTCGCCTGATCGCAGCAACGCCTCGGGACATCCATCACGGCAAAAGGACAGCGGATAGAGCATCATGGCCAAGGGTAAGGACAAGTCCGAAGATGAACGCGCCAAGCCGCGCGGGATGGCGCTCAAGATCGTTCTTGGCGTGGCGGCCGTGCTCGCAATGGGCGCCGGCGGAACCTATGGTGCCTTCGCCGCCGGCCTGATTGGTGGCGGCAGCGCAGCAGAGCCCGACACTCCCAAGCTTGTCGCCAAGGGCACGGTTGATCCTTATGCCTTTTCTGACAACGGCAGCGGGGAGGATGCCGCTGCCCCGGTCTATGGCGAGGGTGGCAGCCAGTACCGCACCGCATATTACGCCTTCGAGGAAAGCTTCACTTCGAACCTCGCTGGGTCTCCGGCGCTGATCCAGCTTGAGCTTGCGGTATCGACCCGCCGCGATGGCCGGGTGCTGCAATGGGTCAGGACCCATGAAATCGCGATCCGCTCGGCCATTCTGGCGCAGTTGGCGGCAACGCCCGAGGCTGATGTTTATGACGTCGCGGGCAAGCAGCGCCTCGCGCGGCGTCTTACCCAGACGATCAATACCGTACTGGAGGAGAACGAGGGGTTTGGCGGCATTGAGGCTGTGCATTTCCGCGGGTTCCTTGTGCAATGAGGATGGGCGATATCGGGCGCGCTGCGATTTCCGTGCAGCATTGCTCCGAACTGGTGGCGCGCGGTCCCCGTCCGGAAGAACACGAGGCGCTGATCACGGAATGGCGGCGGGAACTCGCGCGCGAGCTGAACGAAACGCTCGGCGCGCTGTTCGCGGGGGATCGTCTTGTGGCCGAAGTGCGCGCACCTGAGCGGCTGCCCGGCAGTGATGTGATTGCCCGGATCGGCCCGGTTGCCGCCAACAGCCTGTTGCGCTGCGGGATGGGCGAAGGTGCCTCGGTTCTGCTCTCGCTGGATCATGCCACCGCGCTGGCGCTCGCGGAACGCGCATTTGGCGGCGCAGGCCGGATCGGCGATCCTTCCGACGCTTCGCTGCCACGTTCGGCCCAGCTTCTGTGTGACGAGATAGCCGCGCTGATCGCTGGTGCCCTGGTGCGCGTGCGACATGGTGATGCGGCTGATCCTGCTCTATCGGCTGCGGCTTGCGGCGAAGTCATGATCCGGTCCGAGAACGCCGCACGGCTGCGCGCGTTTGAGCCTGCCGCCGATTGCGCGCTGTTCACGCTGCGCCTTTCCGATAGCAGGGGGCTGGCGTGGCACCTGTCCCTGGCAGTGGCTAGGGCGCAGCTTGATGATCTGCTGCCCTCGTTACCGGCAAATCGCCGCGCCGGGCAGGCTGTGGCTGAGCAGGATGCCGCAGCCAGCCTCGGCGCAATTCCCCTGCCGTTGTGCGCGGTGCTTGCCGAATTCGATCTCACGCTTGCCCAGCTTGATGGCCTCGCGCCGGGCGACAGCTTCCCGCTTGCGATGCCGCGCACCGTGCCGTTGCGGACTGGCGCCACGCTGGTGGCGCAGGGCAGCATCGGCACGCTGGATGATCGGTTGGCGCTGCGCCTGTCTCATGTCCCTCATCAAGGAACTGCCTCATGAATGCGCCGATTGCCACTTTTTCGCCCGGCCTTGCCCGCTTTGGCGATGTTGCTGTCAGCCTGTCGGTAGAACTGGGGCGCACCGAATTGCCGCTGCGCGATGTGCTGGCCTTGGGTGAGGGCAGCGTGGTTGCGCTCCACCGGCTGACGGATGAACCACTTGATGTCACCGCGAATGGCAGGGTGATCGCGCGCGGCGAAGTGGTGGCGGAAAATGGCCGCTTTGCGCTGCGGATTGTCCAGCTTGTGGGGGCGGAGAGCGCATCGCTTGCAACCGCTTCGGATCTTGCGCCAGCGATCCCGGACAATGGTACCGCGGCATGATTTTGCTGGAATACTTCGCGCGGCTGGCGCTCCTCTTGCCGCTGCTGGGCGGCCTGATCTGGGCGAGCCTCAAGCTGACTCGTTTTCTGCAAACCCGGATCGTCGGCCAGATGGGCGCGGCGGGACGGCATCTCGAACTTGTCGAGACGCGCCTGATCGCACCCGGCCTCAAGCTGGCAGTGGTGCGGTTCCATGATCGCGAGATCCTGCTGGGCGCTTCGCGTCAGGGCTTGGTGCGCCTTGGCGAAGCCCCTGCGCGCGCGCGGGAGGATGCCGAATAATGCATCGTTTTGCGTCTTTTCGTGCAGTTCTGGCGATTTTTGCGGGCTTCTGCGTGTTTTTCGCCGCAGAATTTGCGCACGCGGCGCCAGCTGTGCCGGGGGTCGGCACCGCGATCGAGCGCGCGCTCGGCAGCGAAGGTGTTGGGCAGGATACACCGTTGAGTTTCTCGCTCCAGCTGCTGCTGGTGATGGGGTTGCTCACCATCCTGCCTTCGCTGGTGCTGATGATGACAAGCTTCCTGCGAATCCTTGTGGTGCTGGCGATCCTGCGGCAGGCGATCGGCCTGCAAGGCTCGCCGCCCGGACAGGTGCTGGCAGGTCTGGCGCTGTTCCTCTCGCTGTTCGTGATGGCTCCGACGCTTGATGTGGTCAACACAACGGCGGTTGCACCCTATGCCGCTGGCGCGCTGGAAGCGGACGCCGCGATTGCCAAGGGCGGCGAGGCTTTCCACGCCTTCATGTTCAGTCAGACGCGTGAGGCAAACCTGCTGATGTTTGCGGAACTCGCGGGAACCAGCGGCTACAACACGGGTGCGGATGTTCCGTTCTCGATCCTGCTGCCCGCCTTCGTGACCAGCGAGCTTGAAACCGCGTTCCAGATCGGTTTCATGCTGTTTCTCCCGTTTCTCGTGATCGACCTTGTCGTGGCGAGCGTGCTGATGAGCCTTGGCATGATGATGCTCTCGCCGACCATCATCTCTCTGCCGTTCAAGCTGCTGCTGTTTGTGCTGGTGGATGGCTGGGCGCTGCTGATGGGCAGCCTTGTGATGAGTTTCGGGTGATGGGGCTCGACACCAAGCTGCTGGCGCTGACTGATCAGACCTTGTGGGTCACCGCGCTGATTGCGGCACCCGTGTTGCTCGCAACGCTGGTGGTCGGCCTGATGGTGGGGATTATCCAGGCGGCCACTTCGGTCAACGAACAGACTCTCACCTTCGTCCCCAAGCTGGCGGTGACAGCGCTGGTTTTCGTGGTGTTTGGCGGTGCCATGATGGCGCTGCTCAGCGACTTTCTGCGCGAGATCATGGCGCAGATCGCCACTATTGCAGACTGAAGGCGCACACGGTGAATGTCCTTGATTTCGGGCTGGCCGGACTTGAGGCGCAGCTGTGGCAGATCCTGTTCCTTTCGATCCGCTGCGGCACGGCGCTGATGGCGGCCCCGATGGTGGGCGGCATGGCGGTGCCGGTGCCATTGCGGGCATTGTTGGCATTTGTCATCGGGATGTTCATCGCGAGCTGGCTTCCACCCGCTCCGCTGCCTGCTATGATGAGCTTCGCTGCGCTGCTGGCCATTGTTCAGGAAGTGCTGATCGGGGCCGCGATGGGCTTTATCCTGCAACTGGCCTTTGCGATTCCCCTTATCGCAGCCGAACAGATTGCAGGCACCATGGGCCTCGCCATCGCAACCTCGATTGATCCGTCGAGCGGTTCGCAATCCGGTGCGCTGGGAAGCTATTTCTCGATTACGATGACGTTGCTGTTCTACGCCACCGGCGGGCATTTGCTATGGTTCCAGCTGCTGGTGGAAAGCTATCGCCTGTTGCCGCCCGGCAGTTTCGTGTTCGCACCCGATAGCGCGCAGGGAATAGTGCTGTTCATGGGGTACGGGCTGGCGACAGCGGCTGCGATAGCCCTTCCCGTGGTGCTGGTGCTGCTGCTGGTGCAGGTGGTGACAGGCGTGCTGTCGCGCTCGGCCCCCGCGCTCAACCTGTTCGCACTCGGCCTTCCGGCTGGCGTGCTGGCAGGGATTGCGGCGCTGATCATCACCATGCCGCTGATTGTCGATCAGTTTTCGCGCATCATCACTGTCGCGCTGGCGGAAGTCGCGGGGCTGACAAGCTGATGGCCGATCAGACTCCCGGCGAAAAGGTCTTTGATCCTACCCCCAGGCGCGCATCCGATGCGGCCAAGAAAGGCGACGTGCTGCGTTCGCGAGAGGTGGCGACGGCCTCGACGCTGGCGGTCGGAGTGTTGGCTCTCGCGATGGTCGGCCCATGGCTGGCCGATAGTGTAGCCGCCGTGGCGCGGCTCGCCTTCCGGTTCGACCGGCACGAGATCGATGCCTTCACCCCCGGTGCCATGCTGGGCGGAGCAGCCCTTGCCCTGCTGCCACCGATTGCGGTGCTGGGTCTGGCAGCGGCCGGGGTGACGCTGGCCGCGCAGCTGTTGCTGGGCGAAGGGCGGTTCGTTCCGGGCAATCTGGCTTTCAAGGGATCGCGCATCAACCCGCTGACCGGACTGAAACGGATGTTCGGACTCAATGCCCTGATCGAACTGGGCAAGGGTCTGCTCAAGGTCATCCTGCTGGGCGCTGTCGCGTGGGGCTGGGCGGCGGCCAATCTTGCCCCCCTGCTGGGATTGGGTGCGAGTGACATCCACGCTCAGATCGGTTTGGGGCTTGATGCCTTTGCCGGGCTTATCGGCGTGCTGTTAATCGGACTGCTGGTCATCGCGCTGGTCGATTATCCCTTGCAGCGGTTCCAGCGAAACAAGCGTCTCAAGATGAGCTTGCAGGATCTGCGCGATGAACAGAAGCAGGCCGAAGGCTCGCCCGAGATGAAGTCCGCACGCCGACAGCGCCAGCGCGATCTTGCGCGCGGGGGCGTGGCCAAGGCGATGCAGGAAGCGCAGTTCGTCATCGTCAATCCGCTGCACTTCGCTGTCGCACTTGCCTATGATCCGGCGCGGGCGCCCGCTCCTCTTGTGCTTGCCAAGGGGCGCGGCGACACAGCGCAGGCCATGCGCGAGATTGCGGCCGAACAGAATTTGCCGGTGCTCGAATATCCCTCGCTTGCGCGCGCGGTATATTTCACGACGCGACCCGGCCAGATGGTGCGCGATGAACTTTATGTCGCCATTGCCGCGCTGGTTGCTTTCGTGATGGCGTTGAAGCGCGGAGACCGCCCGCGACGCCCTGCCATCACCGTGCCTGCCGCCCTGCAATTTGACAGCAATGGCCGCGCCTCCAACGCATCTTAACCCATTCGTGAAAAGGCCGTTCTTGCTTTCATGACGACCTCTGGCTCCTCGATCATTTCCGCGCTTGGCGCAGGCGGCGGGATCAATTTCACCGCTCTGGCCAATGACCTGTCGGCAGCGTCTTTTGCCGGACAACGCCAAGCCATGACCGATCGCAATGCGGCACTCGACGCGCGCATATCCGCTGCCGGGAGACTGCGCGGCATGGTGACAGCGCTCGCAACCAGTGTCGGCAACCGGGTGCGTTCGGGCGATCTGGCGCCGCGCGCAATGCTTGGCAATCCGGCGCTGGCGAATGTGATCTTTACGCCCGGAGCGACGCCAAGGGGCAGCTACACGCTTGAAGTCAGCCAGCTTGCTGCCGGGCAAAGGCTGGTTATGCCGGCGCTTGGCAATCCGGGCGATCCGGCGGGCGAAGGCAGCCTGACAATCCGTTTTGGCACGATCACCGGTAGCGCCTTTACCGAAGGTGCAGATCGCCCCGCACTCACGATCAATGTCGCTACCGGCGATACTCTTGAAGCGGTCGCAGCGCGCATTACCAATGCCAGTGGCGGAGCGGTCACCGCGCAGGTGCTAGCCGGCACTGACGGCGCACAACTCGTGCTGACCGGACGCGAGGGCGCGGCCAATGCTTTCGTGATGGAAGTGGCTGGCAGTGGCCCGCTGACCTCGCTTGGGTGGAACCCCGCCGCTGCCAGCGCCGTGCAAATGCCTGTCAGCGCGCGCGATGCGCTGTTCAGCCTCAATCACGTCGCGATGCGCAGCGCCAGCAACACGATAACAGGCCTGCCGGAAGGGCTGGGCTTGCAATTGAACGCCGCCAATCCCGGTCAACCAACCACCCTCACATTCACCACCGATGGCAGCGCGATCACCCGCTTGATGGAGGATCTTGTCGCCGCGCTCAATGATGTGGCGGGGGAGGCCAATTCGCTCGGCAATCCGACCGGGGGCGAATTGGGCAATGATCCCGGCCTGCGCCAGCTGCGCAACGTTCTGGGACGGCTGAGCGGCGAAGAGGTTATGCCGGGCGCGCAGCCGGGTGAACCGAAGACGCTGGCTGATCTCGGGCTGGTGCTCGGACGCGATGGCACCTTCCGGCTTGATGCCGCACGGCTCGGGCGCGCCCAGGCCGATGCGCCGCGCGCGGTCGCTGCGATGTTCACCACCGGCGCTTTTGGTGTTTTCGGCACGTTTGACCGGCTGGCGCGGAGCGCCACGCAGATCGGCGATCCGGGCACGCTGGGCGGCTCGATCACCCGCTTCCAGCGCCAGCTACAAAGCAACAGCGCGCGGCTTGAAAAGATTGCCGAACAGCAGGAAAGCCTGCGACAACGCCTCAGCCGCAGTTTTGCCGCGAGCGAGCGGCGGGTTGGCGCGTCGCAATCAACCCTGACCTTCCTGCGCCAGCAAGTTGACATGTGGAACGCGCAGCGGCGCTAGCAACAGGGCTTCCCGATGCACATGCTTTCGCAAAACCCGGTCGCAGCCTATCGCCGCGTCGCGCTGGATGCCCGGATCGAAGGGGCAGCAGGCGCAGCGCTCGCGCGGATCTGTCTGGAAGAGGTTGTGGCCGCGCTGGGCCAGGCGCTGGCCGCGCTCGAACGCGAGCCTGCGCGCGTACCGTACGAACCGCTTGCCCGCGCGCAGACGATTGCGGTGTGGCTGGCCCATTCGGTTGATCCCGCGCATCCGCTTCGCACCAGTCTGGTGCAGTTCTACGGCGGTCAGGCGAGCGCGCTCCGGGCGTGCGTGACGGTACCCGATGCCAGCGTGATCGCGCGGGTGCGCGCTGATTTCACCGATTTGCTGGATGCGGCCTAGCCGATGAAATCCGCGATGATCCGCGCCGCATCAGCCGGATCTTCGAAGGGGTGGAAATGCGTGCGATCCGGGCGGTGCATATCGGTGCCCTGCGGCAGGATTGCCGCGAGCTGTGGCCAGGTTGGCGAGCCCTTGAAGTCGTGGAGATCGCTTTGCTGCGCGCGCACGACCAGCACCGGAATATCCACCCGGCGCGCGGCTGCGTGGATGCCTGCATTGCTGCGGCTTGAGCCATAGACGCTGCCTTCGACTTCGGGCGCACAGGCGAGCACCATACCGTTGCCCGCCGGATCGGGCAGCAGGCCGTGACGGCAGTAATCCTCGAACACGCGGCGATCGAACAGGCAGTAGGGATCGCGGGATTCGAAGCGGGCGATCATTGCCTCGGCCGAGGCGAAATCACGCTTGCGGCGGCTGGCGGGATGGGGCGTGTCGGCATCAGGCAACGGCGCGGCGGGAGCATAGAACTCGGGTGCGAGGATGACTGGATCGAACAGCACCAGGCGGGTAAAGGCTGCGGGCGCATCGGCGGCGCATTGCAGCAGGACATGGCCGCCCATCGAATGACCGATGCCGATGGCGCCGGTAATGCCCAACTCGTCGAGCAAGCTGGATACATCGCTCACGACCTCGCGCCAGTCGGCAATCGGTCCGCCGCCTGATCGGCCATGACCACGCAGATCAAGCGCGAGCACGCGATAATGCGGAAAGTGTTCGATCACCGCATCCCACACCCGTGCGTGAAACCCGGTGGCATGAGCGAAGATCAGGGTTGGTGCCGCCGGACTCCCCGGCTCCGCAGGCCAATCGAAGAAGGCAAATTCGATGCCGTTGATCGGGATCGTGTGAAAGGTCGGCGTGCGCGTGGTGCTCATGCGGCAGCGCCTGCGCGGCGCGGCGCCCAAGGTCAAGCCAGTTAAAATGAGGGGGAGGGCAGGGCCGCTCCCCCTTTGTTATCCCATGCGTCAGAACCGCGCGGTCAGCCGGGTCCATACGCCGCGCCCCGCACCCGGCAAGCAGGCTTGCCCGGAGAATTCGGGTAAAAATTATAAGTGACCTGTCCGGATAATGTGATGAACCGCACGAGCAGCCGCGGGCGCAAGGCTGCCCGTGCTGCAAACCAGTGCCGGATTGTCAGGCGGTCAGATCAGGGCAGGCGGGGCGCGCAAAGGCGGGCGCAGATGTGCCGGTGCGACCAGCTGCAAGCGCGTGAGGAACGCTAGCGGCTCCGGCAGCGGTGTCGAAAGGGTCGAAGGGGTCTCGCCTTGCTCCGAGGGAAGGGCAGCAAGGGCAAGGCCCGCAAAAGCGCAGCTTTGCGATTGGGCTGCGGTGCCTGATGGATCTGGCGGCGGTGCCGGATCATCCGCCGGTACTGGTGCGTGTCCCATCGCCGCATGATCATCATGATGCGTCTGGCCGTGGCCCATGGCAGCATGGAGCGCAGCCATTTCGGGCGCGGCGACCGTTCCCAGCGCGCGGGCCAGCGGATGGGTTTCGGGGCACAGCATGATCGCCGCGCCATTCTGCCCGACCGGCGCGATCATCATGCCAGCCGGGACAAGCGCATTCATCCCCAGCGCAGCGAGGACGAATGCCAGCAGCGCCCGGCGGCGCGCGGCCATCAGATGACGCAGGCTCATCATGTTAAACAGCGTCTTATCAGCGCGATTGGCGCCTGTCACTTGCGGCGAGGGCAAAAGATGTTGTTTGTGAAGTGAACCGAAACCATCTGCCTCCTGGCAGGCCAGCCTGCACGCCTAGCGAACGGGTTTGATCGTGCGCTTTGCCGGAACCGATCCCTTCGCGGGGGTTTGGTTGACAGCGGGGCCCGGCATGGCGCAACCCCGCAAGGGCGCGCCGCCTTTCACCGGAGTTCACGATTGCCCGATCTTCCCACGGCAGACCCGGCTGCGGCCGCCAATAGCCTCGCTTTTCGCAAGGTGATGGGCCGTTTTGCGACCGGGGTAGCGATCGTCTCGCTGGTGCGAAGCGACAGCACGATCGGCGCAATGACGATCAATTCGCTGGTTTCAGTCTCGCTTGATCCCATGCTTATCAGTTGGAGCGTGCAGAACACCTCAAGCCATTGCGGGGACTTTGTGAGCGCTGACAGGTTTGCTGTCAGCATCCTTGCGCAAGATCAGCAGGTGCTCGCCCGGCGCTATGCAACACGCGGTGACGCGGCGCAGATTGCTGGCGATTTTGCCTTCACGGGCGGCGGACTGCCGGTAATCGCGGGCGCGCTGGCGCACCTCGAATGCGAACGCTGGGCGCTCCATCCGGCAGGCGATCACACGCTTGTGCTCGGACAAGTCACCGGGTTCTCCACCGGCACGGCGAGCCGTCCGCTGACCTTTTTCGGCGGACGGTTCGGAAGCTTGGCAGAAGAGACCTAGAACACCACCACCGAACGGATCGACTTGCCTTCGTGCATCAGATCAAACGCGGTGTTGATTTCTTCCAGCCCCATGACGTGGGTGATCATCGGGTCGATGGCGATCTTGCCGGTCATGTACATGTCGACGATCTTGGGCACGTCGGTGCGGCCCTTGGCTCCGCCGAACGCGGTGCCGCGCCAGTTGCGTCCCGTCACCAGCTGGAACGGGCGGGTGGCAATTTCCTTGCCCGCTTCGGCGACGCCGATGATGATCGAGGTGCCCCAGCCGCGGTGACAGGCTTCCAAGGCGGTGCGCATCACTTCGGTATTGCCGGTGGCATCGAAGGTGTAATCCGCGCCGCCGTCGGTCATCTCCACGATCTTGGCGACGATGTCCTCGCGGCTCATGCCCTTGGAATTGAGGAAGTGGGTCATGCCGAAGCGCTTGCCCCAATCCTCGCGCGAAGGGTTGATGTCGACCCCGATGATCAGGTTCGCCCCTGCCAGCCGCGCGCCCTGGATGACGTTGAGGCCAATCCCGCCGAGGCCGAACACCACGACATTGTCGCCGACCTGCACTTTCGCCGTGTTGGTCACCGCGCCGACCCCGGTGGTGACCCCGCAGCCGATATAGCAGGCGGACTGAAACGGCGCGTCCTCGCGGATCTTGGCGACGGCGATTTCGGGCAGGACGGTGAAGTTCGAGAAGGTCGAGCAGCCCATGTAGTGGAAGATCGGCTGCCCTTTGAAGCTGAAGCGCGTGGTGCCGTCGGGCATCAGCCCCTTGCCCTGCGTCGCGCGGATCGCGGTACACAAGTTGGTCTTGCCGCTGAGGCACGACTTACACTGGCGGCATTCCGGGGTGTAGAGCGGGATGACGTGATCGCCCGGCTTCACGCTGGTCACCCCCGCGCCCACTTCGCGCACGATGCCTGCGCCTTCATGGCCGAGCACGCTGGGGAAGATGCCTTCGCTGTCGAACCCGTCGAGCGTGTAGGCATCGGTGTGGCAGATGCCCGTCGCCATGATCTCGACCAGCACTTCGCCTGCCTTTGGGCCTTCGAGATCGAGTTCGACGATTTCGAGCGACTTTTTTGCTTCAAAGGCAACGGCGGCGCGGGTTTTCATGGGCAGGTCTCCTTGTCCCCCGCCTATCCTCGCAGCTTTGCAGATTGGCAAGAGGGCGGTTAGCCCAGCGGCAGATCAAGCGCCTCGGCGACCGCTGCATGGCGGATCTTGCCACCTGCGACATTGAGGCCGTTGGCAAGGTGCGGATCGGCGGCCATCGCGGCTTCCGCGCCCAGATTGGCGAGCTTCACCACAAACGGCGCGGTCGCGTTGTTCAGCGCGATGGTTGATGTGCGCGCGACGGCTCCGGGCATATTGGCGACGCAATAGTGGATCACGCCATCGACCGTGAACACCGGATCTTCATGCGTGGTTGCATGGCTGGTTTCAAAGCAGCCGCCCTGATCGATGGCGATATCGACCACCACCGCGCCGCGCTTCATGCTGGCGATCATCTCAGCCGTCACCAGCTTGGGCGCTGCTGCACCCGGCACCAGCACCGCGCCGATCACCAGATGCGCTTCGCGCACGGCGGCGGCAATCGCACTGCGCGAGGCAAACGCCGTCTTGAGTTGGCTGCCGAAAGCAAGATCAAGTTCTGCCAAGCGGCGGTTGGAGATATCGAAAATCGTCACGTCCGCGCGCAGGCCGACCGCCATTTGTGCGGCATTCACGCCCGCAACCCCGCCGCCGAGGATCACCACCTTGGCAGGGGCCACGCCCGGCACACCGCCCAGCAGCACGCCGCGCCCGCCCTGATGCTTTTCGAGGTAATGCGCTCCGCATTGCACCGACATGCGCCCCGCGACTTCCGACATCGGCTTGAGCAACGGCAGCGTGCCATCCGGCGCGGTGACGGTTTCATAGGCGATCGCGGTTGCTCCCGAAGCCATCAGCCCTTCGGCCTGCGGCTTGTCGGCGGCGAGGTGGAGATAGGTGAACAGCAGGTGGTGCGGGCGCAGCATGGCGACTTCACCCGGCTGCGGCTCTTTCACCTTCACGATCATATCGGCTTCGGCGAACACGGCCGTCGCATCGGCGACGATCCGCGCACCAGCCGCGACATAATCGGCATCGGTGAAATCGACGCCCAAACCTGCGCCCGCCTGCACCACAACGGTGTGGCCGGCTGCCATCAATTCGGCGATCGAGGCAGGCGTCAGCCCGACGCGGTATTCATTGTTCTTGATTTCGGTGGGAACGCCAACGCGCATCATCGCCTCTCCATGATCCCGGTAAATTTCGTGCGCGCACGTTACCAGAAATTGCGCAGCGATGATAGCTATGAACGCGCTACCCGAGTGATTCTCCGTCCCCGCGCGGGCTTACCTGACCTCGAACCCGACCACGCCTGTCATGGCATGACCATCGCTCGCAACGGCCTGCCAGCGCACTTCATAGGTGCCTGTCGGAAGCGGTTTCCTGAGTGTCAAGGTCAGCGTCATGCTGTCGGCTGACCAGCTCGGCGTGAAGTTACGGATCAGCATTTCGCCATGATTGGCCATGCCCGGCATGGCTGTCATCACGATGTTGGCGGCGGCGGTGGCGGGATCGACCGGCTGGCTGAAGGTCAGGGTGATTGCCTTCGGTGCCTTGGTGCTGGTGCCTTGCGCGGGGGTTGATGCGGTCAACTCGACATGCGCCAGCAGCGCGGCAGGAGCGAGCGCGGAAAGTGCGAGAGCAGTAAGGAAAGCCGGGATACGCATGGGGTACATGTCCTTTGGGTTGATCAGAACCAGAAGCGGATGCCAGCCACAAAACTTGTTGTGGAAGGGTCTTCGCCGCGGGCTCGGGCAAAATCGGCGCTACGGCCTGTGCGCCATGATTGCTCGATACCGATATAGGGCGCGAATTCTCTGATGAATTCATAGCGCAGCCGGGCGCCTACCTCGATCTGGTCGAGCCCCGCGCCGGTGCCGAGCACGGGAATATCCTGCGCGGCAAGGTTCACTTCGATGCGCGGCTGGAGAATCAAGCGTTGCGTGATGCGCTGGTCGATCTCGGCCTCGATCCGCGCGGTCACATCGCCGCGATGCGAGACGAACAGCGCGGCATCGACTTCGAAGCGATAGCGCGCAAGGCCCTGCACCCCGATCACCGCGTGCGTGGTGCCCGGCCCCGCAAGATCCTGACGCAGGCCTGCCTGCACGTCCCAGAACGGCGCGATGGCGCGCGAATAGAGCGCCTGAACCTCGGCATCCTCGGGCGCCGCACCAAAGGCACCTTCGCCTTCGCTCTTGAACCAGAGCCGCTCGGTCGGGCCGCCATAATAACCCTGAATATCCCAGAGATACCCGTTCGCACCGTCGCGCGCCTGCGCCTCGATCCGATCGCCCATCACCCACAGCACGGGGAAATCGCCGTGGGTGCGGCGCAGGTCGTCGCGCGAGGCGCGCATGGCGTCTTCCCCCCAGATCGCATCGGCGGCGCGCGGCGGTCCGCTCCCCGCGCTTGCCGGCGGCGGGGTTTCCATCGTGGGACCGGGCGACGGCTCGCCAGCGGGTTCCGCGTGATTGTGGTGATGCGCGTGATCCTGCGCCGCCAGCGGCATTGCGGGCAACATCAGCGCAGCGCAGATGGCAGCGCGCATCATGCCTCCGGCCCCATGACCGTCACGGTCTGCATCATTCCGCCATGCATGTGATAGAGCAGGTGGCAGTGGAATGCCCAGTCGCCCGGTTCATTGGCGGTGAGATCGAATTGCACGCTCGCACCCGGTTGGACGATCACCACATTCTTGCGCGGCTGGCGGGCGGGGTCTGCGCCGTTGACCAGTTCGAAGAACATCCCGTGCAGGTGAATGGGATGCGCCATCATGGTGTTGTTGACGAGCTTGACCCGCACACGTTCGTTCCAGGCAAAGCGGATCGGCTTGTCGTGGACGGACGAGTACATCTCGCCATCGAACGACCACATATAACGTTCCATATTGCCGGTGAGGTGCAGCTCCAGCAGGCGCGAGGGGCGGCGGGTGTCCTGGTTCGGCTCAAGCGCGCGTAGCATGCGGTAATTGAGCACGCGGTGGGGGACATCGCGCAGGCCAATCCCGGGATCGCCAAGCTTGTCGATCGGCTCCATGGAAACCATGTCGATGCCAGGGCCGACCTTGACATCGGGCGGCAGCAGCAGCGTGTCGCGCATTTTCATGCCCTTCATGCTGTGGCCCCCGCCATGATCGCCGCCCATGTCGCCATGGTTCATGCCCATATCGCCCATATCGAGCAGCGGCGGCTTGCGCAGCGGCGGCACGGCTGCGCGCGCCCCGGGGCGGCTTGCCAGCATCGCCAGCGCCATGCCGGAACGGTCCATGCTTTCGGCCACGACCGCATAGGCTTCTTCGGTGCGCGGTTCGATGATCACATCGTAAGTCTCGGCCGTTCCTATCTGGAATTCATCCACCTCGACCGGTTCGACATTCTGGCCGTCGGCGGCGATCACCGTCATCGTCAGGCCGGGAATGCGGAAGTTGAAGAACGTCATCGCCGAACCGTTGATGATCCGCAGACGAATGCGTTCACCGGCGCGGAAGAGATACTCCATCCCTTCCCGCGGTCCGCGCCCGTTGACGAGATAGGTGTAGGTCGATCCGGTCACATCCGCGATGTCGGTCGGCGGCATCCGCATCTCAGCCCACATCCGCCGGTCCTTGCCGCTGAGCGGATAGCGATCGGTCAGGGTCGTTTGCTGGTAGTTGAAATAGCCTTCGCCCTTGCGCAGCCGATCCACGATGAAGTGCGGATGGAGCGGGGTGAATTCGCTCAGCAGGACAATGTAGTCGCGATCATATTCCGCAGGCTCGCTGCCTGCCGGATCGATGATCAGCGGGCCATAGTGCCCCTGCTGTTCCTGCAGCCCCGAATGGCTGTGATACCAGTAAGTGCCAGCTTGGCGGACGGGGAATTCATAGGTGAAGGTCTGCCCCGGATGGATGCCCGGAAAGCTGATCCCCGGCACGCCGTCCATGTGGAATGGCACCAGGAGGCCATGCCAGTGGATCGATGTGTCCTCACCGAGGTGATTGGTGACGTTGAGGCGCACATTGTCGCCTTCCTTGAGACGGATGAGCGGCCCCGGCACGCTGCCGTTGACCGCAATGCCATGACCCTTGCGCCCTTGAACGACGCGCGGGCCATGACCCACCGCCAGATCGATCACTGCGCCCGATACCTCGTCGAAGCCCGGACGGATCGGTGCGCCGCCCTTTATGCGGTGCAAGCTGTGGCCCTGTGCCCAAGCGGGTATGGCGGCCATGCCAGCCATAGCGCCTGCGGCACGGACGAAGCCGCGGCGAGAAAAGCGGGAAAAGGTCATGGCAGTCTATCCGCGGCGTGTGCGGGTCTGGTCGGCACCCGTCTTGGCTTTGGACGGCATGCTGAAAGCACCGAGGATCGGGCAGGGGCCATCGTCGCCCCGAGCGCAATCCTTGACGAGGTCCTTGAGCGCAGCACGCATCGTTTTGAGGGTCGCAATCTTTTCGTCGATCGCGGCAATTCGCGCTTCGGCAAGCGCGCGTGCGGCGGTGCGATCATCATTATCGAGCGCGAGGAGAATGCTGATCTCATCCAGTGTGAAGCCCGCTGTCTGTGCTGCCTTGATGGAGCGCAGCCGTTCGAGATCGGCATCCGAATAGCGCCTCGCTCCCGCTCCGCGCGGCGGCTCGGATAGCAGCCCGCGGCGTTGATAGAACCGGATCGTCTCGACCGAAACGCCGCCAGCACGCGCCAGATCGCCAATTTTCATAATCGCCTCTTGAAACCGTATCAAGGTACGGGACTCATATACAGGTCATTGGACAGACTTCAAGGGAGCAAAGGGCACGGTATCTGCAAGACATCAGCCATCGTCCGCCGGATGATGATGTCCGGCCACTCACGTCGCTGCGGGCTTTGTGCTCTAAATGGTGGGGCGCTGGCTGATCAGCTTTGCCGCCTTGCTGGCAGGCGTCGGCCTTGTCGTCGGGGCAGCATGGTCGGGCCTGCTGGGCAATTTGCGGCTGGGGCCTTCCTCGTCATCTTCCGCCCCTACAAGGTCGGCGACTATGTTACCGGCGGCGGGGTTGAAGGCACTGGC
This sequence comes from Erythrobacter sp., assembly GCA_046296075.1. GTDB lineage: Bacteria > Pseudomonadota > Alphaproteobacteria > Sphingomonadales > Sphingomonadaceae > Erythrobacter. Next base: position 5,901 of record JBKBMC010000008.1, on the reverse strand, counting down.
ACCGAAGTCGGACTGTTCAACACTATCATCACCAGCCCGGATAATCTGCAGACATTCCCAATGTCATGACTGATCCTGCGCCCGATGTCGAAATCCTCGATTTCAACGAGCGGGGCACGGTGCTGGCCGTTCGCCCCTATTGCCATACCGATCATTACTGGCAGGTCTATTTCGATACTAACAAACTGATTTCCAAGACATTTGGTGAAGCCAACTATGGCGCGCCGTTCACGGTAGAACAGAAAAAGACGAGTTAGCGTTCAGACGTGGTCTGGCTGAAGATTTGATTGAAGATACGAACCCGATCTTAACCTTAAATTTGGCAATCTTGGGTTAGGAACGCGTTTATGAACGCATCCCGGACCATACTTATCGCTGATGATGAGCCTCTTCTTACCGAGATGCTCGAATTCCGCCTGCGAGCAAAGGGGTTTGCAACAGCCGTCGCCGCGGATGGCCGCGAAGCTCTCGAGAAGTTTGCAACCGAACGTCCCAGTGCAGTGGTGCTTGATGCCATGATGCCGGTTTACGACGGCATGGAGGTGCTGCGCCGTATCCGGATGGATCAGGAACATGGTGATGTTCCGGTGATCATGCTTTCAGCGCGGCGCAGCGAGGAAGATATCGTGCGCGCGCTTGAAGCGGGCGCCTCCGATTACATCGTGAAGCCGTTTCTGCCCGAAGAACTGATGGTGCGCCTGCAGCGGTTTTTGGCAGGACGCACATGAAAGGCCTTGTTGCCGCCTGCCTCCTGATCCTGCCGCTTCCTTTGGCTGCACAAGAGCAGAATGATTATCAGAAAGCGGTTGCTGCGCGAACAGAGGGCGAATTCGCCCGCGCTATCGCGCTGCTCGATGGCTGGTTGCTCGCCAATCCGTCCGACAGTGACGCGCTGGTGCAGCGTGGTTATGCGCACCTTGCGCTCGGGAACGAAGCGCAGGCCAAAGCCGATTTCGATGCCGCACTGGCGCTTGCACCAAGCTACGCCGATGCGCGCGATGGTCTTGCGATCCTGCGCGCCCGGCAATCGGCGCAGTCTCGCGGGTTTGTAGTGGCAGGCGGCGCATGGAGCGCCCTTGCCGGTAACCGGCCCGATTGGTGGGAAGCGACCTTGTCGGCCGAAGCGCCCGTTTCGCCCGGTCTCTCGCTCGGAGGGCGCGCCAGCTGGTTCCAGCGCTTCGGGATCGAAAATGTCGAGCTGGAAGGCCGCATCGCCGCGCGCGCGGCACCAAACCTGTGGCTGCGCGCGAGTTTAGGGGGAACGCCCTCTGCCGATTTCAGGCCCGAAGTGGCTGCCGCCGCCGGTGCCGATCTGCGGGTGAGCGAAGGGAGCCACGCGACCGTCGTCTCGCTTGATACCAGTTTTCAGCGGTTTCCGTTGCAGGACGTGGTCACTCTTACGCCCGGCATTACGCAATATTTCGGCGATGGTCGTTTCTGGGGTACGATCAGGGGGATCGGCATCATTCCCGATGGCCAGACGATCGAATTGGGTGTGCTCGGGCGGCTTGATTTTGCACCGCGCGAAGGCGAGCGCTATTTCGCCGGTGCTGTTCGCGGACCCGACACCGATCTCGGGATTGTGACGCGGGTCACTTCGGTGTTTGCAGGGGCTGAATGGCCGGTGACGGATGGTCTGTCGCTGATGCCTGCGGTGGCTCACGAATGGCGCGAAGTGGGCGGGGACCGGACCGAGTTCAGAATTGATCTGCGAGCCCGCTTTTGAGCTCGCTGGTTGCCCTCTGGAACGTCTCGCTGCTGCTCTGCGCGGTTACGTTGCTGGCACTCGCCGGGATTTTGCTGGCGCGGCTGGTGGCGGAAAGCCGGGCGGCGCGCCGGGCCGGGGAACGCCGCCGGATTGCGGCCTATCTGCTGGATGATGGCCAGGCGTTCCCGGCGATGCCGCGCGGCGCACTGGAACGCGATGCCGCCGCCAAAGTCACGCTTGAACTGGCCGAGCTGGTGCGTGGCCCCGAACGCGATGCCCTGATGATGCGCGCGCAAGCACTGGGCGTGCACAAGGTGCTGCTTCGCCAGAGTGTCAGCCGGTCGGCGCAGAACCGCCTGCAAGCGGCGGAAGCGCTTGCGATGTTCCCCAAGGGCCGTGAACGGGTCCGCGAGATGATGCGCGATGCCAACCCTGATGTGCGGCTGGGTGCGGCTCTTGCCCTTGCCCAGAACCACGCTGCCCCTCCTGCCCGCGAGCTGGTGCGCCAGCTTTCGCTCGGCACGCGCGAGCGCTCCCTGCTCACCGCATCCCTGATGCGCGATCTGGTGGATTACGATCCGGCTTCGGTCGAGGAATTGCTGGCCGATCCCGAGGCGCCTGCTTCAACCAAGCTGGCTGCGCTTGATGCGCTGGCGGCCAGTGGCCGGGTCGAACATGCCCCGCTGGTGGCGAAGATGGCAGAAGACATTGCGGACGATAGCGATCTGTTGCCCCGGATACACCATGCACTTGGCCGGATCGGTCATCCGTCAGGCCATTCTGCCATTCTCGAAGGGTTGGCCAATCCGGCGTGGGAAGTCCGTGCTGCGGCCGCGCAGGCCGCCGGCAAGAACGGCTTGATCCCTGCATCGGATGCTTTGGGCGTGCTGCTCGGCGATGTGCACTGGTGGGTTCGTTTTCGCGCAGCAGAAGCTTTGTGGCGGCTGGGCGTACGCGGCCATGAAGTGCTGGAACGCGTTGCCCGTGAGGGCAATACCCATGCCCGCGAAGCCGCTGCCGTCACTCTCAAGGAGCGGGCCGCATGACATTTGAACCCGCAGTCTGGGCGCAGGGCTGGATGCTCGATGTAGCGCAGTGGATTGCGCTGGTGGTGATTGTGACGGGCGTCACCCAGACGGCCTTTTACATGGTCCAGATGGCCTACGCCGCCTTTGCGCTTTCCAACCGCCCGCCGGTTCCGCGCAGCGCGACCTTGTGGCGTCGCTATTCGGATCAGTCCCCGACCATCGCCGTGATCGCGCCAGCCTATAATGAAGAGTTGACCGTGGTCGAAAGCGTCCGCTCGCTGCTGGCCCTGCATTATCCCAGCTTCGAGGTTCTGCTGGTCAATGATGGTTCGAAGGACCAGACGCTCCAGCGATTGATCGAGGCTTTCGCGCTCGAACCGGTCGGTCGTTATGTCGATAGCAGCGTATCCCATGCGCCGATCCGCGGGTTCTATGCCAATCCCGATTTGCCGCGGCTGCTGGTGATTGACAAGGAAAACGGCGGCAAGGCGGATGCGCTTAATGCCGGCATCAATGCCGCGCGGTGCAGTCTGTTCTGTGCGATTGACGCGGATTCGATCCTCGAACCCGATGCCCTGTTGCGCGTCGTGCGCCCTTTCATCGATTATCCCGACCGGACGGTGGCGGTGGGTGGCACGATCCGCATCGCCAATGGCTGCACGATCGAAGCCGGACGGATCACCCATGTCCGCCTGCCGACCAATTTCCTCGCGCTCGTACAGGTCATGGAATATCTGCGCGCCTTTCTGATGGCCCGCCTCGCGCTCGGCCAGATGCAGGCGTTGATGGTGATTTCCGGCGCTTTCGGATTGTTCAGCCGTCAGCGCGTGGTCGAGGTCGGCGGGTACAGCCACGCCACTGTGGGCGAAGACATGGAGCTGATCATCAAGCTGCATCGCCACATGCGCGATCTCGATCTGCCATACCGCGTTGAATTCATTGCCGAGCCGGTATGCTGGACGGAATGCCCCGAAGATCTCGGTGTGCTGGCGCGTCAGCGCAGCCGCTGGCAACGCGGCTCGCTCGAATGCTTCGCCAAGCACAAGGACATGTGTTTCAATCCGCGTTATGGCCGGATCGGGTTTATCGGGTTCGGCCAGATCCTGCTGGTCGATGTGATCGGTCCGTTGATCGAAGCACTCGGTTATGTGCTGATACCGCTGCTCTGGGCGCTCGACTTGCTGGCGCTGCCGTGGCTGCTGGCGTTCCTCGCCGCGACCTTCACCTTCGGTATTGCCATCAGTGCGTTGACGCTCATCCTCGAAGAGCTGCAATTGCGGCGGTTCCCGCGTGCGCGCGAGCTGGCAATTCTGGCTGCCGTCGCGGTTGTCGAGAACCTCGGCTACCGCCAGCTTTCCAACCTCTGGCGGATCAAGGGCTGGTGGCAATTTATCCGGCGTGAGCAGGGCTGGGGAGCGATGACCCGCAAGGGTTTCGGCGCGACGCCGGCCTAGCAGGCAGGAGCGATCGCCTGTTCGATGGCCGCAATCAGCGCATCGATTTCAGCGCGGTAATCTTGCGGCTTTTGCGCCGTCTCTTCAAGCAGCAGGGCCAGTTCGCCGATATGCGGCGCGCCCAGCATCCCCGCGATCCCGGCAAGCTTGTGCGCCCGTGCGATGATTTCCTGCCGGCTTTCCTGCGCACGCAGCCGGACAAACGCGTCCCGCTCTTCGTGCAGCCGCGTGCGGAATTTCTCCCGCATGGCGCCAAGCCATGCCTCGTCTGCGGTCATGACAGGAAGGATCGCACGTGCTGGGCCAGCGTCATCGGATCGAATGGCTTGGCAATAACGCCCCTGGCATCCAGCATCGCGAAATTCTGGATTTCCTGTTTCTGCGCCCGCGCCGTGATGAACACGACCGGCAGATCCGCAGTGGCTGGTTGCTGGCGCAGTCGGACGAGTGTTCCAGGGCCATCAAGCTCGGGCATCATGACATCGAGCAGCACAATATCGGGCATCCAGTCGGACACCATCGCCAGCGCCGCCATGCCATCCGGTGCCGAGCGGGCTTCGATTGCGGGATCAAGCGATAAGGCCAGCAAGGCGATTTCCCGGATGTCCGGATCATCATCGACATACAGTACACGCATCACGCCGCTCCTGTGGCAGGTTCGCGGATCAGCCCGACCACCGTTTCGACCAGTGTGTCGAGCGAGGTCCGGCTTTTGACCAGAACGGTATCGGCGGTCGTGCCCGAGTAATCCTCGTCAAAGGCTGTGAACAGCACAACAGGCACCCCCGGCGCAGCCATGCGAAGCACCGGCAGCAGATCAAGGCCGCTGTCGCTGCCCATCGCTACATCGACAATGCAGGCGCTGATCTGGCCGCCGCCTGCCAGGATGGTTCTCGCTTCGGCCATGGAATTGGCCGAGATCACCGACGCCCTTCCGGCAAAGGCACTCGAAACGATGCTGAGGCAGTCGACATCATCATCAAGGTGCAGCACCACCGGAAGATCACTGTTCTGCGGTCTGGCATCGGCGATACCCTCGCTGACAAGCGGCAGTTCGAACCAGAATGTGCTGCCGCCCCCGTCGCGATCGCCAAACCCGGTGCTGCCACCGTGCCGCGTCACGATCTCCCGGACAATCGCGAGTCCCAGCCCTGTGCCGCCGCGCACGCGGGCATCAGATCCATCCGCCATCGCGAATTTGGAGAATATCCGGTCGCGGAAATCCTCGGGCACTCCGCTGCCGCGGTCATGGACCTCGATCCGGACCTTGCCGCCGCGCTGCGTGGTGGTCACGTAGACCGTACCACCCTTGGGGGAATACTTGATGGCATTGGACACCAGATTGGTAAGCACCTGTTCAAGCCGGTCGGGATCACCGATCACGCATTGCGGCCATGGCGGAAGTCCGACCTCGATATCGACATCGCGATCGCGCGCGAACTGGCGATTGGCGTTGGTGGTGCGATGGATCATCGCAGACAATGTGACCTTGCGCATATCGAAGGTCATCTTGCCGGATTCGATCTTTTCGATGTCGAGCAGATCATTGATCAGGCGGATCAGGCGTTCGCAATTGCTGTGGGCAATCGCCACCAGTCGCGCTGCCTGCTGATGAAGCTCTCCGACAGCGCCGCCTGCCAGCAAGGCGAGCGACCCGCCGATCGAGGTCAGCGGCGTACGCAATTCGTGGCTCACGGTCGATACGAACTCG
>JBKBMC010000007.1:21162-49344 GCA_046296075.1 Erythrobacter sp. | reverse complement strand
TTAGTAACGCGCATCCGCGAGAAGGTGGATGCCTGGCGTGAAAACGGCTACCCCGGCGCCTCCGACACCACGCGGCGGCTGTTCCAATACTGGTTCGAGGAAGACCACCTGCTGCCCACGGGCGAGCCGTTCCGTTTCTACTTCTGCCAGCGCGAGGCGGTGGAGACGGTCGTCTATCTCTACGAGGTCGAGCGGCGGCGCGACGTGGCCGATCTGGTGCAGGCCTACTTCGAGAGCCCCGACCTGCTGGAACTGGAGATTCTCACTTCCACCAAGGGCACGCGCAGCTTCCGGCGCTACATCCCGGAAATCGGCAAGCAGGCCGAGCAGGGTCATGAAAAAGGTGTCGGAAATCTGCTGGCGGACATCGTGCCCCAGGGGGATAGCAACACCGATCACACCGGTTTTCTGGCGGCGCAATCCGCTTGCCATCTGGTTGGGACGAAAGCCATGCTCGCGCGCGAGCATCTCGATCTTCTCGCGGGTCTTGGCGTTGACAAGGCTCTTGCCTGCCAGTGCGCGCGACACCGTACCCGGCGAGACCCCTGCCAGCCGCGCCAGATCGGTGATGGTGCGCACACCTGCGCCCCTGCCCTTCAGATCGCTTTCGCCCATTCTTCTCGTCAGCTTGCGGTTGCAGCCTCTGCGCGCCTTACGCGATGGCCAGCATCGACCAATAGCGTAGCAAGCGCGCCCGCCAGCATCAATCCGCCTCCCAGCAGCAGCACATTGCGCGGATCACCGCCCAGCAGCGGGCGATAGATCAGCGGCATGGTGATTGTCTGGATCAGCATCGGGATGACGATGAACATATTGAAAATGCCCATATAGATGCCCGTGCGTTCTGCGGGGATGCAATCGGCCAGCATCACATAGGTATTGCCCATCATACCGGCCCAGCCGATTCCGATCCCGATCATCAGCACGAATAGTCCCGCAGTATCCTGCACTCCGGGAATAAGCAGCATGGCAATCCCCGAGGCGGTGAGACAGGCAGCATGGACGAATCTCGCACCAAGCCGCGCCACAATCGGGATCAAGGCCAGCGCGCCGGCAAAGGCGATGAAATTGTAGAGTGCGCCCGCCTGCTGCGTGGCAAGGGTGGCCTCGCGAAAGGCTGCGCTGGATGGGTCGGAGGTATCATAAAGCGAGCGGGCGACAGCGAAGGTAATGTACTGCCAATAGGCAAACATCGCATACCACTGACACAACATCGCCGCAGCCAGCTGGCGCATCGGGCGTGGCATGGAGCCGAGCGCATCGGCAATCTCGGCGAAAGTGGCCTGCACCGTCAGCGGCTTGTCCGCCATCGCGGCGCGCTCATCATCCGACAGCGGCAGTTCCGGCACACGCCAGACTGACCATACGATAGTAGAGATCGAGAGGATCGCGCCAATCACAAACGCAATGCGGACGATCACCGGAATGCCATTGGCATCAAGCACATCGCGCGCCACAAAAGCCGTGAGCAGGCTGGGCGCGAGATAGGACAGCGTCTGCGCCAATCCGGTAAATGCCGATTGAGTCAGAAACCCGACGCTGCGCTGATCTGCCACCAGACGGTCGGCAACATAGGCGCGGTACGGCTCCATCGTGATGTTGTTGCCAGCATCGAGAATCCACAACAGACCCGCCGCCATCCACAGCGCGCTCGACATCGGCATGAGGAACAGGCTGATCGAACAGATCACTGCGCCGATCAGGAAATAAGGCGTGCGCCGCCCATGCCGCGAAGTCGTCCGATCGCTCATCGCACCGATGATGGGCTGGATGATCAGACCGGTCATCGGACCTGCCAGCCACAGCAGCGGCATGGTCGCCTCGTCCGCTCCGAGGAAGCCATAGATCGGCCCCATATTGGCCTGCTGCAGGCCGAAACTGAACTGCAGCCCGAAAAAGCCGATGTTCATTTCGACGATCCGCAGCAATGATAACCGCGGCTTACCCTGTGCCATGCCCATCCGCTCCATCTCCGCCACGATCATTGAACGCCGTGCGATATTGCCGGGAGTGACACAAGCACGCGTAAATTGCAAACGTTTGCAGATTCCTCTTGCAATCGTTTGCAGCAAAGCTAATCAAACTCTTCCACAGGCAAAAAATTGCTATTGGGGGAGTTTGAGGATGTTGAAAGTGCACTACGCGCGCAGCGCGAGTTTTGTGGCTCTTGCGGTCGCCAGCCTCGGGGCAAGCCCCGCTCTGGCTCAGGATGCAGAGGCCGACAGCGCCGATAATGGCGAGATCATCGTTACCGCTACGGCGCGCGGCCAGAACCGGCTTGAAACCTCGATCTCGGTCAGCACGCTGAGTCAGGAAACCATCGTGCGGCTAGCTCCGCCGTCTGCTGCCGATCTTATCCGCCAGATTCCGGGCATCCGTTCGGAAGCCTCGGGCGGCGAAGGCAATGCCAATATCGCGGTCCGCGGCCTGCCCGTATCCACCGGCGGCGCGCGCTATATCCAGTTGCAGGAAGATGGTCTCCCGATCCTTGAGTTCGGTGACATTATCTTCGGCAACGCTGATAACTTCCTGCGGGCCGACCGCAACGTCGCCCGCGTCGAAGCCGTGCGCGGCGGCTCGGCCTCGACCTTCGCCTCGAACGCGCCGGGCGCGGTGATCAACTTCATCTCCAAGACGGGCAAGCAGGAAGGCGGCGCCATTCAGGCCAGTGTCGGGCTGGACTTTGAAACCTACCGGATGGATTTCGACTACGGCAGTCGCCTCGCCGATGATCTCTACTTCCATGTCGGCGGGTTCTATCGCACTGGCGAAGGCCCGCGCGATATCGGCTTCAACGGGTTTGACGGTGGGCAGATCAAGGCCAACCTCACCAAGGAATTCGATAGCGGCTATATCCGCTTCTATGGCAAGTATCTCAATGATCGCACGCCCACGATCCTGCCGATGCCGGTTCAGGTCACAGGTTCCAATGCCCGGCCCGATTACCGGGGGCTTCCGGGCTTCGATCCACGCAGCGATGCGCTCTACAGCCCGTTCATCACCCAGGCCGTGACGCTTGATGGCAGCAACAACCCGGCGAGCTTCAACATCAATGATGGCCTCAGCGTCCAAAGCGCGGCCTTCGGCATAGAATCACAATTCGATATCGGATCAGGCTGGCAGGTCACCAACCGTTTCCGGTTTGCGGACAATTCGGGAAGCTTCACCTCGCCCTTGCCGGCCGAAGCGGGCGCCGCGCAGAGCATCGCCAACGGGATTGGCGGGCCGGGATCGACCATCCGCTTTGCCTCAGGGCCCAACACCGGCGCGCTTGCCGATCCGGCGAGCATCGGCGGTAACGGACTGCTCACCAATGTGGTGATGTTCAATGTGCGGCTGAACAGCCTCAACAACATCACCAATGATTTCCGCATCAGCAATGATTTCGATCTGGGCGGGGCGCGCCTTGCCTTCACCGGCGGCTTCTACGCCTCACGCCAGACGATCAACACTGATTGGCTGTGGACCTCACAGGTGCAGACGGTCGAAGGTGGCGGGCGCGCGGTGCTCGTCGATGTTCTTGATGCAGGCGGCAACCCGGTCACACAGAACGGTACTGCCGGCTTCGGGGCAAGCTTCTTCGGCAATTGCTGCCGTCGCAATTATGATGTCGACTATTCGACCTACGCGCCTTTCGCTTCCGCATCGCTGGAGTTGGACCGGCTCACGCTTGATCTCAGCGCGCGCTATGATTTCGGCGATGCCAATGGCTCGATCACGGGTGCGGACAGCGGCTTTGGCAATGGTGTGATCGGGTTCGATTTCGACAATGACGGAGCAATCAGCCCGGCCGAAGCGCTCACCAGCCAATTGCCGCTCGGGCAGGCACGGCCAGTCAATTACAGCTTCGGCTATCTGTCCTACTCGATCGGTGCCAACTACCTTGTAACGGATGATCTCGGGGTGTTTGCACGCTACAGCCGCGGTGGACGCCACACCGCTGACCGCAGCCTGTTCTCCCCGGCAGTCAGCGCCGTGGACGGCAGCCTGCCCGGCGGCGATACTGGTGTGATCGCGCGGGTCAATCAGGCGGAACTCGGCGTCAAATACCAGTCGCGCGGCCTTTCGCTCTACGCGACCGGTTTCTACGCCACGACTTCGGAAACCAATGTCGACATTGCCCCGCTGGTGCTGTTTGACACCGAATTCGAAGCCTATGGCCTCGAACTTGAAGGCGCTTACACCACCGGGCCATTCTCGCTTTCGGCCGGCGCGACCTGGACCAAGGCGGAAATTGTCGATGCGCTCGACATCACAACGATCGGCAACACGCCGCGCCGTCAGGCCGATCTGGTCTATCAGGCGACCGCGCAATATGCCGACAAGCTGTTTACACTGGGCGCGAATATCGTGGGCACCACGGCAAGCTTTGCGCAGGACAATAACGGGCTGAAGCTTCCCGCCTTCGCACAGGTCAACGCCTTCCTCGCGGTGCGTCCGATGGAGCGGGTGGAAGTGGGCCTTAACGCCACCAACCTGTTCAACAGCTTCGGCTTTACTGAGGCGGAAGAAGGCTTGATCCCAGCCAATGGGCTGGTGCGGGCGCGCTCGATCCAGGGTCGCACCGTGCTCGCTTCGGTGCGGTTCGATTTCTGATTGTAACCGCACCCAACCGGGCTGGTCGCCTCTTCTCTCCCCTTAGCGGCCAGCCCATTTTTCCTATCCGGCTCGAGACAGGCACGCGCGCGATGACAACCTTCTGGACTGCGGAACACCTCGCTTCGTGTGATCCCGCCGATGCAGGTGTCATTCCGTTGATCCGGACACGTGATCGCTCCGGCCTTGATCCGGCGCGGCTCTACTGGGACATGTGGCCGCTGCAAGGGCCGGACGGGATGCCCGCCCGCCTTGCCGGGCGCGAGCTGTGGATGGCGCTCACTGCGCCTGATCACGGCGATCCGGCACTGCGGCACTTCACCGCCAAGATCCACTGGCTTGAGCGGGTTGACGACGCGTGGCTTGATCGCGGCCCGGTGCTCCCCGATAGCCCAGTGCCTTACGAGCGCGAATGGGCAGGCTCAGCGGTGCTGAGCAACGGCGTGATAACGCTGTTCTTCACAGCAGCGGGCACCGCCGACACGCCCGGCGGGTACCAGCAAAGCCTGTGGTCGGCCTCGGCCGCTTTGGGCGAGGATGGCTGGCCTGCCGATTGGAGCGAGCCTGCCCCGCTCATCGCCCGGCCTTCTCCGCTCTACATGCCCGCCGATGCACACGAGGGCGCGCCCGGCGCGATCAAGGCATTTCGCGACCCGGCTTTTTTCCGTGATCCGGCTGACGGCGCGGAGTATCTCGCTTTCACCGCTTCGCTGGGCGGTTCGAACAGTGCGTTCAACGGAGCATTCGGTCTTGCCCGCTGGCAGGCAGGCACATGGCAATTACTGCCCCCATTGATCGCCGCAGATGGCGTCAACAACGAACTCGAGCGCGCCCATCTGTTGCATCATCAGGGGCGCTATTACGCCTTCTGGTCAACCCAGAACCACACATTTGCGCCTCACCTGCGCCACGCTCCCACCGGGCTTTACGGCATGGTGGCTGATAGCCTGCTCGGCCCTTACCGCCCACTCAACGGTTCAGGACTGGTACTCGCAAACCCGGTGCGGGAACCGCACCAGACATACAGCTGGTATGTCGATGCGCGGCTCGTCGTGTCGAGTTTTGTCGACTTCTTCGGGCTGGCGGGCCGTGACATTCCCGACGAACCCGCAGCGGCCAACGCATCTTTCGGCGGCGTCCCTGCACCGCTGCTACGGCTGGCAATCCACGGCGACACGTGCCAGCTTGTGCCGGTTGAGGAGGGAGCAAGAGATGCTCGGTGCGATTGAAGCCGGTGGCACCAAATTCGTGCTGGCAGTCGGGCCTTCGCCTGACCGGATCATCGCCCGCCATAGCATTCCCACCACATCGCCGGACGAAACACTGGGCGAAGCTGCTGCGTGGCTTGCACAGCACGGCGCTTTGAAAGCCGTGGGGATCGGCACGTTCGGACCGGCCCAGCTTGATCGGAGCGCTGCTGATTGGGGCCACATCACCAACACGCCCAAGACAGGCTGGCGGAATTGCGACATTGCGGGCTTCTTTGCGCAGGCGCTCGGAACGCGCATCGCGCTGGATACCGACGTTAACGCAGCCGCCCTTGCCGAAGCTGCGGCGCGGCCCGATTGCGGCGTGCTTGCCTACATCACGATCGGCACTGGTATCGGCGGCGGATTGGTGATCGACAGAGAGCCCGTGCACGGCGCTGCCCACCCTGAAATGGGGCATATCCTGCCGCGCCGCCACCCGGCAGACAGCACGTTTCCCGGCATCTGCCCGCATCATGGCGATTGCCTCGAAGGGCTGGCCAGTGGCCCCGCCATCAAGGCGCGCTGGGGCGCATCCCTGTCGGAGCTTCCCGCCGATCACATCGCCCACACGGTGATCGCGGATTACATCGCGCAACTGTGTCACAGCCTCTCGGCAATCACGGCAGTGGAGGTGATCGTGCTCGGCGGCGGGGTCGCCAAGACACTGGGCCTGATTGAACGCATTGCTGCCCGCGCGCAAACCATCGATGCGGGCTACTTGCCCGGCGGATCGCGCCAGCGGATCGAAGCGCCCCGCCATGGCGATGAAGCCGGCATCATCGGGGCGCTGATGCTTGCCAGCCGCCTCGCTTAACACTGGCGATCATTGTGATGCTGGGTCGCCGGCCATAGCCTTGGCGCGCCGCACCAGTGGTTCAGGCACCGGATGGCGGTGCAGGCGATCGGTCCCCGCCAGTTCGCCGCCATGGACTTGCAGCGCAAGGCGTTCCTCATCGCGCTGACGGATGTCGGCAGTGATATCCTCGATCTCGAGCTCGGTCACACCCAGCGCCGCCAGCCCCATCCCCCCAAAGCGCATGGCGGATTCAAATGTCTCGCGCAGTTCGCCGTCCACCCCGATCTGGCGCAACGCAATCGCATGGCCGCGATCATAGGAGCGCACCAGCACGCGGGCATTCGGGAACTGTTCGGTGGCGAGCGTGGCAATGCGCAGCGCCGCATCCTTGTCGTCGATGCATACCATGATTACCTCAGCCTCGCCCGCGCCAGAGGCTTTCAGGATATCGAGCCGCGAGCCATCGCCGAAATAGACCTTGAAGCCGAAACGCTCTGCATCGCGGATACGATCAGGATCATTGTCCACCAGCGAGACCTTGGCCCCGCGCGCCAGCAGCAATTGCGATGCGATCTGGCCAAAGCGGCCAAATCCGATCAACAGCATATCGCCATTAAGCCCATTGGCTTGCTCGACCCCGTCCATCGAGACCACACGCTGCCCCAGCCAACGATCCGCCACCAGCATCACCAGCGGTGTAAGCGCCATCGACAGGATGATGACAGTGGCAAAGATCGCGCTCTGCTCAGCCGTGATCACGCCGCCAGCCAGCCCTGCGGCATAAAGCACGAAAGCGAATTCCCCGCCCTGCGCGAACATCACCACGCGGGCCATGGCCTGCCTGCCCGTCGATCCGAACAGCCGCGCCACTGCGTAGACACCGATGGATTTCACCACCACATAGGCGCCGAGCAGCGCCGCAATCAGGCGCCATTCACGCCCCACCACGGCCAGATCGAGGCTCATGCCGACAGCGAGGAAAAAGAGCCCCATCAAGAGACCCTTGAACGGCTCGACATCAGCCTCGATCTGGTGACGGTAACTCGAACCCGATAGCAGCACGCCTGCGAGAAATGCCCCCATCGCCATCGACAGTCCGCTGCGCTCCATCAGCAAGGCCGAACCCAACACCACCAGCAGTGCGCCTGCAGTAAGCACTTCGGTTGCCCGCGCCCGCGCGAGCAGCGCGAAAAAGGGATCAAGCAGCCAGCGCCCCGTCACGATCAGCGCGGTGATCGCGCCCAGTCCGATCAGCGCGCCTGACATGCTGAATTCGCCCGCCGCACCCGCGCCGAGATAGGCTACCAAAGCGAGAAGCGGGACAATCGCCAAATCTTCCAGTAACAGGATCGCCACGCCTTGTTGCCCCTGCGGACTGGCAATCTCGCCGCGTTCGGCCAGCACCGACATGATCACCGCGGTCGAGGACAGGACAAAGCCTGTCCCTGCCACGAAGGCCACCACCGGAGCGAGTCCCAGCGCTAGGCCCACCCCGCTAAGCAGCGCCATGCACACCAGCACCTGCACCAGCCCGACGCCGAAAATCTGGCTGCGCATCGCCCATAATTTGCGCGGGCGCAGCTCGATGCCGATCAGGAACAGGAACATCACCACGCCCAGTTCCGAGATATGCAGAATGGCTTCGGGATCGGTGAAAATGCCCAGCACCGAAGGGCCAACCAACAATCCGGCCGCGAAGTAACCCAGCACCGAACCCAGCCCCAGCCGCCGGAACAGCGGTACCGCCGCCACGCCCGAAGCAAGCAGCGCCACTGTCAAACCCAGATTGTCGCTCAAACTCGCTGCATCAGCCATAAGGCCTTGTACACAATTGGAGGATGTTGGCGAGGCTCCGCTTGCCAATGGCCCGATACGCTCCCGTCTGGCGCGTTTCTGCAAGACATTGACGGCTTTGGCAGGCATTATCCGCCCAGCGAAAGCCCGGCTGGGGGGTCGGCTGCGCCTTGTGTGGGGCAAGCAAAAGGGGGAAATGGCCGCCATGAGCGATCTCAGGAAAGCATCCGACCTGTTCATTGAATGTCTGGAGGCAGAGGGCGTCGAGTATATCTTCGGCGTGCCGGGGGAGGAGAATCTCGATTTCCTCGAAAGCCTGTCGAAGTCCGACAAGATCAAGCTGATCCTGACCCGCCACGAACAGGGTGCGGGGTTCATGGCCGCGACTTACGGCCGCCACACCGGCAAGACCGGCGTGTTTCTGGCGACCCTCGGCCCGGGCGCGACCAACATGGTGACCGCGGTGGCCTATTCGCAGCTTGGCGGGATGCCTACCCTGGCAATCACCGGACAGAAGCCGATCAAGAAGTCAAAGCAAGGCCGGTTCCAGATTCTCGATGTCGTGGCGATGATGGGGCCGATCACCAAATACGCACACCAGCTCGCCAGCGCGGATAATATCCCGAGCCGGGTGCGCGAAGCGATCCGCCTCGCCGAAGAGGAAAAGCCGGGCGCAGTGCATCTCGAATTCCCTGAGGATATCGCCGAGGAGAAAACCGCCAGCCGCCCGCTCGCCGCCAGCCTCGCGCGGCGCCCCTCGGCTGAGGCCAAGGCTGTGCGGCAAGCCGTGCTGGCGCTCGAACAGGCGAATGCGCCCATTCTGGTGATCGGCGCAGGCGCTAATCGCAAGATGACCGGGCGGATGCTGCGCCAGTTGATCGACAAAACCGGCATTCCTTTTGTCACCACCCAGATGGGCAAGGGCGTGGTTGATGAACGTCACCCGCTGTTCCTCGGATGCGCGGCGCTGTCGGCAGGCGATTTCGTCCACCGCGCGATCGAGGATGCCGATTGCATCGTCAATATCGGCCACGACGTGATCGAAAAGCCGCCCTTTTTCATGAAGAATGATTGCGAAGGTGCTGTCGGTTCGGACAGCGGGCCGACGGTGATCCACGTCTCGACCCGCACGGCCGAAGTCGATCCTGTCTACTTCCCGCAGATTGAGGTGATCGGCGATATCGCCAATGCGATCTGGCAGATCAAGGAAGATATTGTGCCGCAAGGCCGGTGGGATTTCCGCCGGATGCTCGGCTATCGCGCGGCCGAGGTCGCGCATACCGAGGGGCTTGCCGCCGACACCCGCTTCCCGATCTTCCCGCCGCATCTGGTGGCGCAGGTGCGCGGCGCGATGCCCGAAGACGGGATTATCTGTCTTGATAACGGGGTCTACAAGATCTGGTTCGCGCGCGGCTACACCGCCTACCTGCCCAACACCGTGTTGCTCGACAACGCGCTGGCGACGATGGGCGCAGGCCTGCCAAGCGCTATGATGAGCGCGATGCTCTATCCGGCACGCAAAGTCATGGCGATCTGCGGCGATGGCGGGTTCATGATGAACTCGCAGGAGATGGAGACCGCCGTCCGGCTCGGCCTGAACCTCACCGTGCTGATCCTGCGCGATGATGCTTACGGCATGATCCGCTGGAAGCAGGCGAATATGGGCTTTGCCGATTTCGGCCTGACCTACGGCAACCCCGATTTTGTGAAATATGCCGAAAGCTACGGCGCCATGGGGCACCGGGTGACGTCGAGCGAACACCTCACCGACCTGCTGGCACATTGCCTCAGCACGCCGGGGGTGCATCTGATCGATTGCCCGGTTGACTATGCCGAGAACGACCAGATCCTGAACCACGATATCAAGCGGCTCAGCAAGGAGCTTTAGGCTGCCAGGGGGAAGGACAAGCGATGAGACTCAAATCCACCTACCCGCTCTACCTCAACAACAAGGCGGCGCAGCCCAACACCGATCTGGCGGTGACGGACAAATACACCGGCGAGGTTGCCTTCCGCACTGCTCTGGCGACGCCTGATGTGATCGAGGAAGCGATTGCAGGTGCGGTGCGCGCCGCAGAGCCGATGGCACGGCTGGCCTCTTACGAAAAGCAGGATGTGCTGATGCACTGCGTCGCGCGATTCAAGGAACGGTATGACGAACTCGCCTATGCGCTCTGTGTCGAAGCGGGCAAGCCGATCAGGGATGCCGAGGGCGAAGTCACTCGCCTGATCGACACCTTCCGCATCGCTGCGGAGGAAGCGGTGCGGAACTACGGCGAGGTCCAGCCGCTCGACATCTCCCCCCGCGCCAAGGGTTATCAGGGCATGTGGAAGCGCGTCCCCATCGGGCCGTGCAGCTTCATCTCGCCGTTCAACTTCCCGCTGAACCTCGCCGCGCACAAGATCGCGCCCGCCATCGCGGTCGGCTGTCCCTTCGTGATGAAGCCGGCCTCCAAGACGCCGCTGGGCGCGATCATTATGGGCGAGGTGCTGGCCGAATGTGACATTCTGCCTGAGGGTGCGTTTTCGATCCTCCCGGCCAGCCGTGACGGCGCAGATATGTTCACGCAGGACGAGCGGCTGAAGCTCCTGTCCTTCACCGGGTCGCCGGGCGTTGGTTGGGACCTCAAGGCCAAGGCGGGCAAGAAGAAGGTCGTGCTCGAACTCGGCGGCAATGCGGCGGTCATTATCGACCGTGACGCCGATCTGGATGACGCGCTGGAGCGGGTGATCTTCGGGGCCTTCTACCAGTCGGGCCAGTCCTGCATCGGGGTGCAGCGCATCCTGATCCATGATGCGGTCTATGACGCGTTCAAGGCGATGCTGGTCGCCAAGGCCAAGACGCTGATCGCGGGCGACCCCAAACACCGCGACACCTTCATCGGCCCGATGATCTCCGACGGTGAGGCCAAGCGCCTCAAGGGCTGGATCGACGAGGCTGTTGAGGCAGGCGCGACCCTGCTGTGCGGCGGCGGCCTGTCGCGCGGCAATATGCTGGAAGCGACCCTGCTGGAAGGCGTGCCCGAGGACGCGGAGGCGAAGAACGAGGAAGCCTTCGGGCCGCTCGCGATCCTGCAACGCTTCGACGATTTCGACGCGGCGCTGGAGGAGGTCAACAACTCGAAATTCGGCCTGCAGGCGGGCATCTTCACCCGCGACCTGTTCCAGATGTTCGACGCATGGGATCGGCTCGATGTCGGCGGCATCGTCATCAACGACGTGCCGAGCTACCGGGTGGACAACATGCCTTATGGCGGGGTGAAGGATTCCGGGCTGGGGCGCGAAGGCGTGCGTTTTGCAATGGAAGACATGAGCGAAATCCGGAACCTCGTGATCCGTCGGCGCTGATCCGCCTTATGCCAATTGCACCACGTTATCGCCATGAGACAATATCACAAGAGAGTTGACTTTCTTCGCCCTGAACGCCACCCGCCAACCCGCCGGAACATGCGGTTCCGGCTTCATCCAAGAGAGAAACATGGACGAATGCTCCAGAAGCGGCGCGGTGAACCCGCGCCCTGAATACTTCGCTCCCGGCATGGGCCGGTCGAGCGGCAAGGTGCTTTTCTAGAGGCATTTTGTCGGTCGTCCGATCTGTCGCGCGGGGCAGAAAGGACCATGACCGATGATCAAAGCGAACATCTCCAAATGCGCTGATAACCGGCGCCTCCTTACAGCACTGCTTGCCAGCGCTGTGCTGATCCCCCCGGCCCGTGCCGAGGAAGCCGCGCGTGAGCCTGCCCTCCCCGCCCCGCCTGTCAGCGTGCGCAGCGAGGATAATGGACCGCTGACGCTGGCGGGCACCCGATCACAGGAAAATGCCGTGCGGCAGGCGAGTGACGCCTTTGGCATGGTTGTCGGCCGCGAAGCCGTGGGACTCTACGATGCCGAGCTGGTGCGCGGGTTCTCGCCTTTGCGCGCGGGCAATGTGCGGCTCGACGGGCTTTATTTCGATACGGTGATCGAGCCGACTGATCGCACTTCAGGTGCCATCAACATCCTCGTCGGACCAAGCGCGCTCGGCACTGCCTTTCCGGCGCCATCAGGGATCGTGGATTTCCAGTTCCGCACGCCCGGCACGACCTTTGCCGGCAGCGCGCTTGTCAGCGCAACCGACTGGGGCGAAGTGCGCGGCGAGCTTGATCTCACCCTGCCGGTGACGGATCGTCTCTCCTTCGGTCTCGGCGCGACAGCAGAACTCTTGCGCGAAGGCGACGGGCGGCGTGACGACAAGTTCGAGCTTTCGCTCAACACCAGCTGGCGGCCCAGCGATGGCCTGCACCTGCGCCCTTTCATCAGCCTTGCCTACACGCCGTTTGACGATGTCACCCCGATCTACGTTCCAGCGGGCGATTTCCTGCCCCCGCGCCTCCCGC
Source organism: Erythrobacter sp. (assembly GCA_046296075.1). Taxonomy (GTDB): domain Bacteria; phylum Pseudomonadota; class Alphaproteobacteria; order Sphingomonadales; family Sphingomonadaceae; genus Erythrobacter. The sequence goes on along the minus strand of JBKBMC010000007.1, from coordinate 36,532 downwards.
GCCGTGCGCGGATCAATCCAAGCTGGTCGTTTCGCGATGATGTCGAAATCAACGCGGGGCTGATCACCGATTGGGCAATCGCGCCGGGTTGGGATTTCAAGCTCGGGGTATTCAATTCCAGCACGAACAATTGGAACGACGGCGAGTTTCTCGTCGAGGATCTCCAGCCCGATGGCTTCGGTCGCAACATTGCCTTGCGCGATCCGGGGCTGTTCTTCACCTCGCTGAGCGGAGAGGCTCGGCTATCGCACACCATCTCGGATGGCCCGCGAACCCACAAGCTGGTTTTCAATCTGCGCGGGCGCGATGCGCTGCGGCGGTTTGACGGTTCGGCCGAGGTCGATCTTGGCGTGCGCAACATATTCGATCGCATCCGCGATCTCGAACCGCGCGAACTTGCGTTCGGCGTGCAGCAGCGTGACGTGGTGCGGCAGTGGTTTTCCGGCCTGACCTACCTCGGCCGCTGGGATGGTGTCGGCGAGATCAACGTCGGCGTGCAATACACCGATTTTGCCAAGCGCATCGGCTTTGTCGATCAGGCTCCCAACGCGATCGACGTTGCACGCGTGCTTTACAATGTGAACGCCGCCTTCGAGATCGGGCCGCGCCTGGCGCTGTATGGCGGGTATATCACCGGGCTTGAGGAAAGCGGGGTTGCTCCGGGCAACGCCGCCAATCGCAATGAGGCTCTGCCCTCCATTCCGACCGAGCAGGTTGACCTCGGTCTGCGCTGGAAATTGACCGAGGAATTGACCCTGATCGGCGGCGTGTTCCAACTGACGAGCCCTTATTTCAGCCTCAATCAGACCGATGTCTTCCGCGAGCTTGGAACGCTGCGCAATCGCGGGATCGAGATGTCGCTTTCGGGCATGGTTACGAAAGAACTTGCCGTCAACCTTGGCGTCCTGCTGCTTGATCCGGCGGTGCGCGGGCCTGCCGTGGAAGAGGGGCTGGTCGGTCCGCGGGCTGTCTTCGGGATCGCCCGCCGGGTCGAGGCGGCGGTGGATTACCGACCGCCCTTCCTCGAAGGGTTTTCATTCGATCTCAATCTGTCTCACCGCTCGCCCGAAATGGCGACGGTGAGCAATCTTGTCGAAATCCCGACGCGCAATCTGGTCGATCTGGGAGCGCGGCATTTCTTCAGGATCGGCAAAGCCGATGCCATGCTGCGGGTGCAGGTGGAAAACCTGTTCGACAAACAGGGCTTCGAACTGATCGATGCAGGAGCTTTCCAGCTGCTCTGGCCGCGGCGCGTACTCGCTTATCTCACGATCGATTTCTGAACGATGCCGTACCCGGCGGGCCTGCTTACAGCTGGAAGCTGCGGGCGGGCTCGTTCACCGTAAAGACAAAAGTGCGCACGTTGGTCCCCGCGCCAATGTTGACGCGGTTTTCCTGCCGCGCCCAGACATCGGTGAGAATCTGCGAATTCACGCGCAGCGTCGCCCCCGCGCGCGGCCGCGCCGCCTCCTGATAGACCATCAGAGAGCCGCCCGACACTTCGCTCCCGACATAAGAAAGCGCCACCGGCTTGCCCGCCAGCTCCAGCTTGAACCGCCGCGCGATATACCGGGCGAACGCCTCGCGGCTGGCATCGCTGCCGACGATATCAGCGGCAATGCCCTGCCGTTTGAGCGCGTGTTCGGCATCGTGGACCGGCACCTGATGGACCACCTCAAGCTTGTCAGTACGCGGGTTGACCGCAATCGTGCTGACGGCGAGCTTCTGCTGGTGCGCCAGCACAGGCGCGGCCAGCAGAAGCGCGGTAACAAGGGCAAGCCGCCGGATCACTTGCGCTTGTCCGGCTCCGCACCTGCCGCTTCGCCCATCAGATCGCGCGAAGTGCGCGCCTTGCTACGCTCTTCCTTGAAAGCCTCAATGCGGCTCGGGATAATGCGGCGCGGGTAGTAATTGTTCTCGATGTCAGCGTCCGCCGTCTCCCAGTCGGGATCGACCACCACCTGCACGAGTTCCTTGCCCTTGGGGAAAACCAGCAGCTTGCTCACCTCGCGGGCATTGCGCCGCCAGATCTCCGCCGGGATCATCATTTTCTCGGTCTTGCCGTCCTTAAAAGTGAGGCCAAGGATGATCGGCATCACCAGCCCGCCCTTGTTGGTGAAATTCAGGACGTAGTAATTGGCGTCCTCCTTCACCGCACGGTCGAACACCTGCCGCTCCCAAGGCAACAGGCTGCCGAGGAAATCCTGATAGGATTTGCGATCCTTGGGGGTGACAGTGAACTGGTCATTGGTGTCATAGAAATCGCGCACTCCGCGATTTTCGAGCACCCAGATCGGCACGCCGCCCTCGCGGTTGAGACGAGAACCGACATGTTCGGGCTTCTCGCTGCGCTCCTCGCGACGGCGCGACAGATCAATGTCAGGATTGTTGGTGTCGATCCGCAGCTTGTAGATGGAATCGAGTGACACATCGACATGGTCTGTGGTGTAGAACCAGCCGCGCCAGAACCAGTCGAGATCAGTGCCGCTCGCTTCTTCGATGGTGCGGAAGAAATCGGCCGGAGTCGGGCGCTTGAACTTCCAGCGGTTGGAATATTCCTTGAGCGCAAAATCGAACCGCTCGCGCCCGATCACCGTATCGCGCAGGATGTGATAGGCCGCTGCCGGCTTGCCATAGGCATTGGCGCCAAGGTTCGTCACCGAATCCGAATGTGTCATGATCGGTTCCTGCTCGGGCGAGATCATGTAGGAGACGAGCTCGCGCGGGATACGCCCCGGCCACGGCATGTTGGGGTCCCATTCGTACTTGGCGACAGTATCGAGGAAGGAATTGAGACCTTCGTCCATCCACGTCCACTGGCGTTCATCCGAATTCACCGTCATCGGGTAATAGATGTGGCCGATCTCGTGAATGACGACGCCGATCAGAAACATCTTTTCAGCGAGCGAATAGGTGCGGCTGCCATCCTTGTTCAGGGTCGTGCGCGGGCCGTTGAAGGTGATCATCGGGTATTCCATCCCGCCGACCGGTCCGTTGACCGACTGCGCGACCGGGTAGGGATAATCGAAGCTGAAGCGCGAATAGACCTTCATGGTGTGGATCACCGCGGCGGTCGAATACTTGCGCCACAATTCGCCACCTTCCTTGGGCCAGAAGCTCATCGCCATCACGGTTTGGTGCTCGGCGCCGGGCTGGCTGTGGCCTTGCGCGTCCCACATGAACTTGCGGCTTGATGCCCAGGCGAAATCGCGCACGTTCTGTGCCGAAAAACGCCATGTCTTGCGCCCGCGCGGGTTGCCCGCTTCGGCAGCGGCGGCTTCTTGCGGCGTCACAATGAAAACCGGCTCCCTGGCGGTTTTCGCCTGTTCGAGCCGCTGACGCTGCGCGGCGCTCAACACATCGGCTGCGTTCAGCAGCAGGCCCGTCGAGGCGACGATGTGATCGTCAGGCACGGTGATCGCCACATCATAATCGCCGAATTCGAGGGTGAACTCCCCGCGCCCGAGGAACTCCTTGTTGTGCCAGCCTTCATAGTCGGAATAGGCGACAAGCCGCGGAAACCACTGGGCCAGCAGGAAGATATCATTGCCGCCCTTGCGCGGATCATCCGGGAAATGTTCAAATCCCGAACGCGCCACCACCGCGTCTTCCTCGACGATGTTGAATGCCCATTCGATGGCGAATTCGGTGCTCGCTCCCGGTGCCAGCGCCTCGGGCAGATCGACCCGCATCAGCGTGCCGACAATGGTGCGCGGCAGATCGCGCCCGTCCATCATGCGCACCGCGCTGATGGTGTAGCCATAGTCATTATCCGCCATCACCTGCTGGCGGCGCAGTTCGTCCATCGAAAGTCGCGTTGGCGTGTCGGAAGAACCGAGGCTCACTTTCGGCCCGCGCCGTCCGGGGCCGCCAAAGGCATCGGTCAACTCCGCCATGGAATCGCGCCGGAAGATGTTCTGATCCAGCTGCAACCACAGCCACGGCAAAGCGTCGGGTGAATTGTTGGTATAACGGATTGTGGCGCGGCCCGTGAGGCGGCGGCGCGGTTCGTCAAGCTCGGTCTCGATCCGGTAATCGACTTGCTGCTGCCAGTACCGGTGCCCCGGCGCCCCGCTCGCATTGCGATAGGTGTTGGGGGTGGGCAGCACTTCATCAAGCTGGCGGAATTTGTCCTCGAAATTGCCCTTGGTTTGCTGAATGCCTTGCGCAAGCGCCGGGCCCGCCAGCAGGAAGGCGATAACAAAAGCAAAAATTCTCAAGGCAGATCTCCGGAAGAAACACCAGCGGGCGCTGCCGCCCGGCACGCCTCTTGGGGCTGATCCCGCGCTTAGTCAATTCGTTGGAATGGCCCGCTTCAACCGCCAGCGGGATCAAATAGCGCTTCGTCGATTGGCTCGCCGACGCGGGTCTCGCGCCAGAACACTGTGTTGTTCTTGACCCCGTCATAATAGAGCGTGACGAGCCGCGCTTGCACCCAGCCGTTTTCGAGCCGAACGAAGTCATCATAAAACCGCTCATGCCAGCCGCGCGGGCTCCGGAACGCCATGTAGCGGATGAAACGGCTTTGCCGGTCAAAACCGAACAAAGTTGCCTGCCCCTGCGGATCAATCACTCGCACCAAATCGACAAGCTGCCCATCGATCGCGCGGGGCGGCGCGTGTTCAAGGGTAAACCCGTCGGCGAGGGCGGAACGGATAATGCCGAAGCCGAAATTGCTTGCCCAGAAGGCATCGGCTTCATCCTTTGGTACCAGCCCGCGCTCATTCCACGTGACTGCACCGTTGTAACCGACCTCGAACAGCAGCCGCGCGCCGCTTTGCGCGGTGATGCGCACCTTGCCATCTGCGCCATGAGCGCTGGTGCGGCCTTCGTCCATGACCCGCCACATGCGGTAATCATCGGCTGTCGAGCGCGGCGCGGTGCCATCAGGCGCGAAAAAGGTGGCGGTGCCCGCGAGATAGAGCGTGCCAGGACTAAGCCACAGATCGCCGCCATGCGCAGAAACGCCCGCCTCGATAATGGCGCGCGGCGAGAGCTCCTCGGCAGCGGCGGCACGGGTGAAGATCAGAGCGAGGAAGGCTAAGGCAAGGTGGCGGATCATGCGAGGCATAGCGCGGACTTTCGGACAAGAGAAGCCGCGATGATGGGGGGCTGTGCAAATTTGTCCAGACATCTTTTCGGCTGATCTGCGATGCGATAAGCTGCGCGGCGATGAAATACTTGACCGCCGTTCTCGCCCTCGCCTTCACCGCCCCCGCCGCCGCGGCGAGCCTTCCCCCCGGCATCTGGAGCACGGTGGAGGATGCAGCTTTCGCCGCCGAGGAAGGGCGCGAGGTGAGCGCGGAGGTGTTCCTCGAAGTGCGCGAAGGCGGCGCCTGGCGCAATCTTGACGCCTTCGGCGTTCCGCAATCGGACTGGGCAAGCGGCGCGATCCCCGGCCTTGCCGCCGCGCCCCAAAGCCATTCGGGCTGGATGCTGGGGGCAAGCGAATTGCGCCGGGCGCAGCGGTTTTCGTGCTGGGTCTCGGCGCGCAAGTTCGCAGGCAAGCCCGACGGCGCGCCCGCGTGGACTTTCAGCAAGGCCGAGACTTTCGATCAGGGTGGACGGATCGCCTTTCCCGGCAAGGGCGAAGCGCCCGACTTTTCGCTCCGCCTGCGCAATGTCACCTGGGTCAAGGGCAGCACCAACAAGCCATCACTCGTGCTCTATATCCACAAGGACGATCCGGCGCGCGCGGAAAGCTATTCCTGGGCCTCGCCCGATGCGAGGCTTGTCGGGATCAATTTGCGCTGGATGCAGGGGAGCTGTTCGCGACTCTAGCCCAACCCCTTTATCTGAGCCACGTCGCCCCGCCGACCCAATCGCCAGCAAGCGCCAAGAATTCATGCACGCGCACCTCGCGCCACAGGCCAGCGCGGAAATAGGGATCATCCGCCAGCCGCGCCCGCGCCGCCGCTTCATCAGCGCCCTTGATGACCAGCACCGAGCCTACGGGCAAGCCATCGCTCTTGAGCGGGCCTGCCACGGCATAATCGCCGATATGGGCTGCGACATAAGCGAGATGCGCGTCGCGGTGCTCCACCCGCAAGCGAGCCCCATCGTCGCCATCAAGGCAGTGGAACAGGAACAGCGTCACGGCCCCACCTCAACACATTCGACGAGTTCGCCGCCCGCGCCGATCGCTGTGGCGACACGGCGTCCTTCATAAAGCGCGCCTTCACGCGGCGCAGGCGCGGTGAGCCACTCAGCAGTGCAGGCATCCAGATCACGCACCGCAAGCGTGACGAGCGCATTGCCCGGCGGCAGCATCCCTTCATGCCGCGCGCGCGGGGTGGCAGCGGCGGGATAATCATCGACCTCGACAATCGGCATCCGCTCATGCTTCACCATCGTGAGCGTCGTCTGCGTATCGTCCGGCAGGCCAAAGGCCTTGTTGATCATCGAATAGGGGATTGTGTAATCCGCCCCCCGGCTCAAACCCAGCTTGCTCTGATACCATTCAACGCTCGCCTCTCGGTCGGGCGTCGCGAGCACCACAATGAAGATCCGGTCAACCGGTGCATGGGCAGGTGGCAAATCGGTGTCGGGCATATTGCCCAGCACCTGGTTGAGATAGATCATCTCGCCCCCCGGCCCCAAGGCCTGCATGGGGATGAAGGCGGGCTTCATGTTGGCGAGAGTCTTGGGCGGGCCGACGATAGTGAACAGTTCGGGCGGCAGCGCCTCAGGCCAAAGCCAGACGTCCTCAACAGTCGTCTCGAATGCCGCCCAGCCATAAGTCGTAGTCGGACGGAAATCAGGGTGCTCGGGCTGTTCGACCAGCCGGAACCAGCAGGGCGCACCGCTCGCCGGGCGCAGCGCCATATAGCGCGCGCCCGCATTGGCCGGGCAACCCCAGCTTGCGGCAAGATCGGTGGCGAGCGCGCCTTCCTCGACCAGCTCAAGCTTCAGGACATCGCGATAGGCGGTGAGCGCCCGCGCCAGATCGGGCACTGTCGCAAGCCCGCCCAGAATGGTGCCGTGGGGAATGCTCATTGCCCGAACCTCGGCTTGCGCTTTTCGACAAAGGCGGTGGTGCCTTCCAGGAAATCCGCGCCTTCGAAAGCGGATGCAAAGGCTGCCAGCGTTTCGGCATCATCGCCCGTCTGCCCGTCAAGCACGCGGCGAACAAAGCCCTTGGTCTCGCGGATCGAATGGGGGCTGGCGGCGATGATATCGGCGATCCACGCATCCGGGCTGGCGTCGATCTGCTCGATCAGGCCGATCCTGAGCGCCTCGGCGGCATCAAGCAGGCTGCCGGTATAAAGGATGCGTTTGGCCTGCCCCGGCCCGACCAGATCGACCAGCAGCTTCACATCGTGCAACGGATAGACGAGGCCCAGCTTGGCAGGCGTGATGCCAAAGCGTGCGGCGCCCGTCGCAACGCGCAGGTCGCACGCCAGCGCCAGCCCACAACCGCCGCCGATGCAATCGCCCTCGATGAAAGCGAGTGTCGGCAAGGGCAGCCGCGCAAGCTCATATTGGACGCGGTTGATCGCTGCCTGATTGGCGGCGCGCCACGCAGCATCATCCTTATTCGCGAGCAGCTCGCGGATGTCCGCTCCCGCGCAAAACGCACCGCCCGCTTGTGCAGAACGGACCACCAGCAGGCGGACAGCCGGATCGGCAACCGCCTCGGCCAGAAGACCGGGTGCTGCCTGCCACATCGCCATGTTGAAGGCATTGCGCTTGTCCGCGCGGTCAATCAGCAGGGTGGCAACCGCGCCTTCAATGGACAGACGCAGGCTCATAGAGGGTGGCTCGTCATGAAATGATCCGCGATCGCCTTGCGGGTGGTGATCCACACGCCCTCATGCCCCCGGACATGGCGGAAAAATTCCTCCAGCGCCCAGATCCGGCCAGGACGGCCAATGATGCGCAAATGCAGCCCTAGGCTCATCATCTTGGGGTTGCCCTCCTCGCCCTCGCGGTACACCTGATCGAAATTCGCCTTGGCATAATCGAGCCACTGGTGCGGGGTGAGCGCCGGATCGGTCCACATCTTCATGTCATTATTATCAAGCTGATAGGGCACAATGCACATGGGTTTTCCGGGCACAGTGTCGCGATCCCAGAAGGGCACGTCGCCGGAATAATCATCCATGTGGTAGGTAAAGCCTTCTTCGGACAACAGCCGCCGCGTGTTGTCGGTGAGCAGATAGCGCGACAGCCAGCCATAGGGGCGCACGCCGCAGGTCTGCTCGATGCTGGAGACTGCGCGGCGGATGAAATCGCGCTCCTCCTCCTCGCTCATCTTGAACTGGTGGACCCATCGCCAGCCGTGGCTGACAGGTTCATGCCCCAGCTCGCGGATAGCCTCGGCAATTTCAGGATGGTTTTCGAGGGACATCGCCGCGACTGTCCAGCTGGCCATAATGTCATGGCGTTTGAGCAGTTTCACGATCCGCGGCGCGCCTGCCTTTATCCCGTATAGATAATTGGATTCGTTGGAATAATTGCGCATTTTCGACTTCACGAAAACGCCCAGCTCGTCCACCGGCTCCATGCCCCGGTCGCCGCGCGCGATCGTCATCTCGCTGCCTTCCTCAACATTGACGACGACGCTCAAGGCCATTTTCGCCCCGCCCGGCCAGTCGATGCGTTCTTCGTGCAGGCTCATCAGTGCATCTCCTCCCCGCCGGACACGTTCAGCGCCTCGCCGGTCACATAGAACGCCGCATCGCTCGCCAGCCAGAGACAGGCCGCTGCCGTATCCGACGGCAGGCCGGGACGGCCCATCGGGTTCTTTGCCGCCATGTTGGCGAGATAATCTTCAACTGTCGCAAACCCGAGCAGCTTCGAGAAATAAGCGTTCTGCTGCGCGCCGAGGCCGGTGGTTACATGATTGGGGCAGACCGCGTTCACTGTGATGCCATGCTTGCCAAGCTCCACCGCGCTCGCCCGCGTGAGCCCGACCATGCCGTGCTTGGACGAGACGTATGCCGGAAGGTGCGGAAACCCGGTTTTGGCGGCTTGTGAAGCGATGTTGATAATCCGGCCTCCCTTGCCAGCCGCTACCATCGCACGCGCTGCCGCCTGCGTGCAGTAGAACGCGCCTGACAGGTTCACGCTAAGCACCTCGTCCCATTCGCTTGAGCAGTCCACCTCAAGGAGGGGCTTCATCTTGAAGCCGATGCCTGCGTTGTTGACGAAGATGTCGATCCCGCCAAATCGCTCCGTCGCTTCGGCCACAAGTGCCCGGCATTGCGCAGCATCAGCCACATTGCAGGCGATGGTGGCAACCTGCGCCCCGCGCACCCGCAACTCGGCGGCGACGTCTTCGGCCTCGGCATCGATCACGAGGTCCGAGACAACGCAGTTCGCACCCTCATCGGCAAAGGCCTGCAAAATGCCCTGCCCCAGCCCCTTGTGCTTGCCTGAGCCGGTGACGATAATCGTCTTGTCCGCGAAGGCCCCAGCCATGCTTACAGGTCCTCGGTGAGGATGAATTGCGGCGCATCGGCAAAGCCCTGAAAGGGCGCGGCGGCGGCCTGAAAATCCTCGGTCGAGATATCGGCGATAAAGGCGTCCATGCCGGTGATGTCGATCACCTCGATATACTGGTAGGCGGGTGTTGCCGCATCATCACCAAACACGCCGGTGGCGCGGTGGACGGTGAAGCTGGTGACAGAAGCCAGCCCGTTTACCGTGGGAATATCGCGGGTTTTGGCCCAGTCCTCATACTCGCTGACAGCAACGCCAGGCTTCAGATTGAACAGGCAGATAATGCGCATCATGCGTCTCCCGAATGTGGCGGGCGGTAGGCGCCCAGAGTGTGATCGAGCTTTGCGGCAAGGGCGAACAGTCCCGCCTCCGCGCCTTCGGCGGCAATGATCTGCACGCCGACGGGCAGGCCATCATCGCTCCATCCGGCAGGGATACTGAGCGCGGGCAAGCCTGCGATGTTGGCAAGGCAGGTGAAATCGGCCTGGCCTGCTGGCTCGGCCTCTGCGTGCGGGAACGGTAGATTGGGAACCGTGGGCAAGATCAGAAAACCGTGCTCCGCCACCAGCGCGCACACCTCGGCAGCGGTGGCGGCAAGGATCGCCTGATCTTGCGCCCAGTCTTCCGGCTTGCGGCGCGGGCCATAGGTGAGCAGCCTCGCCAAGTGATCCGAGACAGAAACGCCCGCAAGATGCGCCGCCATAGCCTTGGAAACGCTGATGAACCCGGCCCAGCGAATGCGACTCTGTGGATGGGACAGACGGGCCTCAACGGGCGTGCGTCCGAGCGCCCCACGGGCGCGCTCGAAGACGCGCGCAACTTGTGCGTCAACCTCGACTCCGTGCCCCGCAAGCGTCGCACCGCAGCCCGCAATTGCACTCTCGCCAAAGTCCGAGATCACCCGCGCGGCGCGCTCCAGCACGCCGAGATCGCGCGCCAACACGCCGATCGCGTCGAGCGACAGATCGGCAGGCTCCAGCCCGTCCTGGCTGACCCGCGCTGTCGCGGGCTTGAAGCCATAGACCCCGCAATGCGATGCCGGGATGCGCACCGAACCCATCGTGTCAGTGCCAAGCGCCGCATCGACGATCCCTGCCGCCACCGCCGCCCCGCTGCCGCCTGACGAACCGCCCGGCGAAAAGCCGATGCGGTGCGGATTGTGGACCGGCCCGAAATGCGGATTGTCGGTTTTCGCGCCCAGCGCGCCTTCTTCCATGTGGAGCGTGGCGATCACAGCCGCGCCCGCTTCCCGCAAGGCCGCGACAGTGGCTGCGTCCCGCGCCGCGATCCGACCAGCAAGCGATCCGATCCCGGCGTGGAACGGCATGCCAGCCACCGCGATGTTCGCTTTCACGCCAACGGTGAGCCCGGCAAGCGCACCTTCGCCGAAGCGGGCGCTCTCGTCCCAGTCGGCGACAGCATTGAGCGGCGCGTTGCTCGCCTTGAGGGCTTCGAAATCGATCATCCGTGCATTACACCCCCCGCTCGTCAATCAGGCGCAAAGGCTTCTGGCGCGTGTCGATCTCGGTGAGCCGCGCCGTCTCTCCCGGCCCGACCAGCGCGACTTCAACCTCGACACCAAGCCCGCGCCGCAGCAGTTCGGCGAGCGCGCCTTCATCCGTGCCGCCCCGGCTTTCCAGCGTCACGCGCATGTGATCTTTCTGCGCCCCATCGCGCCGGACATGGCAGATATATTCGCCCGTCAGATCGCTGCGGTTCTCGATGATCGCGCCGATGGCATGCGGGAAGACATTGATTCCCCGCAGCTTGACCATGTTGTCGCTACGTCCCTTGAAGCCCGCGATCCGCTTGAAGGCGATTTCGCCGCGCCCGCCGAGTTCATGCGTGATGTCGTGGGTGTTGAAGCGGATGCAGGGGGCGATGTCGTCCTTGTAAAGGCAGGTCACTACCATGTCGCCGGTCTCTCCGTGCGCGACCGGCTGGCCCGTATCGACGCCGAGCAATTCCAGATATTGCGCATCTTCCCAGACATACATGCCATCGCGCTCCGGCCCTTCGCCCGCGATGCTGCCAGTGTCGCCGACACCGTACCAGTCATAGGCTTTCGCGCCGTGCCATGCGGCCTCGGTCGAGGCGCGGTCTTCGGTGCCGAGGTGGCCGATGATCATCTTGATATTGATCTGGTCGAACAGGCCCATTTCTTCCGCCGTGCCTGCAAGCTTGCGGATGTAGTCGACAAAGCCGACCAGCGCCGTGACGCCGAAATCCGCCATCAGTTCAACCTGCTTGGCGCTGCGCGTCTCGATCCCTGTGCCGGCCGAGAGAAAGACTGAATTGGTGAAGTGCGTCACCGCCTCGCGGATATAGTGACCGCCATTGATCATGCCGTGGCCATAGACCGATTGCACCACGTCATCGGCCCCCAGCCCCATCCAGCGATACATCCGCCCGACCAAGAGATTGCCGACTTCACGCCCCTTGGGCCCGAACATCAGCGTCTGCGGGCGGCCCGTCGTGCCGCTGGTGGTGTGAAGGATGGTCGGCGCGCGGGTGGCGGCCTCGCCCATCCCGTGGAAATCGCCATAGGGCGGGTGATCGGCGATGGATTGCATCAGGTCCGCCTTGTCATAGACAGGCAGCCGGGTGATGTCGCTGAGGCCCCTGATATCGCCGGGCTCAATGCCGTGTGCGCCCCATAGCCGCTGGTAGAAGGGCACCTGCCAGCCGCGCACCATCAGCCGCCGGAACTGCGCGTCCTGCAGCGCGAACAGCTCGTCGCGGCTCATTTTCGCATAGCGCGCGGTAAAGGCATCCCCCACCGGATAATCGGTGAGCAATTGCTTGATATCAAGGGCTTCGAAATAGGTGGGATAAGTCATAGCGTTCCGGTGAAATAGCTGAGCGGATCGGTGAACAGGCGCGGGTCGGCGGCGGCAGGAGCAAGTTCGCGGCACAGGGCGAGCTTGGCGGCGGCCTCGGCGGGTGACAGCGGATTGGCGGGGCTGCCGAGCGTGGCGGCAATCGGGTGTTCAAGGCGCGTGCCATCGCCGAGCGTGATAGTGAGCGCTTGCGGGAAGAGCGCATTGGGATCGGTATTGCCGTCTGCCACCAGATTCACCTTGCCCGCGAGCGCAGCGATGGCGGGATCGGCAAAGCCTTCAGGCGTGAAGCGGCGCGGGTCGATCCGGCCATCGGTGATCATCAGCGCGGCAAGGAAGGGCAGGCACAGCCGGGCATAGGCGGGCGTCATCTCGCGAGCATATGCGCGGCCCACCAGCCGGTGAATGAGCGGCGGGCAGGCCAGTTCGATCTGCACCACCTGTGTAGGATCAGGTCGCAATTCGGCCAGCGCGCCCAGCGCCGCGTGGCTCGCCCGGCCCGAGGGAAAAGGCTTCACGCTGATCTCGCTGATCCGCCATACTGTGCCCAAATCGCGGGTGTAATCTGCAAGGTTGCCTTCATCGAACAGCGGGAAATAGCCGAACGGACCCTCCAGCGCGTCCTTTGGCCCCGGAAAACCTGCTTTGGCCAGATCGCTCGCCACCACCGCAGCGCGCGCCGCATTGGCGATCTGGAAGGGAAGCGTCACCAACCCTTCGACATGGGCCTGCATCGTGCCTGCCGCCGAGGCGACTGCAATGCCGAGCGCGTCGTCCAAGGGCGCGCCGTCAATCCGTGCCGCTGCTAGCGCCGCGCCGACCACGCCCGCAGTTGCGGGGCGGAAGAAGCTGAGGCCGCTGGTGGCAGCAAGCCCCATCCCACTCGCCACATCGACGCCCATAGCAAGCGCCGTCAAAGCCTCCTCAGGATCGCACCCGCCGTGCCGGTCGATCACTGCGCCCAGTGCCGCCGTCACCACGCTCAGCGCGTGGACCACCGCGGGCTCATGCACCGCATCCCATTCGAGGCAGTGAATGCGGTAGCCATTGACGAAAGCCGCAGCGGGGGCGGGCAGGCGTTCCTCCGTGCCGATCACACGGGCCTCGTCACCCTGCCCCATGGCGCGCGCCGTCGCGAGAATGGCAGCCTCGCCCGGAGCGCCGACGCCTGCGGCGCCCACCGCCAGCGTATCGCCGAGCAGACGCACAGCATCGGCGCGCACCGATTGGGGCAACACGTGCCGCGCCGCCGCAAAGGCAAGGAGATCACCGGTTGCGCTCACCGGATCCACTCCTCCAAAAGCGCGTCAATCGCTTGCGGATCATCGCCTTCCAACGCCAATCGCGCCGCGCGCTCGGCAGCGCTCGCAGGCAATCCGCCCCAGCGCGCCAGCGTGTGGAGCTTGGCGACCAGCTGCTCCTCGCTCACCGGGCGTTCGGGATCGCCGAGGCAATCGGTCAGTTCAAACCCGTTCACCCGCGCGCCGAAATGCGCTGGGTAACGTGCAGTGATCGCGGCATCCTCTTCCACTGCGACTTGCGCCCGCAGATCGGCCAGCGCAGCTATGGCTTCCGGCGTGAAATCCTCAGGCTCGGCATTGCGGCCATCCGCCACCACCGCCACCGCATGCTGGAGCGAGAATTTCGCTTCGAGTTCGGTCGCAGGCGAAGGCCGGTCGCAGAAGGTCAGCGCATCGGCATAGGTTTCAACCACGAAGGGCGCTTGCAATCGCCCCTCGGCGCGCAAGGCAAGCGCCGCATCAATGGCAGGGTGCGCATGGCGGCAGGCGGCGAAGGGTTTGAAACTGACCTCACCGATCAGCCAGCCATCACTCGCGCTTCGCACCGCGCCCGGCGCATCGGTGAAAGCGGCAAACAGCCCTTGCGGTCCTTCCAGCAAAGCTTGCGGCCCGGTTGCGCCATAATGGACATGCAGCGCCGCATCGCGCCCGGTGCGCACCGCGTGATAGATGTGCCATTGTTTGGTCAGCACATCATCATGCCGCATGTGCCACAGCCCGCCCGCCACCGAACCCGCATTGGCCAGCGCCTGGGCGTATTCGACGGTCGCAAAGCCGATCAGCGATCCCATCGTCGCTGCCGCACCCATCCCGCCCATGCTGGCGGTCGGGTGCCAGTGACGATAATGGTGCGCATCCATTGCCGCACCGATTGCGATCATTGCCTCATAGCCCCGGACCGCGCTGTCAAGCCGGGTCGCCATGTCGGCGCTTGCGACGCTCATGGCGGCTGGCCAGATCACCGGACCGGGATGCAGCAGGGCGGTACGGTGGACATCATCCATCTCGAGCACATTGCCGCAATAGGTCGCGCGCTCCCACCCAGTCCGGCCGATGGCCGCGCCCAAAGCCCCCGCTTCGGAGCCGCGCGCACCCGCGACGCAGGCCAGCCAGTCAAGCAGATGAAGCCGCGCACGCTGACGCTCGCTTTTGGGCACAGGGCGCGCTAAGGCCTCGGCCAAGCGAGTGAGCAGGGGCTGAGTCACGAAACCACCCCGCCGCAACAAGGGTAATGGAGTTCAAATTGGCAACGAAGTTGACGGGGGGCAAGCCGATCGGCACCGAGGCGAGCCGCAAGCCAGCGGCGCGCACCCCGCGTTATCTGCAATTGGCCGCCACCCTGCGTGAGGCGATCCTCAGCGGCGAGTTTACCGGTGGCAAGCAGTTCCCTACCGAAACGGCGCTGTGCGACCGGTTCGAAGTCAGCCGATTTACGGTGCGAGAAGCGCTGCGGCGGCTCGAAGCGGAAGGGCTGATTGCGCGTCGGCGCGGCTCGGGCACGACGGTGCAACCCGCCTCTGCCTATGGCGGCGCGCTGCACCAACCGCTCTCCAATGTGGGTGAACTCCTCCAATATGCGCAGGGCAGCAAGGTAAGCTACGCTCATCACGCCACCGGCGATTTGCCGGGCCACGTGGCCGAACTCATCAGCAAGCCCACGCCCGGCCAGTGGAGCGCTTTTCGCGGGGTGCGGCGTCACGCTGATGATCACCTGCCGATTGCCGTGACCGATGCCTATTTCCATGAGATGCTGGGCGAGGCAATAGGCCTTATCGATCTTGATGC
>JBKBMC010000007.1:0-21152 GCA_046296075.1 Erythrobacter sp. | reverse complement strand
TCAGCCAGATTGAACAACTTGCCGGTGTGCGGATCGGCAAAGTGACCCAGGATATCCAGGCGATTGCCGCCGACGGCGATACCGCCGCTGACCTTGGTATTGACGAAGGCGCGCCTGTGCTGCGCATCCTGCGGTGTTACTTCGATCCCAAGGGGCAGATCTTCGAAATTTCGGTCAGCCACCACCCCGGTGATCGCTTCGCCTACGCGATGCATATCGACGTCGAGGGCTGAGCCGCGGATCATTTGGCACCGCCGAGAGGCGGAACAGGCGCAGGGCTCCAGTCTTCTCCGGCAAAGCGGATCGCAGGCGCGATATGATGGCCGCCATCGGGAGCTTTGACGCGCAAGGCACGCTCCGCGATGTGGGGTTCATCAAGCGCTTCGCGGAAGTCCAGCACCGGCGCGAAAGCGACATCCTTGTCGGCAAACCATGCGACCCAATCATCACGCGTGCGGGCCTTGAACGTATCCCGAAGAAACGCGATCAGTTCGTTCTGTTCGCCTGCTGGCGCTTCGGCGAGCGGCAACAGGTCGATCCGGCCCAGCGCCTCGAGCAGATTGCGCGCGAACTTGATCTCGCGTCCGCCGAGCACAAGATGGCGGCCATCCGCGGTCTGATAGACTTGGTAGAAGGCTGCCCCGCCAAGCGAGCGCTGGCGAGCCGAACGCGGGGCTTCACCACCTGCAATCGCGCTGCCTGCGGTGTGGACGCACCACGGCAGCAGGCTGTCGAACATCGCGCAGTCGATAAAGGCACCCTCGCCGGTGTTACCCCGCCCGATCAGCGCCATCAGCACAGCTGAAAGCGCGGTGAGACCGGCTGCCATATCGGCGCTCGGTGCGCCGGGGACAACCGGCGTGCCATCCGGCCCGTCATTGACACTGAGGAACCCGGCGAGCGCCTGCACCGCCATGTCGTGCGCGGGATGATGGGCCAACGCGCCGTGCTGGCCGAAGGCTGAAATCGAACAATATATGATGGCGGGGTTGATCGCCTTGGCGGCTTCATAATCGAAGCCGAGCCGCGCCATCACGCCGGGCCTGAACCCCTCGACCACCACATCAGCATCAGCGATCAGTTCAGCCAGTTGCGCTCTGCCATGGTCGCTTTTCAGATCAAGCACCACAGACTGCTTGCCGCGATTGAGATTGGCGAACCACACCGAATGCTCGGCCCCGCCATAGGTATCGAAGGGCGCCTGATCGCGCGCCGGATCACCCGCAGCAGGCTCGATCTTGATAACCTCTGCGCCCTGATCGGCCATCATCACCGTCATCATCGGCCCCGGCAGAAACTGCGTGAGATCAATAACCCTGATGCCCGAAAGCTTTCCCATACCCCCTCGCGTCGCCCGTCAGATCACGCCGGAGCGGCGGAAACCGGCGATTTCGTCGGCACCAAAACCGAGCTCGTCAAGGATCGCCTCGCTATCCGCACCGAGCAAAGGCGCCGCGCGATTGGGCAGGCGATGGCCATCGAACCTGAGAGGGCTGGCCAACACCTTGAGATGCGGGTTGTCAGGATGCGCGACCTCATCCTTGAGGCCGACCTCATCCAGCCATGGATTGTCCAGTGCCGCGCCCAGCGTATAGACGGGCGCCACGGGAACAAAGCCAGCCAGCAGATCCTGCCAATAGGCCATGGGCTGCCTGGAAAACTCGGCATCGAGCAAGGCAGTGAGTTCCTCGCGATGAACGAGGCGATCGGCGTTAGTAGCAAAGCGCGGGTCTGCCTTGAGATCCTCCCGCCCCATGCGCGCGATCAGGACGTCCCAGAACTTGGGCAGTTGGCACATCACAAACATCCAGCCATCCGCCGCCTTGAACATCTGGCTGGGCGTGGCGGTCGGGTGGGCGCTGCGCGGGGTACGCTGGGTTTCATCGCCATGGTTCATATACCACAGCGCGGGATAGCTCGTCTGATGCACCGCAGCCGAGAGCAGATCAGTATCGACATCGCAGCCCACGCCCCTGCGCTGGGCATCCACCAGCGCGCCAAGCAGGCCGATGCAGAAGATCGTGCCGGTGATGAAGTCGACCATCGAAAGGCCCATCCGCTGCGGCTCACCGCCCGGCTCGCCCGTGATCTGGCAATAACCCGCTTCGGCCTGCATCAGGTAATCATAGCCCGGCCATTTGGCGCGCTTGTTATCGCGTCCGTAGGCCGAAAGGTGTGCACACACGATCGCCGGGTTCAGCCCTTTGAGCGCTGCATAATCCAGCCCCAGTCGCGCGGGCAGATCGCCGCGCATATTGTTGGCGACCGCATGGCAGGTCGGCACCAGCCGGCGCAGGATTTCCTGGCCCGCCGCGCTCCCCAGATCGAGAGTAAGCGAACGCTTGTTCAGATTGAAGCTCTGGAAATACGTGCTTTCGCCCTCGCGCAGGAAATGCGGGCCAACGGCGCGCGCGGTATCCCCGCCGCCACGCCGGGCCCCGTCCGGCCCGATAGTGCCCGGTGGTTCGATCTTGATTACCTCCGCACCCATCTGGGCGAGGAACATCGTGCCATAGGGCCCTGCTCCGTACTGCTCGGCGCTGATAATGCGAAAGCCGGTGAGCGGAAGGTTCATGCGCGCCGCCGCCCGATCAGATGCGGTTTTCGGAAAGATGCTGCTTCGCGATGATCATCCGCTGCATTTCATTGGTCCCCTCGCCAATGCACATAAGCAGGCTGTCGCGGTAATAGCGCTCGATATCGTATTCCTTGGAATAGGAATAACCACCATAGATCCGCATCGCTTCCTGGCTGTTCTCGACCGCGGCTTCGGAGGCGAAGTACTTGGCCATGCCCGCTTCCTTGTCGCAGCGCTCGCCACGGTCATAGGCTTCGGAGGCATCCAGCGTCAGCAGCCGCGCCGCACGCGCGCGGGTGACCATTTCACCAAGCTTCAACTGGATCGCCTGATGCTGCGCAATCGGTTTACCCATTGTCTCGCGCTGCTGGGCATACTCAGTGGCAAGCCTGAGGCTTCCTTCAGCAAGGCCCACCCCGCGCGCGGCGACATTGATGCGGCCAAGTTCAAGGCCGCCAGTGGCCTGAAAAAAGCCCTGCCCTTCGACGCCGCCGATCAACTGATCGGCAGGAATGCGGTAATCCTCCATCACAAGTTCGGCGGAATCGATTGCCTTGTAGCCAAGCTTGTCGAACTTCTTGCCGGTGGTAAGGCCGTCTCGCTTGTCCGCGATGAACAGGCTCATCCCCTTGTAGCGCGGATCGGCCGAAGGATCGGTCTTGGCGAGCAGTGCAAAGCATTGGCCATTGAGCGCATTGGAAATCCACGTTTTGGTGCCGTTGAGGATGTAGTCGCCATTGGCATCCCGCCGCGCGACCGTGCGGATCGCCTGAAGATCAGTCCCCGCATTGGGCTCGGTCAGGGCGAGGCCGCCGCGGATTTCGCCGGTGGCAAATTTGGGCAGCCATTTCGCCTTCTGCTGGGGCGTGCCGAACCGCTCAACGGCCGCCGCCATGATGAGATGCGAATTGAAAATGCCGGTGATCGCCATCCAGTACGATGAAATCCGCATCACGATCTTGGCATAGGTCGTCGCGGGCAGGCCGAGCCCGCCATATTCCTGCCCGATGGTGGCCCCGAACAGGCCCATCTCGGCCATCTGCTCCACCAGCTTTTCCGGCCAGATATCATTGTGATCGTGATATTTGATGACCGGGATCACCTCACGTTCGAGCCAGCGATCAATCGCATCCATGAAGGCGCGTTCTTCATCCGGATCGATGGTGCGCAGCTGGGATTCAAGATTGGCAACGGTGGCCATGTCAGGTTCCTTGGGTCAGAAAATCAAAAATCGGTCGGGCAGGCTCAGTCATCGAGATTGCCATAGCCGCGCTTCCATACCAGCACGGAACGCTTGTAATGGCTGACAATATCGCCGTGCTGGTTCATTGCGGTGGTCTTGAAGGTCACGATGCCCTGGCCCTCGCGGCTCTTGCTCTCGCGCTTTTCCAGTACTTCGCTTTCGCAATAGAGCGTGTCGCCGACAAACAGCGGCTTGACCATGCGCACCTCGTCCCAGCCGAGATTGGCAATCGCCTTGGCACTGGTGTCAGACACGCTCATGCCAGTCATCAGCGCGATGGTCAGCGGGGAGACCACCAACGGCTTGCCGAATTCGGTGTTCTTGGACAATTCGTAATCGAAATGCGCCGGATGCGTGTTCATGGTGAGCAGCGTGAACCACACATTATCCGCATCAGTGATGGTGCGTCCGGGCCGATGTTCATAGACATGGCCGACGACGAAGTCGTCGAAATAGCGACCCTGCGTTTCGCGGAAACGCCCGGGGGCAACTTCGATACAGCCATCACGCATGGGTAAGCTCCTCGTGGCGCGCAATCAGCGCGCGGTAATGTTTGATGATCGGGGCTTCGAGCATCCTGCCCCTGAAGCGGATCGCCTGTTCGCCACCGTCGGCATAGGCTTGCAAGGCCGCGCGGGCTTCGTCGATAAGTTCGGGCGAAGGGGCAAAGGCAGCGCGAATGGCGGGCACTTGCCGCGGGTGGATCGCAGCCTTGGCAGCAAAGCCGATGGCGCGGGCGCGTGCGGCTTCTTCGGCAAGGCCAGCCTCATCCTCAAGCCGGATAAACGGCACATCAATGACGGGCTTGTTCGCCTCGGCACAGGCAAGGATGAGCTGCTGGCGCGCAGCCAGCAGCGGCTCCCACGCGAGTTCGACGCCGAGTTCACCGGAAAAATCCCCGCCGCCGAACATCACCGCAGCGGTGCGCGGATGGCTGGCAATCTCCAGCGCATGGCGCAGACCCTTGGGCGTTTCGATCAGCGGCACAAGCACAGGACAGCGCGCGCCCAGAGCGCCTGCAATCACATCAAGCTGCGCGGCGTTTTCGACCATCGGCACCAGCAGGGTTTCTGGCATCTCGGAACTGGCAATCAAGGCAGCAAGATCACCGATCCCGGCAGCCGTCGCCACGCCGTTGATACGGATCGCCCAACCTTCTCCGTCCTGCGATATCTGTTCCAATGCCGCAGCACGTGCCGTTTGCTTATCGCCAGCCGCCACGGCATCTTCGAGATCGATCACTGTCATATCAGCACCGCCCGCCTTGGCCTTGGCAAAGCGATCGGGCCGCGAACCGGGCACAAACAACAGGCTGCAAGCGGTAAACATGGCGATACTTGAAAGGCCCCTGCCTAAAGCGTCAAGCGAACAAATCAGGCCTTCACAATTTGTCCGGACAAATCTAAAGTCAAGCTAGAAATTTGCAATTTGTCCGGACAATTTTGCCTCGACTCACACGCAAATGGTTAGAGGAGGGAGAGAAAAATGAAATTCACGCAATCGCTGAAAGTTTCGGCAGTGATGGTCTCCGCAGGGATGATCGCGGCCACCTTGGCTGCGCCTGCCGCTGCACAGATGCTCGATCCGGCCAAGCCCGAGGATGCGGTGCAGATCGCCAAGCGCCTGCAATGCGGCGTTTCCGAAGACAAGCCGGCGGTCTATCATTGGTCGGGCAATATCTACGGCCGCAGCCCCGGCCAGCCCGACAAGCTCTTGTTCAAGGGCGAAGGCATGAACATCCGCCGTTGCGTGGAGGTCAGCGATCCCAAGCTCGGCAAGGGCTGGCGCATGGTCAGCCGGGAAGTGATGCTGATGCTCGATCCGGCGACCGGCGAAGTGCTGAAGGATTGGACCAATCCGTACACCGGTCAGAAGGTCGAGGTGATGCACATCCACAATGATCCGGTGAACGGGCGGCCCAATTTCGCGATGAGCGCGGATGGCAAGCCCTATCGCATGGCAAGCTTGCGCGAATCCGGCCCGTGGGTGTTCATGCCGTTTGAAGCGCCGCTGTTCTACACCAACCCGCTGCAGGGCGAGTATCAGAAGTATGTCGGCGGGACTTATCACGCGATGGAAATCTTCGATTTCGCCGCTTTGAAAAGCGAACTCTACAACCCCAAGACGCCGACTGCCTATCCGATGGTGAGCTGGGTGCGCGTATCGCAATGGGCGCCGTGGATGGAGATGGGCGACAGGCCCGGCCAGATGGTGTTCAACGCGATGGGCCGCAAGCTGCCGGGCGGGTTCGAGGAATTGCCCGATGTCCTGAAGAAGGAAATTCGCGCCAATTATCCGATCTATGAAAGCGCTCCGCCCAAGGATGATGCGCGCCCGAACGAAACCACCTGGAGCAAGTTCAAGACCCTGATGGACGCGAAGAAGGCGCAATAAGCATGCGCGCGCTTTCGCGGCGCGGGGTGCTGGCGGGCGGTTCGGCGGCGATTGCCGCCCGGGGCGCGCCGCGCCGCCCCGGGGGCGCGACGAGCCAGGATGTTGTGGTGATCGGGGCGGGCCTTGCGGGCCTCCACACCGCATGGCTGCTGGAACAGGCCGGGCTCAAGGTCACTGTGCTCGAAGCGACACGGCGGATTGGCGGGCGGCTCCATACACTCGATGATCTGCCCAGCAGGCCCGAGGCAGGCGGTATCCAGATCGGGCAGAGCTATCGCCTCTTGCGCGGGATTGCTGCGCGGCTGGGCGTGTCGCTTGATGAAGATGCGGGCGCAGGTGTCGGCGCGGTCGGATCATCAGCCGCGCTGCTCCATATCAACGGGCAAACCCTGCGAGCGGAGGACTGGGCGACATCGCACGCCAATCGGCTTGCCGAGGCAGAGCGCGCCGTGCCGCCCTTTGCGCTTGGTGGGTTTTATGGCCGCGCCCTGCCCACGCTGGAAACGCCCGAAAGCTGGCTGGATGCGCCGCCCGCGCAGGACATCAGCTATGACGAAGCCTTACGTCAGGCGGGAGCCAGCGTGGAAGCGCGGCGGCTGATCGATGCCAATATGAACGGCAATGCGCTTGCCGGCATTTCCGCGCTCTCGCTTGCCCGCGCCGTCGCCTTGCGGCGCGCCGGGCCGGGGCCGACCATGACGGTGCGCGGTGGATCACAGCGGTTGCCCGAGGCGATGGCGGGAGCGCTGAAAGGCGATGTGCGGCTCGGAGAGCCGATCCGGGCAATTCGCGCAGGCCCAAGTGCTGTGGAGGTCATGACGCACAGTGGTTCAATCACCGCGCGCCATGTCGTCTGCACCATTCCCTTTACCGCGCTGCGCCATGTCCCGATCGAGGCAGATCTGCCGCCGGTGATGGCCGAGATGATAGCAGCCCTCCCCTACACCCGCGCGACCTTTGCCTACATCGCGGCGCGCACGCCGTTCTGGCGCAATGATGGCGGGCCGGAAACGATCTGGAGCGACCATCCGCTCATCGGGCGCGTCTTTGTGCTTGGCAATGATCCGCCCATGCTCAAGCTTTGGACCTTCGGCGCAGGCGCCGACGCGCTCGACCGGATGGGCGAAGAGCGCGCTGCGGCAACGCTCATCCCGCTGATCGAAAGTATCCGCCCGTCAGCCCAGGGCCAGATCACCTCGCTCAGACTGTTTTCGTGGCAAGCCAATCCGTATGCCTGCGGCATCTATCACCACATCGGCACCGGACAGGCGGCCAGCCTTGCCGCCGCAATCCGATGGCAAGGGAGCCGGTTGCACTTTGCCGGTGAACATCTCGGCCGCGTCGCGCAAGGCATGGAAGGCGCGCTCGAAAGCGCTGAACAGGCAGCGCGCGCCATTTTCACGCAAAGCTGAAGCCGCCCATAAAAAGGGCGGGAAAGCCCCCCCAGCCTTCCCGCCCTTTGCCCCCTGGGGAGCCTATCCCTGTTGATCAGAACCGCAGTTCGGCAATCACCCCGAAGCGGCGCGGCGGGCGCAGGCCGGCGATGAAGTTGCGGCGCAGGTCGCGGTTGGCATCGGCATAGCGGATCAGCTGGTTGACCGCAGTTTCATCAAACAGGTTGCGCACATAGAACTGCACCCGGAACCGGTCATTCTGCGCGCCAAGTCGAACGTCAGAGATTACTGAATCGCCAGTTTCGGCCAGATTGTGTACCTGTGCAAAGCTGCTCGAGAGCAGATAGGCATTGATCCCGGCAAACGCCTGCCAGCCCGAGTTGCCGATATCGCGGCGGTAATCGAGATCGACGAACATGGTGTGTTGCGGCGCGCGCGGCAGGCTCTTGCCGGTGATATCGCCAAAGCGCGGCTGACAACCCGCAATGTTGGGGAGCTGATCGCCGGTCGAGCAATTCACCAGACCATCATCCGCCACATCATTCAGCACACCCTGGTTTTCATCAAAACCGTTGCGGAAGCTGCTGTCGGCATAGGCGTAGTTGGCGGTGAATGTCAGCTCGCGCGAGGGGCGCAGCAGCACCTCAAGCTCAAAGCCGTTGATCTTCACATCGCCTGCATTGTTGATCGCCGAGACCTGTTGCGGTGCTTGCGGCGGGTTGATCACCTCGACCGGCTGGGTCAGCTGATAACCTTCGATAATGTTGTGGAACAGGGCGAGGTTTACGAGAATCTTGCCGTCCATGAAGGTGTTTTTCGACCCGATTTCGTAGGACGAGACACTTTCCGCCCCGAAGGTCGAACGACCCACCGAAATGGCTGCTGGCCCGTTGAACCCGCCCGGCTTCTGGCCCTCGGCATAAACAGCATACAGGAGGTTATCCGGGCTGATCTTGTAATCAACAGTGACGCGGGGAAGGAACTGTTTGAAAGTTGCCTCGGCACTGACCGGCGCGCCGATGTTGCCGGCTGCGACAGTCGCGGTCTGGGCGAGCGTGCGGATGCGCTCTTCCTGATAACGGCCCTCGGCGCTGATCGAGAGATTGTCGGTCAGGTCGAAGGAAACCGATCCGAACACCGCGATGTTGCGGATATTGTCTTCAGAATTGTTGCGGCTTTCCTGCAAGGTGCCAAGCGGGAACGGCGCCGCGAGGATCGGGGTCAGACAGCGCGGGTTTCTGGCGCAGGCTGCCTGACGGGCGGCAATCATGTTTGCATTGGCTTCAGCCTGTGCACCGGGTGGCAGCACCCGGTTGTCAGTCGAAGTGGAATCCTGATTCCAGTAGAACCCGCCAAGCAGGAAGCGCGCACGATCGGTCGTGTATTGCAGCCGCAGTTCCTGCTGCCAGTCGCTACGTTCGGATTCGTTCGAAAACGAGAAATCGGTTTGCGAACTGGCAAAGCCGAACGGCACCAGCGGGGCGGTTGGCGCGCCGAGCGGAATGCTTGCAAAAATTACACCCTGGAAGCGGTTGGGCGAATAATCGCCGTCAGTGCGCTGCACCGCCTTGCGGCTGTTGTATCCGGTAAGCGAAGTCAGCGTCAGATTGTCGGTCAGATCAATGTCGATCGTCAGACCGGTGTTCCAGGTGTCGATCGCGTTGCCGACGAACTCTCCGGCAAACTGGCGGCTGTAATCGCTGCTCACCGCTCGCGGCTGGATCACACCGCAGAAATAGCGGCCGAGCCCGCGATACAGCGCGCCGTTATCGGGCAGACAGTTATTGTCATTTGCATCGGTCGCGAAGATCGCAGGCTGGCCATCGCGGGTACGGGTGTAATTGCCACGCAGACCGACGCGCACCGCGCCGCCATCGTCATATTTCAGCATGGCGAAGCCCGAATTGGTCTCCTGAACGCCGATCGGCGTGCCATCGAACTGATTGGTGAACAGGCCTTCGTTCTTGAAGTAGCGACCGCCCATGATGATCCCGAGCCCTTGCGCAATGGGGCCGGAGATGTTGGCGGTGATGTCGTAGGTGGCGCCTTCCGATACATCGACCTGCAAGCGCCCGCGCCAACGATCGGTCGGGGTCTTGGAAATGATATTGATCGCACCCGAGTAGGTATTACGGCCGTAGAGTGCGCTCTGCGGGCCCTTTACCACCTCGATGCGGTCGATCGTGTCGATATCGTAATCGGCAATCGAGCCGTTGAAGTAGATCCCGTCGATAAAGAAGGCGACGCCTGAATCACCGAGAATATTGGCCTGCCCGCGGATGACGGGGCGATTGGCGTCGCGGCCGAAACTGTCATCGAAGACAAGCCCTGCGGTGGCACGGGTGAGATCGGTGACGCTGTTAAAACCAAGCCGGTCAATGCCGGCAGCTGTCACCACCGAAACCGCAAGCGGGGCATCCTGCAAGCGCTCTTCGGTTTTGCGCGCGGTGACCACAATCTCGGTGGGCGAGATGCCTGCGCTTTCCGATTGGCGCGCAACGCTAGCTTCATCCTTGGCGGCGTCCTGCGCGATCACCGCGCCCGGTGTCAGCGCGCTGGCTGCCAAAAGAATGCTGCGCATCATCATTTTCATGATCTTCCCCCTTGTTGCGTCACATCTCGCGCTCATGGCGCGCTCCCATGGGTTGCATAATTCGCTGCCTTGAAAAAATTTGTCCAGACAAATTTTTTGGCAGACCTGAAACTATCCCCGCAAACTGTGACCTCTCCGCCACGCCTCGGCAGTGTCACAAGGGCTTCACATTGCCGAGAAATGCGGTGACCAGCAGCAAAAGATAGACCGCCCAGACCCACACCCGTGTGCGATCCATCGTGCGGCGCAACGGGATTTCGGTAGCGTCGCTTGAGCCTTGCTGGAGCACTGCGGCAAGCTGCGCGCCCACCGGCTTGAAAGTCACATCGATCATGATCGCAGCGACAAAGATCAGTCCGAACATCAGCGCCTTCAGCGCCAACCATGTCGGACCAAGCGGTGCGTCCAGCAGCAGGCTGCGCGCGCCAAGCCCGAGATAGAAACCGCCGATCAGCCAGCGCAGCCAACCTTCGATCCGGCGGTTACGCGCGGCGCGCGGGGTCATGTCATGCCGATGCGAATCCCATACCAGCCACAGCCAGACAAGGCC
Organism: Erythrobacter sp.; assembly: GCA_046296075.1. Taxonomy (GTDB): domain Bacteria; phylum Pseudomonadota; class Alphaproteobacteria; order Sphingomonadales; family Sphingomonadaceae; genus Erythrobacter. The sequence continues at coordinate 10,400 of JBKBMC010000007.1, read as the reverse complement.
GATCACCCACGCGCCCGACAAGAGCAGCCCCGGAACGTCCCACCATCCGCCCACCGCCAGCACACTCAGCGACAGGGGCACCATCAGTGCCCATGCACTGCGAGGGACCATGTCGACCTCGACGAGGAGCTTCAGCAAGGCAATGCGCTGATCAAGGGTGTAGCTTTCCCGGCGCCGGAAATGCTGTCCGAGCAGGAACACACCGACATCAGCGCCCAGCCACAGCACGAACAGCAGGAGGTGTGCGTAAACCAGCGCGCCATAGGCGTAATCCTGCATGTCCGTCCCCTTCTCCAGTACAGCAGATTGTTGCCTGCCAGACGCAGCTTGCGAAAGATTCGCACAACTTGTCTGGACAAATTGCATTTCCCCGCTTGACAAGCAAGCATTTGTCCGGACAACTTTGTGTCATGCAGGGGGAACACCCGCTGCCACGGTAAACGCCGGGCAGGGTCGCCGGGCTTATTCTCAGAAAGGGGCTTGTCCAACATGAAACACGCGCATTCTCTCCGCCAGCAGCAGGGCCGTTCCAGGCCTCATCGGCTGCGTGCTCTTGCCTGCATGACGTCCATTCTTGCTCTTGCCGCGGTGCCGAGCGTTGTTTCGGCGCAGGAAGCGGACGAGAGCGCCGAGCCTGAGCGCGAGCGCGGCATCACAGACATTATCGTGACAGCACAGCGCCGCGCCGAAAGCGCCCAGAACGTGCCGATCGCGATCTCCGCCTTCGACGAGACCGAACTGGCGCGCCGCGCGGTGCTGAACGCGCTTGATGTCGCGCTCTTCGTGCCCAACATGGTCGGCCTCAACAACACCGGCCTCGGCACCGCCAACGCCTACTACATTCGCGGTATCGGCAGCACCGAAACGATCGCGACCTTCGATCCGCCGGTGGGCACCTATGTCGATGACATCTACCTTTCGCGCCAGAACGCCAACAACCTGATGCTGTTCGATGTGAACCGTCTTGAAGTGCTGCGCGGCCCGCAAGGCACTCTGTTCGGACGTAACACCACTGGCGGGGCGGTGAGCGTGCATCTCAACCAGCCCGGAAACGAGCTCGGCGGTTATGCCGAGGTGGGCTATGGCAGCTATGACCAGTATCTTGCGCGTGCTTCGATCAACCTGCCGCTCAGCGATACCTTTGCGGCGAGTGTTTCGGGCTTCTGGATGGAAGATCAGGGCTTCGCCCAGAACACCATCACGGGCGAGCGGACCAACCGCAACAACAACTGGGGTGTGCGCCTTGCGCTGCGCGGGGAGCTCGCTTCGTGGGCGCGCTGGAACGGATCTTACATCCACACTGAGTCCGAGTCGGACAACGTGCTCAATTTCGATTGTAACCCGGCTCAGCCCACCCAGTGCGATGGACGCTTTTCCACGACCGGTCTGACCCGAGGCGGCAACTTCATCAGCCCGACCCTCGGCCCTCTGATGACCGGGCGCAAGGTGGGCTTTGGCAATGGCAACACGGCGCGGATGGACTTTGTCTCATCCAACCTCGAATTCGACCTCTCGTCCGACTGGTCGGTCAATTTCATTACCGGCTTTGTGAATATCGGCCAGCAGTTTGCCGTGGACTTCGGCGATGGACGTGCGCTGCCATCGGTTGCGGTACCGGTGCCGCCGGTGCGCGGCTTCCCGTTTGGCGGGTTCACCATTGCCAATGATGGCAAACACACGCAGTTCACACAGGAAATCAAATTCAACGGCTCGATTGCTGATGGCCTGATCGATGTTGTGGGCGGTGTATTCTACTTCAACGAGGACAACCGGACAGACTTTGCGGATATCTTCACACTGGGAACCGGATTTCCGCTGCTGCTTGCCGACCGCACGCTCGATAATACGGTGGAAGCATGGGCTGGCTATCTCCAGGCCGATCTCAACCTGACAGAACGCCTCACCTTTACCGCCGGCATCCGCTACACGGACGAAACCAAGACCTTCTCGATCCGCGACAACCGCAACCGCCTCGCCAGTGGTCTGTGCCAGGCGGTAAACCAGTTTGGTCCTTCCGTGTGTATCGACGACGCCAATCTGCGCGCACCCAATGGCCAGGCGATCCCGACGGAGCAGAATGCCAAGCTGTGGACCCCGCGCTTTGCCGTGAACTACCGCCCAAGTGACGAAGTATTGCTGTTCGCCTCGGCTACCAAGGGCTTCAAGTCAGGCGGCTGGAATGCGCGCGGCACGGCACCCGGCGAATTGCTGCCGTTCGGGCCAGAAGAAGCGTGGAGCTACGAAGTCGGGGCGAAGACAGACCTGTTTGGTCGCCTGCTGCGCTTCAACGTGACCGGTTTCTGGCTCGACATTTCCGACCTCCAGACACCTTCCGCCTTTGTGCGCCCCGACGGCAGCCTTGCGTTCCTCACCGGCAACTTCGCCGATTACCGCAATCGCGGGGTCGAAATCGATCTGACCGCACAACCGGTACGCGGGCTCAACCTGTTTGCCGCGATTGGTTATCAGGATGATGAATACCGCATCGATCGCAACGCGCCGCCGCTCAACCCGTTCGGATTCCAATCGGTCGCGGCGCAGCAGGCGGCTTGCCAGACCCAGCTGGGTGCCGGGCGTATTCCCAACGCGACGGGGGTCAGCAACGCGCCGTCCTGTGGTGTGGGTCTGGTGACGCCGACCGGCGAGATCGCAACACCGGTGCGCACGCCCGATTGGACGGTTGCTGTTGGGGCGAGCTATGATGCCGAACTGACAAACACACTCACCCTCACGCCCTCGCTAAATGGCAGCTGGCGCAGTGATAGCGAAGTGGGCACCAGCAATGTCACGCTGTTTGATCGTGCTGTGACCGGACCGACGGGGGTGACTTTCCCGTCGAATACCCAAGGCCTCGGCAACCCGATTGTCCCGCCGACAGGATCGTTCAGCCCGGCACGCTGGATCATCAACGCCGCGCTGACACTGGCGAGCACCGATGGCTGGTCGTTTGTGGCCGAATGCCGCAACTGCCTTGATCAAGAGGCGATTGAATCCTCGCTTGCGAATTTCAGCTATCTCAATCCGCCACGCACCTTCCTGTTGTGGGCAAAATACGCCTTCTGATGCAGGCCCTGCCCGCGCCAATGCCTTGCACAAGCGCAAGAACATTGGCGCGGGTGGTCATCAGCCCTTATGCTAAGGTCCGGACATTGCCCACGCTGAGCGGGCAAAAGGGAGAACACAAGTGAGCCAGACCGCAGCAGGAGCGCAGGTCCCGACGGGCGAGTTTTCCAAGGGTTGGAAAGTTCTACTGGCAGGGTTGCTCGGCGTGATGTGCGGCGCCTCTCCCATCCCCTACAACGTGATCGGGTTCACCGCCGAGCCGCTCAAGGCCGAATTCGGCTGGTCTCAGACGCAGGTGCTGATCCCGATCACGATTTTCGGAGTGATCGCAGCGCTGCTTGCTCCGCTGTTCGGGTGGATGGCGGATCGTTACGGCGTGCGACGCGTGGCGCTATGGTCGCTGTTCGCCTTTGGCGTCGCCTTTGCTGCAATCGGCCTCACCCCGCACGGCTCGGGGGCGGAGACCTTGCGGATCTATTACGGTTTCTGGGTAGTGGTCGGGCTGGTCGGCATCGGGTCGACTCCAGTGACATGGAGCCGGGCGATCAACCTGTGGTTTTTCAAGCACCGCGGCCTCGCCCTCGGCATCCTGCTGATGGGCACCAGCCTTGCTGCGATGGTGGTACCAAAAGTCGCGGTGTGGGCGATCGAGGCCTATGGCTGGCGCGCGATGTTCGGGATTGTCGCGCTGTTCCCAGCGGCGGCGCTGGTCGTAGCATTCCTTTTATTCCGCGAACCGCGCAAGGATGAACGCCCCAGCGCGATTGCCAGCGCCTCGGGCCAGCTCACGGGAGTCACGCTCGGCACCGCATTGAAAGATTACCGCTTCTGGCTGATCTGGCTTTCGATCGCGTTGATAGCGACGGCCTTTGGCGGGGCCTTCATAAACATGCCGACCATTCTGGGGCTGAGCGGCGTCGAAGCGCAGACTGCGGCGAGTGTGATGGGTGTCCTCGGAGTCGGGATCCTGGTCGGTCGTTTGCTGACCGGCGCATTGCTTGATCGCTTCTGGCAGGGCTTTGTCGCCTTTCCGCTGCTATGCCTGCCGGCAATATCTGCGTGGATCCTGCTGGGAGACAATCTTACATTCCCGCTTGCTGCCTTGGCGGGGTTCCTGCTCGGGTTTGCCGCCGGAGCAGAAAGCGATCTGATCGCCTATCTCGCCGGACGCTATTTCGGGATGGCGCATTACGGAAAGATCTATGGCATGCTTTACATGCCGTTCGGGCTGTTTTCGGCTGCTTCGCCGATAATCTACGCGCAGGTCTATGATCGCACGGGCAGCTACGATCCGATCCTGCAGGTAGCGATGGGCATGTTTGTAGCGGGCGGTGCAGTGCTGCTATTCCTTGGCCGTTATCCCGCTAGCCTGCCGGAACCCGATGCTCCTTTGCCCGCTGCTGTGATGGAGCCTGCCTGATGGCAACACTTGCAACCGACAACCCGCTCGCGCCTTTGTGCGCGGTGGTGAGCGAGGAAGCGCTGCTGACCGACGAGGCGGCGCTCGCACTCCACAGCCACGATGTCCTGTCGCAAGGCGCGGCACCGCTCGCAGTCTTTCGCCCGCAGAGCGTAGCGGAGCTTGCCGCCGGGGTGGGCGCTGCCACCCGCGTCGGGATCGCGATCGTGCCGCGCGGCGGCGGCATGAGCTACACCGGCGGTTACCTTTATTCGGGCGGGTCTTTCATCCTTGTCGATACCGGCGCACTGGACCAGATTGTCGAAGTGAACGAGACCGATCTCACCGCGCTTGTGGAAGTCGGCTGCACATGGGAGGCCCTCAACCGCACCCTTGCGCCGATGGGCCTGCGCGCACTCGCCTGGGGCACGTTGTCGGGCATTCGCGCGACGGTCGGCGGCGGGATGAGCCAGAATGGCGTGTTCTGGGGCGCACGCAGCGGCACCGTGGTGGACGGCGCGATCAGTTTCGATGTGGTGCTGGCCGATGGCCGCGTCGTTTCAACCGGCTCTGACTTCTTCCGCCCCTATGGCCCTGATCTAACCGGGTTGTTCGCCGCCGATTGCGGCGCCTTCGGCATCAAAGCGCGGGTCCGGCTCAAGCTTGTAAAACAAGCGCGTGCCCATGCCTATGGTTCATTCAGTTTTGCGACCCACGATGCGCTGCTGGGCGCGATGAGCGCGATAGCGCGCGCCGAACTCGCTTCGGAAAGCTTTGCCTTCGACCCGTTCCTGCAAAGCCAGCGGATGAAGCGTGATAGCCTCGCCAGCGACGCGAAACAGCTTGGCAACATGATGAAGGCCGAAGCGCAGGCGGGCGGCGTGCTGAAGGCGCTGAAGGGCGCGGCCAAAGTCGCGCTCGCCGGACGCTCCTTCCTGAAGGATGTGCCCTTCAGCCTCCATTGTATCGCCGATGGCCGCCACCAATCGGGCGTAGATGCCGACATGGCCGAAATCACCGCCATCGTGCGCGAGCACGGCGGCGAAGTGGTCGAGAATTCGATCCCCAAGATCCTGCGCGCCAATCCCTTCCCGCCACCGAATTCCATGCTCGGGCCGGGCGGCGAGAGATGGGTGCCGGTCCATGGCTTTCTGCCCCATTCAAAACTTGTCGCAGCGTGGGACCAATTGCAGGCACTTTGGGCGCGCCACGCCGATGACATGGCGCGGCTCAAGGTGGAAACCGGCGCGTTGATCGCGGCCACCGGGCGCCATGCCTGTCTGATCGAGCCGGTGTTCTACTGGCCGGGCACACAGAACCCGTTGCACCGGAACGCGATCGAACCTGATCATCTCGCGCGCCTGCCGCGCCTCGCCAATAACGATGACGCGAACGCACTTGTTGATCACCTCCGGGGCGAGGTCATCGCGGTTTTCCAGCGGCTCGGCGCGATCCATCTCCAGATTGCGCGCACCTACCTTCTCAAGGACAGCTACGATCCTGCGGTCTGGGACATTCTGCGCGCCATCAAGGCCAAGGTCGATCCGCAACACCTTATGAACCCCGGCGTGCTGGGGCTATAGCGCGCGCGTGTTATGGGAGATTGACCGCCGCCGTGCGCTCGCTGCTGGCCTCACCGCCGGCCTGCTTGCCACCTCGCGTGCTGAAGCCTTGCTCGCAAAGGATGATGATGTGACTGATCCTGCCGCTTATTCCGCCATGGCATTGCAATTGACGGCGCGCTCGCTCGAACGCCTGCCCGATGCAAAGGCCGCGCGCGCTGCGATCCTTGCCCATATCGGTGAACTGGAAGGCATCATCCGCACCAGTGCAATCTTCGTGCAGCAATACTCGGGCAACCCGGTGAAACTTGCCGTGCTGCCCGAATATCTCTTCACGTCTTATCCGGGACGCATTTCCATCCCCGATTTCGCCGCGCGGGTCGGCTTTGCCGTCAATGGCCCGGAATATGCGGCGCTGTGTGCGCTCTCGCAAAAGCTCGGCATTTACCTTGCAGGCAATGCCTATGAGACCGACGAGGCCTTTCCCGGCTTCTATTTCCAGACCAGCTTCATCGTCGCACCGTCGGGCGAAGTGGTGCTGCGCTATCGCCGCCTCATTTCGATGTTTGCTCCCTCCCCGCATGATGTGTGGGAGGCTTATCTGGACAAGTATGGCATCGAAGGGGTTTTCCCGGTCGCGCGCACCGAAATCGGCAATCTTGCCTGCATTGCCAGCGAGGAAATCCTCTACCCCGAAATCGCCCGTGCGCTGGCGCTGCGCGGGGCGGAAGTGTTCTGTCATTCCTCCTCGGAAATCGGATCGCCGCTCGCGACGAACAAGGACATCGCCAAGCAGGCTCGCGCGTTTGAAAATCTCGCCTATGTCGTATCTGCCAATACGGCAGGGATTTCGGGCACGGCGATGCCGCTGGCGAGCGCGGACGGCAATTCGCAGGTGGTCGACTGGAAGGGGCGTATCATCGCGCAATCGGGCGACGGGGAGACTTTCACTGCCTTTGCCGGGATTGACCTCGCGGCGCCGCGTAAGGCGCGTCGCACTCCTGCCATGACCAATTACCTCGCCCGCCAGCGACCACAGCTTTTTGCCGCGGCCTATGCTGCCGCTGCCGAACCTTTCCGTGGCCCTGACGGCATGATGGAAGGCGGCGCGCCACAAATCCCCGACCGCGATTTTTTCACCCGGGCGCAGGAAGAAGTGATCGCCCGGCTCGACAAGGCAGGAATCATCTGATGATGCAGCACCGCACCGTTTCCGGCAAAATCCGTTATGTCTCGATGAAGCCGGGTCGCGAAGGCACCACGCGCGGGCGCGAGACCTTCAGCTTCACGCATCACCGCGACGGCTCGGTCGTCATGAACGCGCATTGCGAGATCGAGGAACCCGATCCCACGGTGATGCGTGACATCATCCTGCATGTCGGGCCCGACAGGATGCCGCGCAATCTGCTGGTGCATCTGACAGTCGCCGACGAATTCTTGGGCTCAGGCTGGATGCATTATGATCCGGCGACCGGCATGGTCGGCTGCGAAAGCACCAGCCCAGCGCTGGGCCGCCATTCCGAACTGCGCGAAGCGGGCACTTTTGATGCTTTCGGCACACATCCGGTGGTGGGAGATGGCTTTTCGACCCGGCTAATGGATGCTTCCCAAGGCCCGCACCGGCGCAAATTGCGGTTTTTCCTGCCATCGCCCGATCACCGCGGAGCCACCGCTCCGCAACTCGCCGAAGTCACCATGACAATGGAATATGTCGGCGAGGAGGAGAAAACCGTCCCCGCCGGAACCTTCGCGTGCCGGCACTATCGCTATGTCGATGACAGCGAAGGCGGCATGGGCGGCGAGCGTCACCCCGATTATGATATGTGGGTGACGGCCGATGAGGATTCGATCCTCGTTTACGGTTCGATCGATGGTTACATGATGAACCGGTACGAGCTTATGGAACTCAGTCGCTAATACGCACCAGCACCTTGCCCATGTGGGCGCCGCTCAGGAGATGGCGATAGGCGGCAGGCGCTTCATCGAAAGAAAAGGCCCGGTCGATCACCATTGCGATATTGTGCGCGGCCATCACCTCAAGCGCGGCGGCGATCATGCCGCGATGGCCCGAGGCGATGCCTTTCACTGTCACATTCTTGCCGATCAGCGCGCCTTGATCGAAATCGGCCTTGTCCTGCGGGCTGCCCGACAGCGCGCCAAGAGTGCCGATGCGCCCTTCCACGGCGGTAGCGGCAAGGGTCTGGCCGAATTGGGCAAAACCGATAGTGTCCACCACGACATCAGCGCCGCGCCCGCCGGTCGCTTCCAGCAGGGCGGCGGCCCAATCGGGGCGTGCGGCATAATTGATCGCAAAATCCGCGCCCAGCGAACGCACGCGGGCAAGCTTGTCCTCACTTGACGAGGTAATCGCCACTTCTGCCCCCAGCGCCTTGGCAAGTTGCAGGGCGAACAAGGCAACGCCGCCCGTGCCCTGGGTCAGCACCAGATCGCCCGGCTGCACCCTGCCGAAAGCGACCATCGCGTGCCACACTGTGCCCGCAACCACGGCAAGACAGGCGGCGGTATCGTCGCTGATCGCATCCGGAACGCGAATTGCGGCAGAAGCGGGCAACACGATCCGCTCTGCCAGCCAGCCATCGCGGGTCACACCCAGATCGCTCGCAAAGACATGAAAGCCATAGCCCCCGTCGCCCAGCCAGTTGGTGAAGTTAGCGGCGATCACGCGGTCACCGCGCACGAAATCCGTTACCCCATCGCCGACCTGTTCGACGACGCCGACCCCGTCGGTGAGGGGGATGCGGCTATGCGGAAGATTACTGCCATATACCCCGCGCAGCACCATCAGATCGCGGTAATTGAGGCCCGCCGCGATCACCCGCACCACGATCTCGCCGTGCCCTGGCTGCGGATCAGGCCGCTCGGTCAGTTCGAGGTTGCTGATCGCTTCTGCCGCCGCGATCGGCGCGGCGGGACGCACGCCCAGCTGCCACGCCTTCACGGCTCGCGCTCCACTTGCGGTTCGTTGTGGCCCGAGAAATCCGCGACAAAGCGCGCGCCTTCGACACGGCCAACCATATCAGGGCGAAGCGGCATTTCGGCATAGACCGTTACCGTATAGTCGCCTGCTGCCGGGTTCTGGCGCAGCGGCAGGATAGTCTCCTGATAGACCCGGCTGTTCCAGAAAGCGCGCGCGTTGGCGAGGCAGGGAAAGCGGACGGTTAGATTGACATAATCCTTTGGCACCTCGCCTTCGAACACCGCAATCGGCTGTGGCAGCGTGATGTAATAGCCGCCAAGCCGCTGATAGATCTCGCTTTCCGCCAAGGCCTTGCCGTAGGCGAGCATGCGTTCACGATCTAGCGTGCGCCCCGCAACCACCATGTAGACAGGCTTGTCGCACCGCTCGAAGGCTGGCGCCGCCGCTTCAGGCGCGGGTTGCAGCAGCAGGGCGAGCATCAGGCTCATGGTTCAATCCTCCATTCGTCGCAGCAGGTGCGTTTCCATGGGCGGCCATGCTGGAACCATTGCCAGATGCGCGCGCGGGCCTGCCGATCAGGCGCGATGTTGATCATTTCGACGTAATAGGCATCCGGCACATCGGCGCGGTCGAGCCGCAGCAGCAGCGTGTCTTCGGCAGTCTGCCAACCGTAACCGCTGAAGCGATCGGTGCGCCACACCAGCCGGTCCCCCTCCAGCCGCCCGCCGAATTCGTAATGCGCGGTGCGGCCATCCTCCCACGACAGCCAGTTGTGCTGGACATAGTGCCACGGGCCATCATCGGGAAATTCGCAATGCGTGCGCACGCGGTGCGCATCAAGCAAGCCGCCTGCCAGATCATAGTGGCGATACCAGCCATCCCACCACCCTTCGTGCAGCAACATGGCGGGCATGACGGCGGCAAGCTGGGCACGGTTGCTCATGGCCGCGCGCGCTCAGCATAGGCGGCGAGCGGCAGCGGGGTGCCGGTCTGCGCGATCAGCGCCTGTTCGCGCAGGAACCGCAGCATGCCGCTATCGCCGCTGCGGCTGGGGCCAAGGCCCGATCCTTTGCGTGACATATTGGGCGCATCGCTGACAATGCTGGTAAGCGCGCCGTCCTGCAGCGAGACCGCGCCTGCATCGAGCAAGGGCGCTATCTGCGCCGCTTCATCAAGGCTGCCCGCCAGCACAGCGGCGGCAAGGCCATATTCGCTGGCATTGGCCAGCGCGATGGCCTCGGCAATGTCGTCAAAGATTGTCACCGGGATGACGGGGCCGAAAGTCTCCTCGCGCATCACCGCCATATCGGGCGTGACATCAGCGAGCACCGTGGGAGCGAGGTATTGCCCGCCGCCGAGATTTTCCACTGTCCCGCCCGCGAGCAGCCGCGCGCCTTTGGCTAGCGCGTCGTCAATCTGCGCCTGCACCTTGGCGGCT
>JBKBMC010000006.1:48480-50269 GCA_046296075.1 Erythrobacter sp. | reverse complement strand
CGAATTGCTGGTGCTCGGCTCGGGTCACCGGGCGAGCCAGGGGATCAAGCGCGGCTATGTCACGGATATGCGCGCGGCGACCTATGCGATCCGCGATGCGGTGGAGCGTGCGGAAAAGAACGCTGGGTTGACCGTGCAGAGCGTCTGGATCGCCTGCGCCGGAGCAGGGCTCGGCAGTCACGTGGCGAGTGTCGACATCGAGATCGGCGGACGGCGGATCGAGGAGGAGGATGTCGAGCTGCTGCTGTTCCAGGCGCGCGGGATGATTCAGCCTGACGGGCGCACCGTGCTCCACGCCCAGCCTGCGCATTACACACTCGACGGGGCGCATGGCGTTGCCAATCCCCGCGGGCTTCATGCCGAGCGTCTCGGGGTCGATATCCATGTGATGCTGGCTGATGGCGCGCCGGTGCGCAACCTGATGGAAGCGGTGCAGAACGCGCATCTCGATGTCGAGGGTGTTGTTGCCGCCCCGCTTGCGGCGGGATATGCCTGTCTCACTGATGAGGAACGCGATCTCGGTGTCGCGCTGGTCGAAATCGGGGCTGATGTCACCAACATCGCGGTGTTCGCGGCTGGAATGCTGCTCGGGCTGCGGGCGGTGCCGATGGGCTCGGGCGATATCACTGATGCGATTGCATCGGCTTTCGGGATACGTCGCTTTCAGGCCGAGCGTCTGAAATGCGTCTATGGCTCAGCGATCGCCAGCCGTTCCGATCACCGTGAGATGATCCCGGTGACAAGCCCCAATGATGCCACCAGTGAGGAAGTGCAGACCCCATCGGGTGCCCAGCCGATCGCACGCGGCGCCGACGAAAAGAACCGCATCTCGCGCGCGCAGCTCGTCTCGGTCGTAACGCAACATCTCTCGCTGCTGACCACCGAGATTGGCAAGGCGCTCAAGGACATGGGTTTTTCCGGTACCCGTGCGGGGCAAGTGGTGCTGACAGGCGGCGGGGCGGAGCTTGCCGGGATGGCAGAATTCGTTCAAGGTGCGCTCGGGCTTCCGGTGCGGCTTGGGCGGACACCGGATCTGAAAGGCCTGCCCGAAGCCCATGCCACGCCCGGCTTTGCGACGCTGGCGGGCCTGTGCCTTTACGCTGCCGAGGATCCTGTCGATATCCGTTCGGTCAGCGCTCCGCGCGCGATGCGCGCCAGCCTCGGCAACGCCGGGCGAAGCCTGTTTCCGGTCGGAAGACTGGTGCGCGCGATGAAGGAATATTTCTGAGCCATGGCCTTTTTGTTCGTTGGTTCAGGTCCGGGCTAGCCAAGGTTAACTGTGGGCTGTGGATAAGGATTTCCCCCCTATCAAAACGAGACGGGGTTTGTGTCAAAGAGGACGGATATTGCGGATAAGGGGGCGGCGCAGGCCCGCGATCTGCGGCTGGAGGAAAAGCTGATGAGCATCAATATCGGACCGGCAGCGATTGACGACATGCGCCCGCGGATCACCGTGATCGGGATTGGCGGGGCCGGAGGCAATGCAATTGCCAACATGATCGCCTCGGAAATCGAAGGCGTCGAATTCATCGTTGCCAACACCGATGCCCAGGCATTGAGCACTTCCCCTGCGGAAAAGCGCATCCAGCTCGGCCCGGATATCACCGGTGGTCTCGGTGCTGGGGCCCGGCCCGAAGTAGGCAAGGCCGCAGCCGAGGAAACCGTATCCGACATCGAACAGGCGCTCGAAGGCGGCCTCAACCTCGGGCGCAACACGCTGGACTACGTCTCCGCCGACCTGCTGGAAAAGGCCCGTGCGATGGCGCGCGAACTGGGCGACACGCCGCTG
>JBKBMC010000006.1:0-48470 GCA_046296075.1 Erythrobacter sp. | reverse complement strand
TATCGAAGAGCTGCAAAAGCATGTCGACACGCTGATCGTCATCCCCAACCAGAACCTGTTTCTGGTCGCCAAGGCGGAAACCACCTTCAAGGAAGCCTTCCAGCTGGCCGACGAGGTGCTCCAGCAGGGCGTGCGTTCGATCACTGACCTTATGGTCATGCCGGGCCTCATCAACCTCGACTTCGCCGATGTGCGCTCGGTCATGAGCGAGATGGGCAAGGCGATGATGGGCACGGGCGAGGGCGAGGGTGAGAACCGCGCTCTCGAGGCTGCCGAACAAGCCATAGCCAATCCGCTGCTTGATGGTGTCAGCATGGCCGGCGCGAAGGGCGTCATCATCTCGATCATCGGCGGCGAGGACATGCGCCTGCTCGAAGTCGATGAGGCGGCCAACCACATTCGCGAACTGGTGGATGAGGATGCGAACATCATCTGGGGCTCGGCGTTCAACCCCGACCTCAAGGGCAAGATCCGCGTCTCGGTGGTGGCGACCGGGATTGAACAGGGTGCGCTCGGCGCCGTTGATCGTGCCCTTCCGACCTCGCTTGGCGGCGCGCGTGCGCCCAAGCGTCCGGTGCTCGAACTGGGTGACGAGGCCGAGCAGGGTCTCGGTTTTGCCGCTGCACCGCTCGCTGCTGCCGGCGCAGCCGCTGATCTGCTGCCGGAAGAGATCGAGGAGGCCGAGCCTTTCGATCTGACAGGGATGCAGGCGGAAGATGCCTTGCCCGAAGATGACTTCGGCGATGAATATGATGACGATGTCGAAGGTATTGTCGATCCGCTTGCCGGCCTTCGCGGGGCAGAGGATGCCGGCCTGGTGCTGACGCCGCCTGATGCGGACCCTTATGGCTCTGATGATGACGATGATACGCTTGATCTGGGCGAATCTTATGGCGAGCCATACGGAGAGCAGCCCGGTGCGGGTGTTCCCGGTTCGGGTTTCTCTCCTCCGGTGCAGGATGACCTGCTGGCCGATGCGGATCGTCTTGCTTCCGATGATCGTCCGGTCGAAGCGCAGCTTGGCGGTGGGCGTCGACGCGGGCTGGTTGGCGGCGCTTCGGGCGGCGCGAGCGGTGCGGGGAGCACCTTGTTCGAACGGATGGCCAATCTTTCCCGTAGCACGGCGAGTGAGACCGAAGAGGACGAGGATGATGGCGACGGTGATGGTGACGGCGGCCCTGCGCTGAGCATACCGCGCTTCCTCGGTCGTCAGAACAACCAGTAAGCGGGCAAGCCACGCCGACAGTCTGGCGCAGGCTGCGCTCCATTCACCTTGGCTGCGGCACAAGGGGGCTGGTATTGCTGTGCCAGTGGGTTAGGACGAACGGCCCCCCATTCCCCGGTCGTGATGATGTTTGCAGCACCTTACTCTTCAGTCAGTTCTGCCCGCCGTGTGCTTGCCCGCGCGTTTGCGTCGAGCGCGCTCGCGGTGCTGGCCATGCCCGCCTTGTCGCAGGAAGTAACCTCGCGCGAGGTGGTGCAGCCGCTGCCTTCAGGCGAGGTGCAGCGGCTGAACCGGGCGTTGATGCAGCTGGCGCGTGATCCACGCGACCTGCCAGCCTTGCTTGAAGCGGGCGAGGCATCGCTGGCGGTCGATGATTTCGATGCGGCGACAGGGTTCTTCGCGCGCGCCGCAGCGGTCGAGCAAACCAATCAGCGCGCGATACTGGGCCTTGGACGGGTGGCGCTGCGATCGGGCGATGCACCGCAAGCGCTTGACCGGTTCGAAGCGGCGCTTGCTGCGGGGGGGAGCGAAGCGGCGATCATTACCGATCGGTCGCTGGCGTTCGACATGGTGGGCAACCAGTCTGCGGCACAGGCGGGTTATCGCCGCGCGCTTGAACTTGATCCGCGCGATGTCGAGGCGCGCCGACGCCTTGCGCTCAGTTTCGCCATTGCGGGCAACCGTTCCAGTTTTGAAGATACCTTGCGCCCGCTGCTTGATGATCGGGATGTTGCGGCGCTGCGGATCAGAGCCTTTGGCCTTGCAATCTTTGGCGATCAGGAACGCGCCGCCGCAATTGTCGAGCAGGTCATGCCGCGCGATCTTTCGAGCCGCCTGATCCCTTATCTTGCGTTCATGCCGCGGCTGACAAGGCCGCAGCAGGCAGCAGCGGCGAACCTCGGCATCTTCCCACGTGCAGCCGATATCGGGCGTGAAGATCCGCGCCTGGCGCGTTTTGCCCGCGAGGCGCAGGCCGACAGCCGCTTGCAGCCGTCGGGCGCGCCGCTCGGGTCCGGGGCCGCGCCTGCCGGTGGCCGGGCGGGATCAAGCTCGTCGCCTTCGCGGCCCGGCGTGGTTCCATCAAGCGTGCGCAGCGCACGGCGCGCAGCATCGGCGCCGACACGTATCACCGCGGCGCCTGCCACGCTGGCTTCGCCGCCGACCCAGATGAAGGAAGCAGCGCCCCAGCCTGCGCCCCCTCCTGCTCCGCCACCACCACCTCCTCCTCCTCCGCCACCGCCAGCCGCGCCGCAGCGCGTTTCCGATGCGTTTGCCGATCTGGGCGGTGCGGCTCCCGTGGCGCGCGTCAGCGCGGAAGCGGTAGATATCACCCGCATCCAGCCCCGGCGTGAAGTCGCCGCACGGCCCGAACCCAAGGTTGAAGCCAAGCCCAAGGAGCCACCAAAGCTGCTGCATCCCGCCCGCCAGTGGGTCCAGATTGCGACCGGCCGCGAGGTTGCGGCGCTCAAGTTTGACTGGCGGCGGTTCGAGCGGCAGGGCGGCGATCTGTTCAAGGGCTTGCAGCCCCACACCACGCGCTGGGGCGAGGCCAATCGCCTGCTGGTCGGTCCGGTCGACAGCCGCGACAAGGCGCGCGAGCTGGTCAAGAGCCTCAAGGACAAGGGGATTGATTCCTTTTCCTACGCCAGCCCTGAAGGCGAGGTAATTCAGGAACTTAAATAGAAAACGATTACCTGAGGCGCGTTTCTGTGCACAGGCTATGAACAGGCTTGTGAGGTTCTCCCCAAGCGCCTTGCCTGCGCACATTGCCAAGCCATGGCGAGGGCAGGCATTCGTGCCAGCGATGACAATGCGCTCTTCCCCCGTCGACCCGAGGCTCCGCTCATGAAGCCGCGCGAGGCCGACTATTCGCACGACGATGATTCGGCTCCGGTCGAAATGCTGCTTGCGCTGTTCGAGGCGCGCGGCTGGCCGTGCGAGATGGTCAGCGATGACGAGATGAGCGGTGAAGTCCATGGCAGCTGGGCCAAGTATCAGCTGCGCGCGATCTGGCGGGCGCAGGACCGCGTGCTCCAGTTCCTCTGCCTGCCCGATATCCGTGTCACGCCTGACAAGAAGACGCAGGCCTTCGAGCTGTTGTGCCTCATCAATGAACAGATGTGGTTGGGGCATTTCGATATCTGGTCGAACGGCGATGTGCTGCTTTATCGCCACGGTGTCCTGCTGGGGGACGAGGGCACTTTGAGCCTCGCGCAGGCACAAGCGCTGGTTGAATGCGCGATTGATGAATGCGACCGGTTCTATCCGGCTTTCCAGTTCGTGCTGTGGGGCGATCGCAACCCGCGTGCCGCGCTTGAGGCGGCGATGGTGGACGCAGCGGGCGAAGCGTGATGGCCGGGCGTCTGCTCATCATCGGCTGTGGCAATATGGGCGGCGCCATGCTCGCCGGATGGCTCGCCGCTGGGGAAGATCCGGGGCGCTTTAATGTGCTTGATCCCGCGCTCGCGTTGGCACCGACGGGTGTCGCGCTTTATCGCAGCGTGGATGAAGCCCGTGATGCAGGGCCATTCGATGCGGTGCTGCTGGGTTTCAAGCCGCAGCAGTTGGCCGCGCTCGGTCCGGGCCTTGCAGGGGTGTGCGGGCCGGGCGTGATGATCCATTCGCTGCTTGCCGGCATCACGCTCGCACAGCTTGCCACGGCGTTCCCGCAGGCGTGCGCCCATGTCCGCGTGATGCCCAATCTTGCAGCGCGCATCAACAAGTCGCCCGTGATCCTTGCCGAAAGCGGGCTTGATTCAGCAGGGCGCGAGAGTGCCTTTGCCCTTTATGATACGCTTGGCACGGCTCTGTGGCTCGCGGATGAAGCGCAGTTTGATCTTGTCACCGCGCTCGCCGGGTCAGGGCCGGGGTTTGTCTATCGGTTTATCGATGCGCTGGCCGCCGCTGCCGGTAAACTTGGCCTTGAACGCAGCCTTGCCGATCGTCTTGCGCTTGCCATGGTCGAAGGCGCGGCGTCGCTTGCTGCCCATGCCGATGCCGACCCAGCGACGCTGGCTGACCGCGTTGCCAGCCCCGGCGGCATGACCCGCGAGGGTCTGAATGTGCTGGATGATAACCGCGCTCTCATCACCCTGTTGACGGCCACCTTGCGTGCCACGCGCGATAAGGGCGCATCCCTTTCCCGCGGGAGTTCAGATTAACCGTTGTTAATCTGAACAAGATTCGCGCTTCGGCATCCGGTTTTGCTTGAAATGGCGGAGTGAAACCCCGATATTCCCCCCAGCAAGCAGCGCCAACCCCGTGTGCGCTGCATTGGAGATTAGGATTACGACGATGGCAGACTGGAACAACAATCTGGGTACGGGCCAGCGGGTCGGCTCGGTGCCGCGCGCTGGCGGTGATGTCGCAAGCCGTGCCGGCTACGACGAAGGCCTGCGTTCGTACATGCTTTCGATCTACAACTACATGGCCTCGGCCGTGTTGCTTACCGGCATTGTTGCGCTGGTGGCGGCAACCAGTGGCGTGACGCTTGCCATCGCAAGCACCCCGCTGATGTGGGTGGTGGCGCTTGCGCCGCTCGGCTTCGTGATGGCGATGAGCTTTGGCCTCAACAAGATGAGCCAGTCGACCCTGAACATCCTGTTCTGGTCCTATGCCATCGTGATGGGCCTGTCGCTCTCCACGATCTTCCTCGTGTTCACGGGGGAAAGCATCGCGGTGACGTTCTTCGCCACGGCGGGCGCGTTCGCGGGCCTCAGCCTCTATGGCTACACCACCAAGAAGAACCTGTCGGGCCTCGGCAGCTTCCTCATCATGGGTGTGATCGGCCTGATCATCGCCAGCCTTGTGAACCTCTTCCTGCAATCGAGCGCCATGTCCTTCGTGATCAGCGCGATCGGTGTGCTGGTGTTCGCAGGCCTCACTGCCTACGATACGCAGCGGCTCAAGATGCAGTATGACCAGCTGCGCGGCACCGAGTTCATGGGCAAGGCCGTGATCATGGGCGCGCTCAGCCTGTATCTCGATTTCATCAACATGTTCATGTTCCTGCTGCAGTTCCTCGGCAATCGCGACTGATTGAAAGGGACTGCAACCGAACGGTTGAAATCTTGGGTGCCCGGAGCCTTTCGCGAGGTTCCGGGCATTTGCTTTGGCGGTAAAGCAAGCTATCGCCGCTCACGATAAAGCCGTGCAGGCGCGGTTCATCCGCCTGCTCCAGAATGCTTGGACAATGAGGCTGACCTGACATGACTTCGCCTGCGACCACCCCAGCGCAAAGCTCGCACACCGCGCCCATCACGATCCGCCGCATCGGCGCTGCCGTTCTGGCAGCAGGCACCGCGCTGATGGCAGCCTGCACCACGCCTGCGAGCGCGCCGCCCGCGCCGGTAGCCCGGCCACAGGCGCAGGCTGCCGAGGTGGTGCCCTATCGCCCGCTGCCGCCAGCGGGTGCTTCCTATGTCATGAAGGTCCCGCCGATGGGGCCGGATGGCAAGCGTATCACGGTGAACAGCAATCTCAGCGATGATCGGCTGGTGTGGCACTTGCGTTCGGCGTGGAATGTCGCCGCGCTCAATTGCCTTGCCCCTGAATATGATCCGATCCTGCAAGGTTACCGCGCGTTCCTTGCCAATAATGTCCGCACCCTGAAGGCGGTGAATGACCGGATCGAGAAAACCTACATGGATCGCCTGAAAGCCCGCCGGGCCGCGATTGTTGCGCGCGATGGTGAATCGACCCAGGTCTATAATTTCTTTGCCAACCCGGCGGCGCGCAGCGGGTTCTGCCTTGCCGCGCTTGACGCAGCCAACCGTTATCTCGCTGCGCCCAAGACCCAGCCTTTGGCCTTCGCCAAGGACAATTTCCCGGTGCTGATGTCGCCGCTTGAGGATTTCTTCAACCAGTATGAAGCCTACCAGCGCGCGTCGGCGGAATGGGATGCCAAGTATGGTGAGCGCTACGGACCGTCGCAGCCCGGCTGGGTGGCGGTGCAGCAGGCTCGCGCCAACGGCGAAGACGTGCCGACCTACACTGCTTTTGCTGCCGCGTCGGTCACGCAGACCGTGATTGATCCGCAGACGGGAGAAGCCGTGCCGGTCGTCCCGGTGCAGGAAGGCTTTGTCTCGCAGCCGGTCGTCGAACCACTTGCGGTGCCGCAGCCCGCTGCCACGCCCAAGCCCTGATAGCGCCAGCAAGGCTGAAAATCGCCGTTGCAAGGGTGCGTGCTTATCGCTAAGCCGCGCGCCTGCTGTTGTAGCCTTGGTGCCACCAGCTCACCTGAACGGGGCCGTAGCTCAGATGGGAGAGCGCGTCGTTCGCAATGACGAGGTCAGGGGTTCGATCCCCCTCGGCTCCACCAGGTGCCTTCCCTTGTGCTGACCGGCTTTGTCGGCGCGGCTATCATCCCCCTCGCAATCCGTCGCAGAAATGCATAGAGGAGCGTCCCATGCATTTTCTCGATCAGGCCAAAATCTATATCAAGTCAGGCGGCGGCGGGCCGGGTGCGGTCAGCTTCCGGCGTGAGAAATATGTTGAATATGGCGGCCCCGATGGCGGCAACGGGGGGAGCGGCGGCGATATCGTGTTCGAAGCGGTCGCCGGGCTCAACACCCTGATTGATTTCCGCTATACCCAGCATTTCAAGGCGCCGCGCGGCGGACACGGCATGGGCCGGGACCGCACTGGCGCGAGTGCCAAGCCGCTTGTCATCAAGGTGCCGGTCGGCACGCAGATCATTTCCGATGATCAGGAGGAAGTGCTCGCCGATTTCACCGAAGTCGGCCAGCGCGTCGTGCTGCTTCATGGCGGCATGGGTGGGCGCGGCAATGCCTCCTATAAGACCTCCACCAATCGCGCGCCGCGCCAGCACCAGCCGGGCATTCCCGGCGAGGAAATGTGGGTATGGCTGCGGCTCAAACTGCTTGCCGATGTCGGCCTTGTCGGCCTGCCGAATGCGGGCAAATCCACCTTCATCAACGCGGTATCGAACGCGCAGGCGAAGGTGGGCGACTATGCTTTCACCACCCTGGTGCCGAAACTGGGCGTGGTGCGGCACAAGGGCCGCGAGTTTGTTCTGGCGGATATTCCGGGTTTGATCGAAGGCGCGGCGGATGGCGCAGGGATTGGCGACCGGTTCCTTGGCCATATCGAGCGTTGCCGGGTGCTGATCCACCTGATCGACATCACCGGCACCGAAGATGCTGATCCGGCCGAGGCGCTGCGCATCGTCGAGGAAGAGCTGGCGGCCTATGGGGCCGGGCTTGAGGACAAACCGCGCCTGATTGCGCTTAACAAGCGGGATCTCGCTGATGCCGAACTCGTCGCAGCCTTTGCCGGGGAATTGCGCGCTGCCGGTGCCGAGCAGGTTTTTGCCGTGTCGGGAGCCACCGGCGAAGGCATCCCCGAGCTGATGGATGCGGTGCTGGCCTATCTGCCCGATCGCACCTCGACCGAGACCAAGGGTGAGGAAATCGAGGAAGCGCCCAGCGGCGCACCCGATGAATGGTCTCCGCTCTGAGCCGAGCGATGCTGGACAGCCTTGCTGATCTTGCCCGCGCGCGGCGTATCGTCGTCAAGATCGGCAGCGCTCTGCTGGTCGAAGCAGGGGAGCCGCGCTGGGCGTGGCTCGGCAGCCTCGCGGGCGATCTGGCGAAGCTGCGGGAGCATGGCGCACAGGTAATCGTCGTCAGCTCGGGTGCGATTGCGCTCGGAGCGGCAAGGCTTGCCCTCCCAAAGGGCGGACGCGCGAGCCTTGCCGATGCACAGGCGGCGGCGGCAGTCGGGCAGATCCAGCTGGCCGATCTCTGGTCGGGCGCGCTGGGCGAGCACGGCATAACGGCGGCGCAAATGCTGCTGACGCTCGATGATCTGGAAGATCGGCGGCGTTACCTCAATGTCGCGGCCACGCTCGGCCGTTTGCTGAGTGCTGGCACTATTCCTGTTATCAACGAGAATGACAGCGTGGCGACCGAGGAAATCCGCTTTGGCGATAATGATCGCCTTGCCGCACGCGTGGCGCAGGCGGCGGGCGCGGATCTGGTGCTGCTGCTATCCGATATTGACGGGCTGTACACCCGTGATCCGGCGGAAGCAGGGGCGGAACTGGTGCCGGTAGTGGAAGCGATCACGCCCGAGATCATGGCGATGGCGAGCGCCGCTTCGTCATCCGGCCTTGGTTCGGGGGGGATGCGTTCCAAGCTGCAAGCCGCGCAGATCGCGGCGCGGGCGGGGATCGCTCTCGGGATAATCACTGGCAAGCCAGCCGCACCGATCAGCGCGGCGGTGGCAGCAGGGCGCGGCACGTTGTTCCAGCCGCAGCGCCATGATGGCGCGCGCAAGGCATGGCTCGGCGGCAGGCTTGCGCCTGCTGGCGAACTGCGCGTTGACAAGGGCTGCGCCGAGGCGCTGCGTGGCGGTGCAAGCCTGCTCGCCGCCGGCATTGTCGGCGTATCGGGGACATTCCGGCGCGGCGATCTCGTCAGCATTGTCAGCCTCAAGGGCGAACGGCTGGCGCAGGGCCTTGCCGAATATGATGCCGCCGAGGTGCAGCTTATCGCAGGCAGGCGGGCCGAGGATCAGGCAGAGCGGCTTGGCTATGCACCGCGCGCGGCTGTGATCCACCGCGATCATCTGGTGCTGCTGTGAGCATCATCGCACTGACCGGCGCGACCGGATTTGTCGGAAGCCACACGCTTGAAGCAGCGCTAGCGGCGGGCCATCAGGTTCGCGCGCTTACCCGCCGTGAGCAGCCGCCGGTAGATGGGGTGACATGGGTGCGCGGCGATCTCGGCGACACGGCGGCGCTTGCGGCATTCGTGGCGGGCGCGGATGCGGTGACCCATGTCGCAGGCCTCACCAACACGCCCGATCCGGTAGAGTTCACGCCCGCCAATGTCACCGGCACGGCCCATGTGATTGCCGCCATGAAAGCCGCCAAGCTCAAACGATTGGTGTTTGTCTCCTCACTTGCCGCCAGAAAGCCTGACCTGTCGGCCTATGGTGCCTCCAAGGCCGCAGCCGAGGCGCTGGTCGAAGCCTCGGGCCTCGACTGCACGACCGTGCGCCCGCCCGGCGTCTATGGCCCGCGCGATGTCGATTATCTGGAGATGTTCCGCACTGCCAAGCTTGGCTTCGTTCCCCTGCCGCCCGGTGGGGCGAGTTCGATCATCCATGTCAGCGATCTTGCAAGGCTTCTTGTTGGGCTGGCGGCAGGCAATGCCGCTGCGACGAAAAAGCAGACCTACGAACCCGACGACGGGCGCGAGGGCGGGTGGAGCCACAAGGAGCTTGCCGAGGCAATCGGAAAGGCGATTGGCAAGCGCCGGGTGTTCGCACCGCATCTGCCCGAGGGCCTGCTCAGCATCGCGGCGAAGGTCGATGGCGCATTGCGCGGCTCGGGAGCCAAGCTGACGCCCGACCGGGTGGGCTATATGTGCCATCCCAACTGGGTTTCCCGTTCGGATCGCAAGCCGCCCGCCGGCATCTGGCAACCGCGCATTGCGGGCGAGGAGGGGCTAAAGGCGACCGCCGAATGGTATCGGCATGAGGGGTGGCTTTAGGGTCAATAGATCAGAGGAACGGCTCCTCGCCCGGCTTGTGAATGCCGCATTCGGTCTTGTCCCAGCCTTTCCACCGGCCCGAGCGCGGGTCTTCGCCCGGGGCGACCTGCGACGTGCAGGGCGAACAGCCAATCGAAGGATAGCCCTGCGCAATCAGCGGGTGACGCGGCAGATCGTGGGCGATGAAATGGCCTTCGATCTGGCCCGCATCCCAATCGATCAGCGGGTTGATCTTGAGCCGGCCTTGCGCATCCGAAGTGTCCACCTCGAAACGCGGCAGGTTGGCGCGGGTCGCAGCCTGAAACGCTTTCCGGCCGGTGAAGCTGGCGTCGTAGTGCGCCAGTGCTTTTTCGAGGGGGCGCACCTTCCTGATCTCGCAGCAGCCGTCCGGGTCATAGGACCAGCGCAGGCCGGTTTCGTCCTTCTTCACGAGTTCTTCGGCATCCGGGGTCAGCACCACGAGGTTGAGGCCAAGCCGCACGACTAGCTCATCACGATAGGCCAGCGTTTCGGCAAAATGCTTGCCGGTGTCGAGGAACAGCACCGGCACGGATGGATCGACGCTGGCAACAAGGTGCAGCAGAACCGCGCTTTCCGCCCCGAAGCTGGAAACCACGGCGAGATCGCCTGCCAGCCCGTCGCGGATCACCGCTTCCAGCATTTCCTGCGTCGAGGCGCCGCGAAACATGCGGTTGAGGCGCACCGCATCATGCTCGGTAAAGCGCGGCGCGAGATCAAGCGTGTCGCGGGTGCGGGCCTGCAATTCAGGCTTCATGACGTCGTCCGGCGATTGTGCGCCTGCCATCGGCTGCGGCCTGATAGACCTGTTCCCACGTGGCGAAGGCACGCTGCGCATCGGCGGGATCGAGCGGCTTGTCGGGAGCAAAGCTGTCAAATCCGCAGCGGCGCATGTGGCTCAATTGGTCGATCAGCACATCGCCGACTGCGCGCAATTCGCCGGTGTAGCCCGCCTCGCGCAGGATGCGCGCAGAGGAATAGCCGCGACCGTCGCCAAAGCTCGGGAAGTTGACTTCGATCAGGGCTAGCCGGTCAAGGAAGGGCAGCAGCAGGCGCGCATCATCGCCCGGTTCGATGCGCACCGCGTTGGCGTTGGTCTGCTCCAGCGCGGAATCGACCGTAACCGTGCCATGATCCACTGGCTCATCATCGCGGAAACGGAATTGCACCTCGTCAGGCGAATGGCCCAGATCATTGCCCATAAAGGACCTCCTTGAATGGCTCCATGCCGATGCGGCGATAGGTATCGAGGAAGCGTTCGCCATCTGCGCGGGCAGCGAGATAGACATCGGTGACCTTTTCGACCGCAGCGATCACGCCGTCCTCGTCGAAACCGGGGCCGGTGATCTTCGCGAGGCTGACGTCCTCGGCCTCGGAGCCGCCGAGCGACAGCTGGTAATTCTCGCGCCCTTTCTTGTCGACGCCGAGAATGCCGATGTGGCCCGCGTGGTGATGCCCGCAGGCGTTGATGCAGCCGGAGATCTTCAGCTTCAATTCGCCCACCACTTCAGTGCGCCCGGTCTCGGCGAAGCGTTCGGAGATGCGCTGGGCGAGCGGGATCGAGCGGGCATTGGCGAGCGAGCAGTAATCAAGGCCCGGACAGGCGATGATATCCTCGATCGTATCCATGTTCGGCGCGCCCATGCCTGCGGCGTCGAGCGCGGCCCAGATCGCATGGAGATCGGCGATCCGTACATGCGGCAGCAGCACGTTCTGCGTGTGCATCACCCGCAATTCGTCAAAGCTGTATTGCTTTGCCAGCCGCGCCATGAGTCGCATCTGGTCAGCCGTCGCATCGCCGGGGATGCCGCCAGCGGGCTTGAGGCTGATAACGGCGGAGACGTAGGCCGGGTGCTTGTGACGGTGGGTGTTGCGGCGGACCCATTGGCCAAAGGCGCTGCCCTGACCTCCGTTCGCCTCGAGCATTGTCGAGAGGCTTTGTGTCTCGACTTCGCTCGACACGAACGGCGGGTCGGCAAAGAACGCCGCAATCCGCGCCAGTTCCTCCCGCGGCGGCTCGACACCTTGCTCCAGCATGTGGGCGAACTCTTCTTCTACCTGCCGGGTGTATTCCGCCGCGCCGAGTTCATGGACGAGGATCTTGATGCGCGCCTTGTACTTGTTGTCGCGGCGGCCATAGCGATTGTAGACGCGAAGGCACGCCTCGGCATAGGTGATGAGGTGATCGAGCGGCACGAAGTCGCGGATCAGCGGTGCGATCATCGGGGTGCGGCCCATTCCGCCACCGGCGTAGAACTGCGCGCCGATTGCGCCATCGCGCTCAATAATGCGGATGCCGATATCGTGCAGCCGCATCGCAGCGCGGTCTTTCTCCGATCCGATCACCGCGATCTTGAACTTGCGCGGCAGATAGCTGAATTCCGGGTGGAAGCTCGACCACTGTCGCATCAGCTCGGCATAGGGGCGGGGGTCAACCACTTCGTCAGCCGCAGCCCCTGCGAAGTGATCCGCCGAGATGTTGCGGATGCAATTGCCACTGGTCTGGATCGCGTGCATTTCCACGCTCGCCAGGTCAGCGAGGATATCGGCGGCATCTTCCAGCCTGATCCAGTTGTACTGGATGTTCTGGCGGGTGGTGAAATGGCCGTAGCCGCGATCATATTTCTCGGCGATGTCGGCCAGCGCCTCCATCTGCCGCGCATTGAGCGTGCCATAGGGGATGGCGACGCGCAGCATGTAGGCGTGCAGTTGCAGGTAAAGCCCGTTCATCAGTCGTAGCGGCTTGAACTGGTCTTCTGTCAGCTTGCCTTCGAGGCGGCGACGGGCCTGATCGCGGAATTCCTCCACGCGGGCATCGACCATGGCCTGATCATAGTGGTCGTAACGGTACATCTCAGATCACCCAGTCGATGGCTTGTGGGTCTTGCGGCTTCAAAGTGAGATCCGGCCGAACCGTGGGTCCAAGCGCGCGGATGCGGTCCTTGATGTGGGCAGGGCGCACACCGTCGATGGTGCGGGTCGCCTCGATCGCATAGGGCACATTGACACGGCGTGCCGCGACTTCGCGGGCCATGATTTCCTCGGCCATCTCGCCCACATCCACAGCGTCATTCACATGGAGCGACCAGCCGGTCCCGTTCCACCATGTTACGGCGCCGCTGCGCAGATCATTGCCGGTGAGGATTTTCATTGTGCTCGCTCCTGTGCGAGTGCCGCCACAGCAGCGTCCTCGCGCGCGGTGACTTCGCCGATAATGATGAGCGCGGGGCTCTTCACCGCCTCCCGCTCGACCAGATCGGGCAAGCCCGCCAGCAGCCCGCGCAGCACGCGCATTTCGGGGCGCGCGGCGTTCTCGATCACGGCGACGGGCATGCCGGGGGCGAGGCCGTCGGCCATCAGCTTTTCGGCGATCTGCGCCGCGGTGGAGACGCCCATGTAGATTACCAGAGTGCGGCCCTTGCCGGCGAGGCCCGACCAGTTCTGCTCGGCGAGGCCCTTGCACTGGCCCGCAACGAAGCTGACGATGCTCGATGCGTCACGATGGGTGAGCGCGATCTGGCTCGCTGCCGCCGCGCCATTGGCGGCGCTGATGCCGGGGATCACTTCCACGCGCACGCCTGCTGCACGGGCGGTTTCGGCTTCCTCGCCGCCGCGTCCGAAGATGAAGGGGTCGCCTCCCTTCAGGCGCACCACATCGCGCCCGGCCAGCGCTTCGCGCACGAGCAGCGCGTTGATGTCGTCCTGCGGCAGGGTGTGGCGAGCGCGTTGCTTGGCGACCGAGATCAGCTGCGCATCGGGGCGCGCAAGGCCAAGGATGTCAGGGCCGATCAGCCCATCATGGACGATGACTTGCGCCTGTTCGATCAGGCGAGCCGCGCGCAGGGTGAGGAGGTCCACCGGACCTGGGCCCGCACCGACGAGATAGATGGTTCCGGTCTGCATTCCAGCGCAGATGGGCGAGAGCACGCGCGCGTGCCAGCGAGAATGAATTGCCGACGATGAAGCGAAACTATTGCGGCACGTCGTTGGCCGGGTTGTCCTTGCGCTCCAGCGCGGCGATCAGCGCCTGCATCTGTTTGCTCTCGCGCAGGTTGAGGTCGCGCTGCGGGAAGGGGATATCAACGCCATGCTCCCGGAACAATTCCCAGATCCGCATGAAAACATCCGACCGGATGTTGGCGATCCCGGCCTCGGGATCGGCAATCCAGAAACGCAGTTCGAAATCCACCGAGCTGTCGCCGAACCCCATCAGATTGACCCGTGGCTTGGGTTCGGTCAGCACGCGCGGCGTTTCCTCAACGGCGCGGTAGAGCAGATCGGTCACAAGCTTGAGATCGCTGTGATAGGCCACCCCGACAGGGGCCTTTACGCGCACGTTTTTCGAGGAATAGGACCAGTTGATCACCTGATTGACCATCAGGTTTTCGTTGGGGATCAGATATTCCGTCTGGTCACGGGTGATGACCGAGATCGCGCGGATGCCGATCTTGCGGATTTGCCCGATGGCCTCGTTCCCGGCCTGGTCGGCAACCTCGATGACATCGCCTGGCTTGATCGACTTGTCCATCAACAGGATGATCCCGGCGATGAGGTTGCCGAGGGTTTTCTGCAACCCGAACCCGACAGCGAGGCCGAAGGCGCCGGAGAACACTGTCAGCGCGGTAAGATCGACCCCGAGAAGATCGACCCCGACAAGAAAAGTGACCACCCAGATGACGATGGTCGCAATCTTCTCGACCAGCAGGCGCTGCACGCCGTCGAGCGCGGTGATACGGCGCAGCGCGCTGCGCGTGAGCCGGGTGGCAAGCCAGGCGAGGGCGAGCACCAGCGCGAGCGCGCTGACAGCAAACAGCACATCAAAGGCGGAAATGCGCCAGTCGCCCACTGCGATCGCTAGGGAATCCAGCCGGTTGACAACATCGCCGAAGGCTTCGCTGCGCTGGGCAATGTCCTCACGCACGGTATCTGCGCCGCTGACAATGGCGCCGCTGGCATTGTCCGGACCATCCGTGGCTGGAGCGGACGTTCGGGCGGTCATGCCACCCGCGCCAGCGCCTGCGCCAGATCGGCGATGAGATCATCGGGATCTTCCAGCCCGATGGAAAGCCGGACGGAAGGGCGGCCACCGGTCTGATCGGCCATGATGCTGCGGTAATCGGCAGGCCTGATCGGCAGGGCGAGGCTTTCATAACCGCCCCATGAATAGCCGATACCGAACAGGTCGAGATTATCGGCCACCCGCGCGGCGGCGGCGGGATCATCGCTTTTCAGCACGAAAGCGAACAGGCCGCAGCCGCCGGTGAAATCGCGCTGCCACAGCGCGTGGCCCGGATCAGCGGGCAGCATCGGGCACAGCACTCGGGCGACTTGCGGCTGCCCGGCGAGCCACTGCGCGATCTTCAGAGCAGAGCGGCTCTGCGCTTCCAGCCGCACCTGCATGGTGCGCAGGCCCCGCGCAGCCAGCGCGGCATCATCGGGCGAGACGACTTGCCCCAGATCCTGCGCAGTGCGCCGCAGGGCGCGATACCATCGCTCACCCGCACTCGCGCTGCCCATCATCAGATCGGAATGGCCGCCGACGTGCTTTGACAGGCTCATCATCACAATGTCGCAGCCGTGTTCGAGCGCGGCAAAGCCAAGCGGGCTGGCCCAGGTGTTGTCGATCAGGCTCACCGCGCCATGTTCGCGCGCGATGGCGGCAAGGGCAGGTATGTCGCAGACCTCGAAGGTCAGGCTGCCGGGACTTTCGAGCCACACGGCCTGAACTGGTTGCGCAAACAGCGCGCGATAGGCCGGGATATCAAGCGGATCAAAGAATGTGGTGGTGACGCCCATGCGCGTCAGCAACCCTGTCGCCATGCTGCGGCTGGGATCATAGGCATTGTCGCTCATCAGCAGCCGATCACCCGGCTTCAGGACGCTGAGCATGGCTCCCGCGATCGCCGCAACGCCGCTCGGGTAAAGCACTGTGCCATAAGCGCCGGGTTCGATTGCGGTGAGCGCTTCGGCAAGGCTCCACTGGGTCGGAGCCCCGCGTCGGCCATAGAAAAATTGCCCGTCGGCATTGTTGCGTCCCGCTGCCTGACGGTCAGCGTCCTTTTCGTAGAGATGGGTCGAACCGCGCCAGACCGGAACATTGACCACCGGCCCTGTCCATTCGCTGCGCCGCCCGGCGCGCACCACCTTTGTTGCCGGGCGGTGCTGGCTATCATCCCCATCGCTGCTCATGCATCTGGCCCTTGCGCTTTGGGCGTGGCGGGATCGGCGCTCCATTCGCTCCAGCTGCCATCATAGAGTGCGGTATCAGCCTTGCCGAACAGGTGCAGCGCGAACAGCAGCACGTTGGCCGTGACGCCGCTGCCGCAGGTCCCAACCAGCGGGCGGGCGAGATCGACACCGGCGCCTTCGAAGGCGGCGCGAAGTTCCGGCACCGCTTTGTACGTGCCATCGGGGTTCAGCACTTCGGTGTAAGGCAGGTTGAGCGCGCCAGGGATCCGGCCGTTCTGGCCGCCATGCACCGGATCGATCCCGCTGCCATAGACCCTGTCTGCCGAGCGCGCATCGAGCACCTGTTCGGCATGGGTGTCCAGATTGGCAAGCATATCGGCCTTGGTGCGGACAGCGCGCGGGGTGTGAAGCGTGGCGTCAGCGGTGGCAGCAATTTCCGGAGTGCCGCTTTCCAGCGCGCGGCCTTCGCTGTGCCACTTGCCAAGCCCGCCATCGAGGATGGCGACATGCTGCCAGCCGCTGCCTGTCAGCATGAACCATGCCCGCGCGGACGTGCGGATCGCGCTGTCATCATAGAGCACGATACGCGCACCCCGCGGTACGCCGAGGTTCGCCAGCCGTTCGGCGAGCTGTTCGGGACGGGGCAGGGCCGCCGGTACGCTTGAGGTGGTATCGACAAGGCTTGCCAGATCGAAAAAGCGCGCGCCCGGTATATGCCTTTCGGTGTAGTCGGCACGGGCGTCGCGCCCTGCAGCGGGCAGATGATGCGAGGCATCAAGCACCACAACGTCGGCCGCATCGATATGATCGGCGAGCCATGCGGTAGAAACGAGCGAGGGGAATGCTTCAGTCATGGGCCGAGCCTAGCGGCGCGCGGCCTTCCCGCCAAGGCCCGCTTAGGCTCAGGCAGGGGTGACGGGCAGTGCTTTCAGCCCAGCAATCCCGCCCGGCGGTGTGTCGAGGCGGATCGGCTGGAGCCGTCCGACATTCGCAGGGCTGGGCGTTCCGGCCACGAATACGCGCCGATCTGTCTGGCCCCCTGCGCTTTCCATTGTGATGTCGATCAGCGGGATCAGCAGCGGTGCAGCTCCCTGATGGATCGGCGCGATCGCAGCCAGCGGCAGGCGCAGCGTCCCGGTGATGCTGCGGCTCTGGTACGGGCCGATGCGGGAGATGGTCTGCCTGTCCTCAGCCGTTTCGGCGAGCGGCGCAGCGGCCTTATCCTGGCGCGGCTGTCCCAGCTGCATGGTGATCGCAAGATCGCGCACCGCCCGATCGCTGCGATTGGCGATTTCAAGACGATAATCGATGCTGAACATCATTACGCTGCGCGCAGCACTGATGATGTCGAGCTGGCAATCGACGCGCAGGGGCGCTGCGTCTGCCTCCGCGCTGGAAGCAGTGGCGGGGACGGGCGTGGCGAGGCGCGGCGCTGTGGGCTTGCGACGGCGCAGGGCGATAAGCAGGCCGAACATGGCCGCGATGGCAGCCAGCGCGCCTGCAATCCACGGCCAGCTTGCAGGAAGAATGCTGGCACCGACCGCCGAGGATTCCGGTGTCGATGGAGCTGCGTCGCGTGCCTCGGAAGGGAGCGCCAGATCATCGCCAAAGCCCGGATCAACCGCTGGCGATGTTTCCTCTGCAACAGGTGCTGCAAGGGTAGCCTGTGGCGCGAAGGGTGTGGGTGCAGGGTTTGGTGCTGGAACTGTCGGGCGCGGCGTTGCTATTGTTGATGGCGCCTGCTCCGGGGTTGGCGCGGGCGTCGCAGCCGTTTTGGGTGCTGCGGGCAAGGCAAGCGGGCTGGCCTGCGGGGTCGGTTCGGGCGCGGGCAGGGTTATCGGCGGGGCCGCGGCCAGCGCACTTGCGTTCGCGAGCGAGGCAAGCAACACGCCTGCCGCAGCCAGCGAAGCCGGGTAGTGCCGAGCGCGGCGCGGCTGAGAGTTCGGTCGGGTCATTTGCAAAGCCATGATTGCTTGATGGTGCACAGCGGCCCGCTCCCCATAACGGCAGAGCCGCCAGCGTCCAGTTCCTTGCTTGCGCTATGCCCGGTTTCGCGGCAACAGCGCGTCCCATGAATACGCCTTCCGACACACCCTCGCTCATCCCTGCGTTTCTCGGCAAGGACAGCCCCCTGCCGCGCTCACCAGAGGAAGCGCAGCTCGATTATGTGCCCAACCCGCGGAAGGGCGCATTGTTTCTGGTGCGCTTTGCCGCGCCCGAGTTTACCTCGCTGTGCCCGGTGACCGACCAGCCCGATTTCGCGCATCTGGTGATTGACTACGCGCCTGGCGAAACGATTGTGGAATCGAAAAGCCTCAAGCTGTTTCTCGGATCGTTCCGCAATCACAACGGCTTTCACGAAGATGTGACAGTCGGCATCGGGCAGCGGCTTGCCAACGAAATGCAGCCGCGCTGGCTGCGCATCGGGGGCTACTGGTATCCGCGCGGCGGCATTCCGATTGATGTGTTCTGGCAAACCGGCCCGGCCCCAGAGGGGCTGTGGGTGCCGGACCAGGGTGTTGCACCCTATCGCGGTCGCGGCTGAATTGCGTTACATCGCCTAAATCTCCTCCCCGGGCGAATCGGGTTTCGGAACGCTTTTTGCAATGCTGCGTTGCAAAACCTGAAACCGACAATGTAGTTTGTTGCTTGATTGCGCAATTGCGCGCAATTTTGCTTCAAACTCATGTGTATTGGACGCGCGCTTGGCCGCTCATGGCAGTGGTCTCGGGGAGGATGAATTCTTGGCTGAAGCTGATACCGGCGCTGTTGCTGCCGCCCGTCTGACCAATCCGATCGGCAACCGCGCAGATTGGGACGCAATGCGTGCGGCCGTGCTGGCTGATCCGGGCGCATTTCACGGGAATATCGCAGCGCGTAACATGCACTGGTTCGTCGCTGGTGTCGGCGCGAGCGGGGCTTGGCTTGCGAAGGACGAGGACGGCGCATGGCATGGCTGGGATGCCGCCACCTGCGCGCCCGTCAGCCCCGCCCTGCCAGCCGATTTTGCCCCGTGGGATGCGGCGTTCGATGGTTCGAACCCGCCGCACTGGCGCTGGTTTGTCGGCGGCCGGACCAACGCGGCCTTTTCCGAGATGGATCGCCACGTGCTGGCGGGCCACGGCGATGAAGCCGCGCTGATCTTCGAAGGGGATCGCTGGGATATGTCCGCATTGGGCGGCAAGGGCGCGCCGCTTGATTGCTTCACCGTAAGCCGCAAGCAATTGCTGCTGGAAAGCGCCAAGTGCGCGGTTGCGCTTGAGGCTCTGGGCGTGAAGCCCGGTGATCGCATCGCGCTCAACATGCCCAGCATCGTGCCGCAGATCTACTGGACCGAAGGCGCCAAGCGCATGGGCGTCGTCTATACGGCGGTGTTCGGCGGATTTTCCGACAAGACCCTGTCAGACCGGATTGCGGATACCGGCGCCAAGGTGATCGTGACCTCGGATGGGTCCTACCGCACGGCGCAGGTCGCCCCGTTCAAGAACGCATATACTGACCCCGCGCTCGACAATTTCGTGCCGGTGACTACGGCGCTCGATATTCTGGGCAAGCTCGACCTCGAATTGCCCGCCGCCGATCAGCAGACCATTCTGGATACGGTGCGCGAGGCGTTGGCGGGCGAGATCACTGTCGATCGCTCCGATGTGATGCGCGGCGTGGGCAAGGCTCTCATTCAGCTTGGCAATGAGGGCCGCATTTCCAGCGCGGATGCCGCGCGCGTGCGGATCGCGATTGCATCGAGCCTTGTCACCCTGCCGCCGCGTGTGGAGGCCGTGATCGTGTGCCGCCACACCGGCACTGCCGACATGATCTGGCGCGAGGAGCGTGACCGCTGGAGCCACGAGCTGACAGATGCCGCGCTCGAAACCATTCTGGAAAAGGCGCGCAGCGCAGGCTTTGCGGTGAACAGCCAAGCCGATCTGATGGCGCTGCCTGACACCGATTTCGTGCGCGCGATCTGGGCGGCCTCGCCGCCGATGCCGGTCGATGCTGATTATCCGATGTTCTTCATCTACACCTCGGGTTCGACGGGCAAGCCCAAGGGGATCGTCCATTCCCACGGCTATGCTTCAGGCGTGGCCAAGACGATGGCGGCGAGCTTCGATGCGCGCCCCGGCGATACGCTGTTCGTGGTGGCCGATCCGGGCTGGATCACCGGGCAGAGCTATCTCATCTGCGCGCCGCTGATGACGCGGGTGACCAGCGTGGTGTTCGAAGGCTCGCCGGTGTTCCCGCACGCGGGCCGCTTTGCCTCGATGATCGAGAGGCACAATGTCACGATCTTCAAGGCGGGCGTCACCTTCCTCAAAAGCGTGATGAGCGACCCTTCCAACCTTGCCGATCTGCAGCGTTATGACATGGGCGGGCTTCGCGTGGCGACTTTCTGTGCCGAGCCGGTCAGCCCGAGCGTGCAGGCCTTCGGGATGGAGCATGTCACGCAGCAATACATCAATTCCTATTGGGCGACCGAGCACGGTGGGATCGCGTGGACGCATTTCTACGGCAATAGTGATTTCCCGCTGCGTCCCGATGCGCACGCCTTCCCGCTGCCGTGGGTGGTGGGCGATGTCTGGGTCGAGGATGACGAGGCAAGCAGTGCAGAGGCTCCCTTCGCCCGCGCCGCCGAGGCTGGCGGCGTCAACTGGCGGCGCGCCGAAATGGGCGAAAAAGGCGAAATCGTCATCACCGCACCTTACCCCTATCTTGCGCGCACGATCTGGGGCGACATGGACAATTTCCATGTCGCAGATGGCCGCGTGCTCGGCGATTGGAAGGGCGATGCCGCCCGCTGGGAAGAAGGCTACTGGAAACGCTGGAAAGGCGTGTGGGCCTACACGCAAGGCGACTTTGCGATTGCGCATGAGGATGGCTCGTTCTCGCTGCATGGCCGCTCTGACGACGTGATCAATGTCTCGGGCCACCGCATGGGGACCGAGGAAATCGAAGGCGCAGTGCTGCGCGACAAGGCGCTCGCGCCTGATTCGCCGGTCGGCAATGTGCTGGTGGTCGGCGCGCCGCACCGCGAGAAGGGCCTGACCCCGCTCGCCTTTGTGGTTCCTGTGGCGGGCCGCAAGCTCACCATCGAGGACAAGCGCCGCCTGTTCGATCTCGTCCGCACCGAAAAGGGCGCGGTCGCGGTGCCCGCCGACTTTATCGAAGTCTCGCAATTTCCAGAAACCCGCAGCGGCAAATATATGCGTCGCATGGTGCGCGCGCTCGTGGTGGGCGATGATGTTGGCGATGTGACGACGCTGCGCAATCCGGAAAGCCTTGATGAACTGCGCACGGTCATCACCGACTGGCAGCGCAAGCAGCGGATGAGCGATGAACAGGCGCTCTTCGATCGCCACCGCTATTTCCTCGTGCAGTACAACGATGTCGCGCCGGGCAAGCAGGTGGCCACCGTTACGGTCACCAATCCGCCCGTCAACGCATTGAACGAACGCGCGATTGATGAACTGGTGCAGGTGGTCGATTACCTGTCGCGCGCCGATGAAGTGGTAGCGGTGGTGTTCACCGGGCAGGGCACCGCGTCGTTCGTGGCGGGGGCGGATATCCGCCAGATGCTCGAGGAAATCCACACCCGCGAGGAAGCGCTCGTGCTGCCCAACAACGCGCAGCTCGCCTTCGGCATCATTGAACGCATGAACAAGCCGTGCGTCGCAGCCGTGCAGGGCGTGGCGCTGGGCGGCGGCATGGAGTTCGCTCTCGCCTGCGATTACCGCGTGGCAGAGCCGGTCGCGCGGTTCGGCCAGCCCGAAATCCGCCTGCGCCTGCTCCCCGGCTATGGCGGGACGCAGCGCCTGCCGCGCTTGCTGGTGGATCGGTTCGGCGAAACCGGTCTGCGCGATGCGATGGATCTGATCCTTGGCGGGCGCAGCATTGACGCGGAGAAGGCTGCCGAAATCGGCCTCGTCGATGTGCTGGTGAACGGCGCGCGCGATGCGCTGGCCGAAGCCCATGCCGCAGTGCGCGCCTATGTGAAGCATGGCGAGCATTCAGCGCTCGGCAAGGCCTTTGCGGCGCGGCAGGCTGCCATCAGCCGCTGGGATACGCCGGCGCCGGTCGCGCTTGCGCCGGTGATGGAGGATGCCTTCTTGCAGCGCGTGCTGCGCCAGCTTGACTGGGCCGGACGCGGCAAAGCGGGTGAGCGCGCCATCGAAGCGGTGCGGGTTGGCCTTGAACAGGGCATCATCGCAGGCCTTGCGAAAGAGGCTGCGCTGTTTGCCGATGCCATCGTCGATCCCGAAGGCGGCAAGACCGGCATCAGGCAATTCATCGACAAGGTTGCGCCCCCTTTGCCCGTCCGCCGCGACGGCGTGTGGGAATATGATCGCCACGAGGAACAGGCCAAGGCTTTGGAAGAGGCGGGCGATCTGCTGCCCGTCGGCGCGCCGTTCTTCCCCGGTGTGACCCCGATCCCGCCCTATCAATATGCGTTCGGCATCGCGCGCGATCCCGATACCGGGAACCCTCGTTTTGGTCCGCCGGAAAGCCACGAGAAAGAACTCGTCGTCAAAGTGCCCGAACCTGCGCCCAACGAAGCGCTGCTTTACATGCTGACGAGCGAGGTCAACTTCAACGACATCTGGGCGCTGACGGGCATTCCCGTCTCGCCTTTCGATGCGCATGAAGAAGACGTGCAGATCACCGGATCAGGCGGCATCGCGCTGGTCGCGGCTTTGGGCAGCGAAACGCGTGCGCAAGGGCGCGTGAAGGTCGGCGATCTCGTCACCGTCTATTCGGGCACCAATGATCTTTTGAGCCCGCAGGTCGGCAATGATCCGATGTATGCGGATTTCTCCATTCAGGGGTATGAGACGGAAACGGGCAGCCACGCGCAGTTCCTCACCGTTCAGGCGCCGCAGATGCACGCGATCCCGCCCGATCTGACGCTCGAACAGGCGGGCAGTTATGTGCTGAATTTGGGCACCATCGCGCGCTGCCTGTTCACCACCCTCCAGATTGCGCCGGGTCGGACTTTGTTTGTCGAAGGCGCAGCGACAGGCACCGGGCTTGATGCGCTGCGTTCCTCGGTGAGGACGGGCCTGCAGGTGACGGGGCTGGTGTCGTCGCAAGAGCGCGCTGAATTCATCACCGCCGTGCAAGGCGCAGTCGGCGCGATCAACCGCAAGGATGCGCGCTTTGCCGATCTGTACAGCGTCGTGCCCGAAGACAGGGCTGAGGCGCAGGCGTGGGAAGCCGCAGGCCAACCGCTGGTAGAAGAATACAAGGCGCTGAATGGCGGCAAGCTGGCTGATTACGTCGTCAGCCATGCGGGCGAAACCGCGTTCCCGCGTAGCTTCCAGCTGCTGGCGGAAGGCGGCACGCTCGCCTTCTACGGGGCATCGTCCGGCTATCACTTCAGCTTCATGGGCAAGCCCGGCACCGCATCGCCGGAAGAGATGCTCCGCCGTGCCGCCGTGCGCGGGGGAGAGGCGGTGCTGATCTTCTACGGCCCGGGATCATCGGAACTGCTCGATGAAACCGGCCTTGAAATGATCGAGGCCGCGCGCCTGTTCAATGCGCGTTCGGTGGTCGCCACCACCACCGATGGCCAGCGCGAATTCCTGCAATCGCTCGGGCTTGAGGATGCGATCGAAGGGATCGTCAGCCTTGAGACGATCAAGCGGCGCGAGGGCGCGAATTTTGACTGGCCTGAAACCATGCCGCGCCTGCCCGATGCGAAGGCGGATATTGAAGTCTTCAAGGCCGCGGTGCGCGATTATCAGGACCGGGTGATGAAGCCGTTTGGCTCGGCCGTGGGCAAGATCCTGCGTTCGCCCGATAATCCGCGCGGCAGCCCCGATGTGGTGTTCGAACGGGTCGGGCAGGATACGCTTGGCATTTCGACCTCGCTGGCGAAGCCGTTTACGGGGCGTGTGATCTTTGCCGAAGATCTGGCGGGAAGCCGCTTCACCTTCTACGCCCCGCAAGTCTGGACGCGCCAGCGCAAGATTATCATGCCGACTGCGAGCATCCTCGGTACCCACCTCTGCAACGCTTTTGAGGTTGCGCGGATGAACGACATGATCGCCGCTGGCCTGCTCGAGGTGACCATGCCCGAAGTCGTGCCGTGGGACGGCCTGCCCGAGGCGCATCAGGCGATGTGGGATAACCGCCACACCGGATCGACTTATGTGGTCAACCACGCCCTGCCCGAACTGGGGCTGATGAGCCGCGATGCGCTGCTCGAAGCCTGGGCGGCACAGCAGACTGCACAAAATGCAAGTGTGGGGGAACCTGACGCTTGACTTGAGCATTGCGAAAATTGAAACGTTCTTAGCTCTCCTCCCCAGAGATTGAACAGATCAAAAAGCCCGTGCGCTGCGCGGTGTAATTTTATGAGGAGAGTGCCATGGCCAAATCAAACGCCGCTGCAACGTCTGCGCCCACCACCGGCCGCCTCGCGGGCAAAATCGCCGTCGTCACCGGCGCGGCGGGCAATCTTGGCGGGCATATCGTCACGCATTATCTTGCAGAAGGTGCAACCGTGGTGATGACGGGCCGGACGCCCGAGCGCACCAAGGCCGCTGCCGATGCACTGGTCAAGGCGACAGGCGTGGACGCATCACGGGTGGCGACTGTGGCGCTTGATGGCGGCGATCCCGCATCAGTGCGTGCAGCGATGGACGAAGTGGTCAAGGCATTCGGCCGCATTGATATCCTCGTCAACAATGCGGGCAGCGCTGGCCCCAAGCAGCCGATTGAGAACTTGCCGCTCACCGCCGAAGAGCTTGCCGCCCTCCAGAAAAAGGGTGCGACCGACAGCGAGACTGTGGGCGATGCGCTGCGCAATATCCTGGCCGTGGCTTGGAACGTCACCCGCGCTGCTGCGCCGCATATTCCTGAAGGCGGCTCGATCATCAATGTGTCGACCATCTTCAGCCGCACGCCTTACTACGCCCGCGCGGCCTATGTCGTGCCCAAGGCGGCGATGAACGCGATGAGCCGCGAACTCAGCCTTGAGCTTGGCCCCAAAGGTATCCGCGTCAATCTGGTCTATCCCGGCCCGATTGAAAGCGAGCGTATCCGTTCTGTCTTTGCCGCAATGGATACCGCGCGCGGTGATGAAGCGGGCACCACCGCCACACAATTCTTCGACATGATGAGCCTTGAGCGCGCCACCGGCGGCAATGAAAAGGCCAAGACTTTCCCGACGCCAACCGACATCGCCACCACCTGCGTGTTCCTCGGCAGTGATGAGAGCGCGGCCTATAATGGCCACGATTTCGAAGTCACCCATGGCATGACGGTGCGCAAGGAACAGCGTTCGACCTACCTTGCGCGCCCCACGATGCGTTCGATGGATGGTACCGGATTGGCGGTGCTGGTGGCAGCGGGCGACAATTGGGACGAGGCGCTCGAAATCGCGCAGGTGCAATTGCAATGCGGCGCGGCAGTGGCGCTGGGCGTGCCACGCGCAGCTGACGTGGCCATTGCCGAAAAGCGCTGCAAGGCACTTGGCATCACCGAAGGCCTTTCGATCATCCGCTTCAACCGCAAGGAGCCTGCCGCGATGGAAGAAGCGCTGGAGGCCTACACCAAGGCCAATGGCGCGATCAGCGGCGCGGTGTTCCTGCCGATGCTGCCTGCGGGCGAATTGAAGGGCGCGCTTACCGAGGCTGATGATGCCACAGTCGAAGCGCTGCTCGACACCGAGATTGCGGGCAATACGGCGCTCGCGCGGACGTTCAGCCGTTACTGGAAGCGGCATGACAACCTGTTGCAGGAGCCGCGCTTTATGTTCCTGACCAACACCAGCGATGGCGTGGGCGACATCTATGGCCACATGCTGCGTGCCGCCAATGAACAGCTCATTCGCATCTGGCGCGATGAAAGCGAGATCGACACCAGCCATGGCCGCCGCCGTCAAGCCGAGTGGGGCAACCAGATCGTGCGCTTCACCAATTCGGAGGCCGAGAACAGCCGCTTCACCGCAGGCCATGCGGCGCGCATTCTGCTGAAAGAAAGCAAGATTCGTGAGATCACGCTCTATGTCCCGGCCAATATTGGCGAGGCGACCGGCGCTCGCAAGGCGATGCCCGGCTTCTCTGAGAACATCACCGGGCTGCATCTGGGCAAGGTGGCGCTGATTACCGGCGGTTCGGCCGGGATCGGCGGGCAGGTTGCACGCCTCCTCGCGCTCGCTGGCGGCAAGGTGATGATGGTCGCCCGCCGCGAAAGCGAGCTTGCGGTCGCCCGCGCCAAGATCGTGTCGGAGCTGGAGGATATCGGCTTTGCCGGTGTCGAGCGCCGCGTGCAGACGCTCGCCAATGTCGATGTCAGCAACTTTGAATCCCTCAAGGGCGCGGTTGATGCGACTTTGAAAGCGTTCGGGCGGATCGATTACCTCATCAACAATGCCGGTGTTGCGGGTGCGGAAGACATGGTGATCGACATGGGGGTCGATGCCTGGAACTACACGCTCGATGCGAACCTCGTGTCGAATTACTTCCTGATGCACCATGTCGTGCCGCTGATGAAGAAACAGGGTTCAGGCTATATTCTCAACGTCTCGTCCTATTTCGGCGGCGAGAAGTACCTCGCGGTCGCATACCCCAACCGCGCCGATTATGCGGTGTCGAAGGCAGGCCAGCGCGCGATGGTTGAAAGCATGGCGCGCTATCTCGGGCCGGAAGTGCAGTTCAACGCAATTGCGCCGGGCCCCGTGGATGGCGACCGCCTGTCAGGCACCGGCGGCAAGCCGGGCCTGTTTGAACGGCGCGGCAAGCTGATCCTCGAAAACAAGCGGCTGAACGCCGTCCACGCCGCCAGCATCAAGGCGCTGCGGCGCGGGGTTCGGGTCGAAGCGCTGCTTTCGCGCCTCGCCCGCAACGACACCGTCAAGATGAGCCACGATACCAACAACCCGCACGAATTGCGCGAGTTGGCGCTCGCATGCGCGCGCGAGGGGGATGGTGAGTGCACTTGTGACCAGTATCTGCTGACGCCTTCGATTGCCGCTGGCTTGATCGGGCGGCTTCGGCAGGGCGGCTATTTCCTCGATGCGCCAGAATGGGCTGATCGCCCGGCTACGCCTGAGGCTGACGCCGCATGGCTGCTGCGCGTGCCGCCGGAAGATGCGCCCTTCCTGCCGGCTGACAAGATCGCAGTGGAAGCCAAGAAGGTCGGCACTGGCGTGCTTTCCAAGCTCTATCTCGGCAAGATGCCGACCGAGCATGACGTGGCGCAGGCGACCGTGTTCTTCCTCGCTGACCGCGCTGTTTCGGGCGAGACCTTCATGCCTTCGGGCGGGCTTAGCGTGGAACGCTCCACCACCGAGCGCGAATTGTTCGGCTCTCCGAAACAGGAACGGCTTGATCAGATGCGGGGCAAGACGGTGTGGGTCATCGGTGAGCATCTTGATGATTACCTCGCTGAAACCGCGCGCGCCTTCATCGAGGATTGCCACGTCGCCCGCGTGGTGCTGGTGACCCGTACGGCGGAGGGCTTTGACGCGATCAAGGCGCAGCTCGAAGGCGATGTCGCGGAAAAACTTGTCTCGATTGTCTGCGAAGACGGGTTGGAAGCCGCAATGGATGGAGCGCTTGTCCAATGGGGCAAGCCGACCACGATCCTTTCCACACCCTTCACCCCGCTTCCGACGAAGCTGTTCGAACTCGACAATCCGTTGACGCCGGAGGAATTCCGCGAAGTCGTGGCTGATAATCTCACGCATCATTTCCGCGTGTCGCGGCTAGCTTCGCTCTACGATGATTGCCAGTTGGTGTTGACCAGCCCCGATGTGCCGATGGGCGACAAGTCCCCGGCCTTCGCGCTGGCAAACTTCATCAAGACGACGCTGCACGCCTTCACCGCCACGCTGGCGGTCGAGAACGAGCGGCTGGTGCATGATGTGCCGGTCAACCAGATTAACCTCACGCGCCGCGTCCAGTCCGAAGAGCCGCGCGACCTTGACGAGCACTTGGAAGAAGTGCGCCGCTTTGCGCGCGCGGTGCTGCTGGTCGGCGCACCGCTGCCTGACGCCGAGGATTCGCGTTATCGTGCGCGGATCTATCGCGGCATGTCGATGACGGTGTAAGCAGGGTCGGCGTGACGCAATATCTGCCCTTCGAAAAGCCTATCGAGGCGCTGGCGGTGCAGGCCGAGGCCCTGCGCCGTCAGGGCGACACGGCAGGCGAGGCAGCGATGCTGGATGAGCGGGCGGAACGGCTGCTCTCCGATCTTTATGCGCGTCTTTCACCATGGCAGCGCACGCTGGTGGCGCGGCATCCGGATCGCCCGCGTTTCGAGAAGCTCACCGCCGGGTTGTTCGAGGACTTCCTGCCGCTGGCAGGTGATCGACGCTTCGGTGATGATAACGCGGTGATCGGCGGGTTTGCCCGCTTTCAGGAGCGCCGCGTCATGGTGATCGGCCATGTGAAGGGCGAGGATACCGCGACGCGGATCAAGCACAATTTCGGAATGGCGCGCCCCGAAGGCTATCGCAAGGCGATCCGCCTGATGGACTTGGCGGATCGCTTCGGTCTGCCGGTCATCACGCTGGTCGATACGCCCGGAGCCTTCCCCGGCATTGATGCTGAAGCGCGCGGGCAGGCCGAAGCGATTGCGCGTTCGACCGAGAAGTGCCTCTCGCTGTCGGTCCCGTTGATTGCGGTGATCATCGGCGAGGGCGGATCGGGCGGGGCGGTCGCGCTGGCGGCAGCGAACCGTGTGCTGATGCTTGAACACGCGATCTATTCGGTGATCTCGCCCGAAGGCTGCGCCTCGATCCTGTGGCGTAGCGGCGCCCACGCAGCGGACGCAGCCGAAGCGATGAAAGTGACGGCGGGTGATCTGCTCAAGCTCGGGGTGATCCACCGTATTGTCTATGAGCCGAAGGGCGGGGCGCATCGCGATGTGCCCGAGACGATCAAGCGGCTGGCGCTGGCGCTCAGGAATGAACTGGACGCCTTGTCCGCGATGAGCGCCGATGAACTACGGCACGAGCGTGAGGAATTCTTCCTGCGGCTGGGTGCCTAGTCTTTGGGATAAGGGCAATGCCTGCACCCCGAACCGCAGCATTTGCCGCGCGCCAGATGGGCGATCCGCGTGAACACAAGATAGCCGGTGTCGGGATCGATATAGCTTTTCTCGCCGCGTGCGCAGGCCGCTTCGTGCAAGGCGTGATAAGTGGGAAGCTGCGACACGGCGGGTAGGCTTGTCCCGATCAAGAATGCCCGCAAGGGCTGGTGCCGGCTGCAGGGATCGAACCCGCGGCCCCCTGATTACAAATCAGGTGCTCTACCATCTGAGCTAAGCCGGCCCGCCACATTCGGGGCTGCGCGCGGCCTTAGGCGAAACCGCTCCCGCCCTCAAGTAGCGAAGCGATAGGGCGATAAAAACGCCCTCAAGTAGCGAAGCGATAGGGCGACAAAAACGCCCTCAAGCAGCGGAATCGATGATGGCCACGAAGTCGATCGGCTGCACAGCAGCCGCAAGGCCGACTGGCCGTCCGCAGCGGCTCGCGCGGCACGCGCGAATAGCCGCGAGGATCGTATCACAACGCCCCGAAGGTCCAGCCCTCGGTACGGGCGATGACAGGCGTCAGGCCCTGCGGCTGCCAGCGCGCCTGTTCGCCATGGACCCGGCGCAGCCATACGGCGGTCAGCAGGGCATCGGCGGAGTGATCGTCAATCGCGCCGCTCCGTGCAACCGGGGGCGAGCCGAGCACGGAAAGAGCCGCGTTCAGATCATCAATGTGGCGCATCTTGCTGCGCCCTGCGCTGCGGCCAGCCTCGATCGCGGCGAGCGAGGTGTAAATCTCACACAGCACCGCGCCTTGCTCGGGCAGGGGATCAATCGGCCACACCGCCAGCTTGTCCGCCAACCGGTTCAGTACCCGCATGCCCGTGAGGCTCGATTTGCCGACTTGCGCCGCGCCCACCAGATTGAAATTGGAATAGGGCGAAAGACCCATGCGCGCCTGTGCATGTTCGGTGACGCGCAGGCGCCCGCGTCCGCCGCCGAAGCGCGCGCCCTCGCGCCCGCCATGGCGGCGGAAATAGGCAGCGATATCGGGGTGATCGACAAAGCTGGCCGCGCCAAGGTGCGGATCATGAGCGCAGACTTCGTCAATCAGCGCCCAGAGACTACGCGCATCAGCGGGGCTGTTCGCCCAACCGGGCAGGAAGGCGCCGTGATCGGCAAAGGGCAAGCTTATGCCGAGATCGACCCCGATCAGCGCTGCCTCGCCTGCATATCCGGCGATGACCCCAAGCACTTCAGGTCGCGACCAGCCACCGCGCGGGGGCGTGACCAGGGTTGGCGGGCCACCGGCACTTTCGGCAAGCGCCAGCGCAATGCCCTTGTGCCGTTCGCCCGCCGCGCCCGACCAATCGACCGCAAGGAAGTGCGTGAAGCGGTTCAATCCTGCCGTTCCGTGCGTAGCTTCGCCCAGTACTCGAGGCGCTTTTTGACTTCGCGTTCGAACCCGCGCGGGGCGGGTTCATAGAACGTCGCCGGCGCCATCCCATCGGGCCAGTAATCGGCCCCGGAAAATCCGTCTTCGGCGGCATGGTCATAGGCGTAGCCCGCGCCGTAACCGATATCCTTCATCAGCTTCGTCGGCGCGTTGAGGATATGGGCAGGCGGGGCGAGGCTGCCGGTCTCTTTTGCGGCCTTCCACGCGGCTTTCTGTGCGGCATAGGCGGCATTCGATTTGGGCGCCGTGGCGCAGTAAAGGCAAGCCTGCACGATCGCCAGTTCGCCTTCCGGGCTGCCGAGAAACTGGTAGGCATCCTTGGCGGCAAGGCATTGGGTAAGCGCCTGCGGATCGGCCAGCCCGATATCCTCGCTGGCGAACCGGACCAACCGCCGCAGCACGAAGAGGGGTTCTTCCCCTGCCACCAGCATCCGTGCAAGGTAGTAAAGGGCCGCTTGCGGATCGCTGCCGCGCAGCGATTTGTGGAGCGCCGAAATGAGGTTGTAATGCCCGTCGCGATCCTTGTCATAAACCGCGACGCGGCGCTGCAAAAACGCTCCAAGCGCAGCCGGATCAAGCGGCGCGGCGAGCTTTGCCGCATAGAGCGTCTCCGCCTGCCCCAGCAGGAACCGCCCGTCGCCATCCGCGCCCGCAACCAGCGCGGCGCGCGCCTCGGCGGTCAGCGGTAACGGGCCTTCGAGCGTTTCGGCGCGGGTAAGCAGCGCGGCAAGCGCCGCCTCGTTGAGCCGGTTGAGCACCAGCACCTGCGCGCGGCTGAGCAAGGCGGCGTTGAGGGCAAAGCTCGGGTTTTCGGTGGTTGCGCCTACCAGCGTCACTACGCCGCGTTCGACAAAGGGCAGAAAGCCATCCTGCTGCGCACGGTTGAAACGGTGGATCTCGTCCACGAACAGCAGCGTTCTGATCCCCGCACCTGCCAGCTTATCAGCCTCGGCAAAGGCGACCTTGAGATCGGCCACGCCAGAGAATACCGCACTGATCGCGGCAAAGCGCATGCCGACCGCATCGGCGAGCAGACGCGCGATGCTGGTCTTGCCGGTGCCGGGCGGCCCCCACAGGATCATGCTGGCAAGCTTGCCAGCGGAGACCATCCGTCCGATGGCGCCGTCAGGGCCGGTCAGATGTTCCTGCCCGACCACCTCGGCAAGGTTCGCCGGGCGCAGCCGGTCGGCGAGCGGGGCCTCGTCCGCCGTGCGCGCCGCAGGCTGGCGGGCGGGTTCATCGGCGGCGAACAGATCGGCCATGGCTCACCCGGCCCCGGCGGCTTCGCGGGCTTGCAGGGCGCGGCGTTCCTCGACAAGGGTGATATAGTAATCGGCGACCGCGCGGTTGATCGCATCCCAGCTGTATTCGGCGGCGCGCGCTGCACCGGTGGTGCCGTGGGCAATGCGCAGCGCCGGGTCGCGGCAATAGGCAGCCAGCGCTTCTGCGCAACCAGCAACATCAGCCGACTGTCCGGCCAGCGGCACGAGCCGCCCTGTTACACCATCCTCGACAAGGCTTGCCGAGCCGGTTGCCCCTGCTGCCACCACGGGCAGCGCGCAGGCCATGGCTTCGAGCGTGACATTACCAAAAGCCTCGGTGACCGACGGGTTGAAAAAGATGTCGCCGCTCGCCAGCGCTGCGCCCAGCGCCTCGCCCGTCTTGAAGCCCGCAAAGATGCCGCCCGGCAGATTGCTCGCAAACCATTCGCGCGCCGGGCCATCGCCAATCACCAGCACCTTGTGCGGCACCTGCCGCTTGCGCAGTTGCACGATGGTTTCGGCGAAGACATCGAGCCCCTTTTCCATCACCAGCCTCCCGAGGAAGATGATCGCCGCATCCTCGTCGGCAAGTCCGATGCTGCGGCGCCACTCCATATCGCGTCGTTCGGGCGAGAAGAGGGCGCGATCCACCCCGCGCGACCACGTGCCGATCCGGTCGTGCATCCGCATCGCCAGCAATTCATCGATGGTGCTTTGCGAAGGCGCGATCAGCATGTCGCAGCGGTTATAAAACCGTTTGAGCATGCGTTCGATAAATGGCTCGAGAAAGCCGAGACCATAATATCGCGGGTAGGTTTCGAACCGGGTGTGGACGGAAGCGAGCACCGGTACATCGTGATCCTGTGCCCATTGGAGCGCGGCATGTGCACCCGGATCAGGTGAAGACAGGTGAAGGATGTTGGGGGCAAAGCGCGTCAGATCACGCTTGACCGCAGCGCCCAGCCCGGTGGCGACACGATATTCGCCGCGCCCCTTCATCGGAATGGCAAAGCTCGGCAGGCTGATCAGATCGCCGGTCGGTTCGAAAGCCGGTTCGGGCACAGTCGGCGAATAGACGCGGACTGCGGCGCCAAGATCGAGCATCGAGCCGACCAGCCGGTTGAGCGC
The DNA here is from genome assembly GCA_046296075.1 of Erythrobacter sp. Lineage (GTDB taxonomy): Bacteria > Pseudomonadota > Alphaproteobacteria > Sphingomonadales > Sphingomonadaceae > Erythrobacter. Next base: position 15,698 of record JBKBMC010000006.1, on the reverse strand, counting down.
TTGATTGGCCCCATCGCGGGTGTAATTGTAATTGCCGCTGAACAGGGCGATGCGAAGGTCGGAAGGCTGCATGGTTCCCGCCGATTAATGCCTTTGACGACATTTGGCGAGGGGGCGGTGCACGCTGCGCCGCGGCCCCGGCAACGGGCAACAAAATGTCGCGCATGGCCCGAATCCATTTGACTTCATGTCGTGCATCTCTAGTGCGGCGAGCGGGCCACGCGGTCCCAACGCCGCGCGTGCTCTCTGCAAGGAGAGAATACATGACTGAGTATGTTCGCGGGCTCTTGCACGAGCCTACGGTGAAGCCTGAACGCCCGTTCTTTTCCTCGGGCCCGACAGCGAAATTCCCCGGCTGGTCGCTGGATAAGCTGAAAACCGAATCGCTTGGCCGCTCGCACCGTTCGGCGCTGGGCAAGGCGCGGCTGAAATATGCGATTGACCTCTCGCGTGAACTGCTCGGCATTCCCGATGATTATCTGATCGGCATCATGCCCGCGTCTGATACGGGCGCGATCGAAGCTGCCATGTGGGCGATGCTCGATCCGAACCGTCCCGTGTCGGTTGCGGCGTGGGAAAGCTTCGGCAATGTCTGGATCCAGGATGCGGTCAAGCAACTGAAGCTGCCCAACCTGCAGGTCCTTACCGCCGATTATGGCGAAATCCCCGATCTTTCGACGATCCCGCAGCGCAATGATGTCGTCTTCACGTGGAACGGCACCACTTCCGGTGCTGTCATTTCCGATACCGACTGGCTTGAGCCGGGGCGCGAAGGCGTCACCATCAATGATGCCACCAGCGCGGTCTTCGCGATGGAGATGGACTGGGCCAAGCTCGATGCCACGACCTATAGCTGGCAGAAGGTGATGGGCAGCGAAGCCCAGCACGGCATGCTGATCCTCAGCCCCAAGGCGATCGAACGGATCGAAAGCTACGATCCGCCGTGGCCTTTGCCCAAGCTGTTCCGCATGAAGAAGGGTGCCAAGCTCAATCGCGGCATCTTCGAAGGCGAGACGATCAACACGCCTTCGATGTTGGCGACCGAAGATTATATCGCCGCGCTCGAATGGGCCAAGTCGATCGGCGGTCGCAAGGCCTTGATCGAACGTGCCAATGCCAATGCGCGGATCGTCAAGGACTGGATCGAGACGACCCCGTGGCTGCGTAACATGGTGCCCAATCCGGCGCAGCAGACCAATACGGGCGTCTGCATGATGTTCCAGGGCGAATGGTACGAGAGCCTGTCGGCCGAAGATCAGGCGGCCGTGCCCAAGAAGATCGTCAAGATGCTTGAAGAGCGGAATGTCGGCTTCGACTTCAATGGCTACCGTGATGCGCCGCCGTCCTTGCGGATCTGGTGTGGTTCTACGGTCGAGCAGGAAGATGTGAAGCGCCTGCTGCCGTGGATCGAATGGGCCTACGAAAAGGTCAAGAACGGCTGATTGCTGCTGCGATGCGTGCTCCTGCGCAAGCAGGAGCCGGTTGCCGACTATTTCCCCATTTATGGGCTCCTGCGTGCGCAGGAGCGCGCGAGGATATTCCCCATGACCAAACCCAAAGTTCTCATTTCCGACAAGATGGATCCCAACGCTGCCCGCATTTTCGAGGAATGGGGCTGCGATGTCGATGTCATCACCGGCGAAACGCCTGAACAACTGATCGCCCGTATCGGCGATTATGATGGCCTCGCGATCCGTTCCTCGACCAAGGTGACCAAGGCGATTCTCGATGCCGCCACCAATCTCAAGGTGATCGGCCGCGCCGGGATCGGCGTGGATAATGTCGATATCCCTTATGCCAGTGGCAAGGGCGTGGTGGTGATGAACACCCCGTTCGGCAATTCGATCACCACCGCCGAACATGCCATCGCGCTGATGTTTGCGCTCGCTCGCCAGATTCCCGATGCCAATGCGCAGACGCAGGCGGGGCAATGGCCCAAGAGCGGGTTCATGGGTGTCGAGCTGACCAACAAGACACTGGGCCTGATTGGCGCGGGTAACATCGGCTCGATCGTGGCGAGCCGCGCGCTGGGACTGCGTATGAAGGTGATCGCCTATGATCCCTTCCTCACCGAAGACCGCGCAGTGGAAATGGGCGTGGAAAAGGTCGATCTCGACACGCTGCTGAGCCGTGCCGATTTTGTCACGTTGCATACGCCGCTGACGGAAGAGACCCGCAATATCCTCAGCCGTGAGCGGTTGGAGAATGCGAAGAAGGGCATCCGCATCATCAACTGCGCGCGCGGCGGGCTGATCGACGAGGCGGCACTCAAGGATTGCCTTGAAAGCGGGCAGGTCGCAGGCGCGGCGCTGGACGTCTTCGAGACCGAACCTCCGGCCAAAGATCACCCGCTGTTCGGCGCGCCCAACTTCATCTGCACGCCGCACCTTGGCGCGAGCACGACCGAAGCGCAGGTCAATGTCGCGCTGCAAGTCGCCGAGCAGATGGCCGATTACCTCGTCAATGGCGGGGTGACGAATGCGCTCAACATGCCTTCGCTGTCGGCCGAGGAAGCACCAAAGCTCAAGCCCTACATGGCGCTGGCAGAAAAGCTCGGGTCGCTGGTGGGTCAGCTTGCCCATGGCAATCTCACACAGATCAGCATCGAGCGCGAAGGCGCGGCGGCAGAGCTGAACGGCAAGCCGATCACGGCTGCCGTGCTTGCCGGGCTGATGCGGCGTTATTCCGACACAGTAAACATGGTCAATGCGCCGTTCCTCGCCAAGGAGCGCGGGATGGATGTGAGCGAAATCCGCCACGAACGCGAAGGCGCATTCAACACGCTGATCCGCGTGACGGTGGAAACCGAACAAGGCCCGCGTTCGGTGGCCGGGACCCTTTTCGGCAAGGATGCACCGCGCCTCGTCGAGATTTTCGGCATCGGTATCGAGGCAGACCTTGAAGGCCACATGCTCTATGTGGTGAACGACGATAAGCCGGGCTTCATCGGCCGCATCGGAACCTTGCTCGGCGGTCACGGCATCAATATCGGCACTTTCAACCTGGGCCGCCGTGAAGCGGGCGGGGAAGCGGTGCTGCTGCTGAGTCTTGATGAAGGCCTGCCGCCTGCGGTGCTGGCCGAAGCCGAAGGGCTGGACGGCGTGCAGATGGTGAAAGCGCTGGCGTTCTGATGTTGGTGGCGTCGCCCCGGGCTTGACCCGGGGCCGCTCTCGGGTCAGTCGCTTGCCGAACAAGAATGATCCCGGGTCCGGCCCGGGATGACGAATGAGCACAAATGACCCAACCTGACGATCTCCTGCCGGAAGGCCTCGAAGACCGCCTGCCCGCCGCCACGGCGCGCATTGCGGCGGCGATGAATGCGTGCCTTCAGGTGATGAGCGCCCATGGTTATGACCGGGTGCGCCCGCCGCTGCTCGAATTCGAGGCTTCGTTGGCGGGCCGGATGCAAGGCGTGGAAACCCGCGCCATGTTCCGCTTTGTCGATCCGGCGTCCTTGCGCACGCTTGCTTTGCGGTCGGACATCACACCGCAGATCGGCCGGATCGCCTCGACAAGCCTTGCAGGGGCGGCGCGGCCGCTGCGCCTGTCCTATTGCGGGGATACCGCGCTGATCCGTGCAAGCCAGCTTGATCCAGCACGTGAGCGTATCCAGCTGGGCGCTGAACTCATCGGCGCTGACAGTGTGGCTGCGGCGAGCGAGATCGTGATGCTGGCGGTCGAGGCGGCTGAGGCGGCCGGCCTTTCGGGCATTTCAGTCGATTTCACGCTGCCTGATCTGGTCGATACGCTGGCGCGCAAGGCGTTGCCGCTGGCGGATGACAAGATCGAAGCTGTCCGGCGCGAGCTGGATACCAAGGATGCAGGCGGGCTGAAGGCTGCAGGGGGGGAAGCCTATCTGCCGCTGCTCTATGCCACCGGGCCATTCGATGCCGCGCTGGAAACCTTGCGCGAAGTGGACGCGGGCGGCGCGCTTAAAAGCAGGCTTGACGGGCTGGTTGAGATCGCCAGCGCCATCGCTGCGCGGTGGGGCGATACTGTGCGCCTGACCCTCGATCCGACCGAGCGGCACGGCTTTGAATATCAAAGCTGGTTCGGCTTCACGATCTATGCCGAAGGCCTGCGTGGTGCCGCAGGGCGCGGCGGGACTTACCGGATCAGCGGCAGCGAAGAGGCTGCGACTGGCTTTACACTCTATCTCGATCGGCTGGCCGCCATCACTCCGGAGCCTGAGACGGCCCGGCTGGTCTATCTCCCGATCGCGCATGATCGTGCCGCAGCCGCGAATTTGCGCGCCGAGGGATGGCGCACGCGGGCGCAGCTCGGCGAGGGTGAGGATCCGGCAGCGCTGGGCTGCGGCTGGGTGCTGAAGGGCACCGAGCTTCAGGCGCTCTGACGCCTAGGGCTGCATGGCCCGCTGAAGGAACGCGTCAATCGCCTGGGTCTGTTCGGCGCCTGCTTCGGTTCCGATCTCGCGGTTGATCCGCATGTGGCTGGTGCCGGAAAGCGGCACGACCTTGGCCTTGCGACCAGCCTTGATCAGCGCAGATGAGAAGATATCGGCCTGCCGCGTCGTAGCAGGACGCTCAGCCACATGAAGGATCAGCCAGTTCGGCGCATCGCGCCCGCCGACATGGGTGAGCGGGGAAAGCGCCTTGTGCCGTGCCGGATCGGTTCCAAATACATCGCGATAGATCAGCGGGGCTTCCATTTCCGGCATGGTGAGCGCGAGTGCGATATCATACCCGCCGCCATCGATCAGCACGACGCCGCGAATCGCGCCAAAGGCATTGCCGGCATATTGCGGATCGGTGGCCAGCAGCGCCGCCAGATGCGCGCCTGCGCTGTGACCCATCAGCACGACGCGCGCCGGATCAAAGCCGTAATCTTCCGCCTGCGCGCGCACGGCTCGCAAGGCTGCGCCAAGATCAGCGGCCTGTTGTTCGACCGGCGCATCGGGCAAGACCCGGTATCCGGCCGAAGCAAAGACATGGCCTTGCGCCGTGAAATGGGCAGGCTTGCCATCGACCATCCGGTGATTGCCCATGCTCCACCCGCCGCCGTGGATGTAGAAAACAAGCGTCGCTTCGCCGAGCGGGTTGTCGGGCATGTAGAGATCAACCTGCTGGCGTTCATGACTGCCATAGATCACCGTGCCGCTCACCCGCGCACTGGCATAGCGGCCAAGCCCGCGTTCGCGCCATTCGATCCGCTCGCCGCGTTGCTGGAAACCGGCACGCTGATCGCCCGCAGAAGGGCTTGCCGCAAGCACGGTTCCCGCTGCCAGCGCCGCCGCGCCGACCATCAGCCATCCTGTCATGCCACTTCCCATCGCCGATCCTTGCGCCTGCCCGCTTTAACCGCAGATTGACAAGCGATGCGCTTGCGCCCGCGCATCCGAACGCCTAGGCGCGCGGCGCGGCCTGCTGACCGCACCATACCCGCCAGCAATGCAAAGAGGATAGCTCCATGGCCAATGTCACCGTCATCGGCGCCCAGTGGGGCGATGAGGGCAAGGGCAAGATTGTCGATTGGCTCGCCAGCCGCGCCGATGTCGTGGTGCGCTTCCAGGGCGGGCACAATGCTGGCCATACGCTGGTGATCGATGGCAAGACCTACAAGCTCTCGCTGCTGCCCTCGGGGATTGTCTCGGGCACACCCAGCATGATCGGCAATGGTGTGGTGCTTGATCCCTGGGCCTTGCGTGATGAAGTTGCCAAGATCGAAGGCCAGGGCGTCAGCGTCACCGCCGATAATCTTGCGGTTGCCGACAATTGCCCGCTGATCCTCCCGCTGCACCGTGATCTTGATGCCCTGCGCGAAACCGCGGCGGGCAAGGGCAAGATCGGCACCACCGGGCGCGGGATTGGTCCCGCATATGAAGACAAGGTGGGTCGCCGCGCCATCCGCGTCTGCGATCTGGCGCATCTCGATTCGCTCGAACCGCAGCTTGATCGCCTGTGTGCGCACCATGATGCCCTGCGCGCCGGGTTTGATCAGCCGCCGGTGGACCGCGCCGCGCTGCTCGAAGAACTGCGCGAAATTGCACCATTTGTGCTGCGTTTTGCGCAGCCGGTGTGGAAACGGCTCAAGAAAGTGCGCAAGGCAGGCGCGCGCATCCTGTTTGAAGGCGCGCAGGGCGTGCTGCTCGATGTCGATCACGGCACCTATCCGTTTGTCACCTCGTCCAACACGGTGAGCGGGGCGGCAGCGGCAGGCAGCGGGCTGGGGCCGTCGGCGACCGGCTTCGTGCTCGGCATCGTCAAGGCCTACACCACCCGCGTGGGCTCCGGCCCGTTCCCGACCGAGCTGGAGGACGAAGTGGGCCAGCGGCTGGGCGAGCGCGGCCACGAATTCGGCACTGTAACGGGGCGCAAGCGCCGCGTCGGCTGGTTTGATGCGGTGCTGGTGCGCCAGACCTGCGCGATCTCGGGCGTTACCGGCATTGCGCTCACCAAGATCGATGTGCTCGACGGGCTGGACACCGTGAAGATCTGCACCGGGTATCGCCTGCGCGGCAATGTCTATGATTACCTGCCGAGCCACGCCGCCGATCAGGCCGAGTGCGAGCCGATCTACGAGGAAATGGAAGGCTGGCAGGGATCGACTGCTGGCGCGCGCAGCTATGCTGATCTGCCCGCGCAGGCCATCAAGTACATCCAGCGCGTGCAGGAATTGATCGAATGCCCCGTGGCGCTGGTTTCGACCTCGCCCGAGCGTGACGATACGATCCTGATGCGCGATCCCTTCGAGGATTGATCGATATCGCAACAGGTGTCTGATCCTATTGGATTTTCTTGACGGTATCGTTTTTTGTTCTATTCATGTTCCTTGCAGTCAAGGAGCATGCGCTAATGAGCACCTCGGAAGACCCCCTCGATCTCGCGCACTATCCCGCAGGCTTGCCCGCACTGGTTACGATTTACGGAGCGCGCGCCAACGTGCGCGGCGAGATTGTGCGCGATTGTGCAGGGGCAGGGTTCCGCACCAGGGATGGCGGCGCGCTGTCCACTTTGACGGAAGAGCACGCCACTCTGCTCGGCGATGTTGTGGTGATCGATTGCCCGACACTTGATGGTGCGGCGATGGCAGCGCTTGCCCGGCTGGATGAACGCGCGGCGCGCAGCGGGGCAAGGCTGGTGGTGACCACCTCGCTCGATGCGCTTGATGATGTGTTCGGGCTGATGGATCAGTCCGCGCCGCAAATCCTGATCGCCCCTAGCCGGGCGGAGCGGGTGCTCGCGGTCGGTCGCGCTTGCGGTGAAGTGGCGGCAGTGCGGCTGCGCGAAATGAGCGAGGAGGAACGGCTGCACCTGTTGCGGCTTTCGCAGCAGGTTGATGCCATTGCCCGCTCGCTTGATCGCCTGTCCGGTCCGCAAACCGGCGCTCGGGGCGACTGGGGGGCACCAGCAGGCGGCAATGCCCGTCCGCTGACCAACCTCGGCGAGGCGAGGCCGGATTATCGCCCTGCCGAACACCAGACCCGTTCTGGCCATGATCTGCCCGATCCAAGGCTGGTGCGGCAGATCATCGCCAACCGCCAGCGCCGTGCGCGGTTTTTCGATCCGCAGCTGTTCGCTGATCCCGCGTGGGACATGCTCCTCGATCTCACGGCTGCCCATGCCGAAGGTCAAAAGGTTTCTGTCACGTCCCTATGCATTGCGGCGAATGTTCCGGCGACCACCGCTTTACGCTGGCTATCCCAAATGGTGGAGGCGGGCGTATTCCGCAGGGCGGCTGATCCGATGGACCGGCGCCGGGTATTCATCGAACTGAGCGATGCATCGATTACAGCCATGGCGGGCTACTTCGCCGCGCTCGACGAACCGCTCGCTTTTGCGGCCTAGCGCGTGGGGCAGGCGACAGAATTCCCGGTGAAGCGCTTGGCACCAGCGTCAGGCGCTCGGGCTATAGCGCAAGATCACGGTGAGACCTGCAGTATCATCTGGCTGATCCGCCGTATCCCAAGCGAGGCGCTGCGCATCCGCTCGCGCCCGCGCAAGAATCGAAGGCGGCACCGCCCCATCGATCAGCAGCCTGTCCGCTTCACCCAGCAGCCGTGCCTGCCGCAAGGTCAGGTCTTCGGGATCATCGCTGGTGAGGAGACATTCCGCGATACGGACTTCCTGCATCACCGATCCTGATGCGGCATTGCTCTTGCCTTGATCACCCGCGATCTCTCCCGCCAGCCAGGCCTGCACCCGCTCATGCGAAGCGCCGTCCATGGGATCAAGCGGGCCACCTTCGGCGAGCGCTGCATCAATCGTCCGGCGGCGGGCGGCACCATCGGGCATCTGTGCGCGCAGCGCCGGTCGCGCAGCCTCAAGCGCCTTGGCCAGCAGCCCGAGTGTCGCGGGCAACATCCGTTCAAGCCGCAGCCGCACATGCTTGGCGAGGCCCGCCGAAGCGCCGCCGGTGCCGATCGCGATCAGCAAGGGATCGCGATCAAGAATCGAAGGCGTCGTGAAATCGCATAATTCCGGCCGGTCGACGACATTCACCAGCAAACCGGCGCAGCGCAGATTGATCGCAGCCACTTCGCAGGCCCGCGCATCCTCAAAAGCGACAAACGCCAATCGCACGCCTTCATCAATCGCGCGGGCCATGTCGTCCACTATGATGCCGCCAGCCCGTTCGACCAGCCGCCGCTTGGGCTCGGCTGCCGGTCCATCGCCCAGCACCAGCACGCTTTGCCCGGCGATCTGATGGAACAGTGGCAGGCTGGCGATGTGGGTCATGGGCGGGTCATGGCCGGATCATCTTACGCCAGCCATTCCGGCACGCGTTCGGCATCCATGATGGCTGCCGGATCAATCCGGTCGGCGACAACGGCGAACCTGTCGCCATCAACCAGCACCTCGGCCACGAAGCCGCGCGAATTGTAGCTTGATGCCATCGTCGCGCCGTAAGCCCCGGCCGTGCGGAACACCGCAAGATCGCCCGCTTCGAGATGATCGCACACCCGGCCCATCGCGAAGGTATCGCCTGTTTCGCAGATCGGCCCGACGATATTCGCCACCATGTCGGCACCGCGCGGGGCGACCGCGACAAAATCATGATACGCGCCATAAAGCGCCGGGCGCGCAAGATCGTTCATCGCGGCATCGACGATCACGAATGGGTGGTTGAGCCCGCGCTTGACCCGCACCACGCGGGTCAGCAGCACGCCGGCATTGCCTGCGATCACCCGCCCCGGTTCGAAGATCAGGGTCACGCCCCAGTCTTTCGTCACGCGGGCAACCATCGCGCCATATTCTGCCGGGCTGGGGAAAACCTCGCCCGCCTTGTAAGGCACGCCCAGCCCGCCGCCGAGATCGACATGGGTGATGGCATGGCCCGCACCGCGCAACGCCGCGACCAGCGCGCCGACTTTTTCGAAGGCGGCCTCGAGCGGGGCAAGCTCCGCAAGCTGGCTGCCGATATGCACGGCCACACCGCGCAGGTGCACCGAGGGCTGCGCTGCCAGCGCGCCGAAAATCTGCCCCGCCTGATCGATCGGCACACCGAACTTGTTATCGGCTTTGCCGGTCGAGATCTTGTCATGCGTGCCGGCATCGACATCGGGATTGATGCGCAGCGCGCATTCGGCAACCAACCCCATCTCGGCAGCGATTGCTGCCAGTTCGAGGCCTTCTTCCTCGCTTTCGATATTGAACTGGCCGATCCCCGCTTCGAGCGCGGCGCGCAGCTCAGCCGTCGTTTTGCCAACGCCCGAAAACACGATCATCGCGGGCGCGATCCCTGCCGCCAGCGCACGGCGCATCTCGCCGACTGATACCACATCCGCGCCATAGCCTTCGCGCTGGAGCACCTTCAGCACCGCGAGATTGGGATTCGATTTGACGGCAAAGGCAATCAGCTTGTCCGGAACCGCGGCGAGCCCTTCGCGGAACACGCGGGCATGACGCTCCAATGTGGCGCGCGAATAGACATAGACGGGCGTGCCAACAGCGTCGGCAATTGCTGGCAGCGGCACGTCCTCGGCGTGCATGACGCCGTCCTTGATGGTGAAATGGTCCATAATTCTGTGAGCTTACTCAGGAGGCAGATCAAAGGGATCATCGCGGCGTTCCTCGGAACGCAGGCGCAATTCGACAGTGCGATTGGCGGGGGCAGCCTGGGGATCGGGAATCAGCAATTCGTCCGCCACCGGCTGGGTGTTGCGGCCTAGCGGTGCAGGGGGCAGGCTCGCACCGGGTGCAGGCGCCAGCGGCGCGCGTACGCCGCAGCCTGCGAGCAGAGCGGCGGCACCGGCAATCACGGCAAGGCGGCGGGCTGTCATGTGTCCATTCCCAATGCGGCGCGGGCGCGCGCCACCTGATGCAATACCTGCGCGCTCGCGGTTCCGCCATAGGAAGCACGCGCGGCAACCGAGGCATCGACCGAAAGTGCCGCAAACACCCGCTCGTCAATCCGGTGATCAATCGCCTGAAGCTCTGCGAGTTCCAGCGCATCAAGGGCGATGCCTTTGCTCTCCGCCAGTTTCACCGCTGCGCCGGTTATGTGATGGGCTTCGCGGAACGGAATCCCTGCCTCGCGCACCAGCCAGTCGGCCAGATCGGTCGCGGTGGCATAGCCAAGTTCGGCGGCAGCGCGCATCTTTCCGGTGTTAAAGCTGCTGCCCGCTATCATCCCCGTCATTGCGGCGATGCTCAGCCCCATCAGTGAAGCAGCTTCGAACACGGGCGGCTTATCGTCCTGCATGTCCTTGGAATAGGCGAGCGGCAGGCCTTTCATCGTGATCATCAGGCTGGTGAGGCTGCCGATCACCCGCCCGCTATGGCCGCGTACCAGTTCGGCGGCATCAGGGTTCTTTTTCTGCGGCATGATCGAGGAGCCTGTGGAGAGGCTGTCGGGGAGGCGGATGAAGCCGAAGGGCTGGCTTGCCCACAGGATCAGTTCCTCGGCAAGGCGAGAGAGGTGCAGCGCGGTGGCCGAACAGGCAAACAGGTATTCGAGCGCAAAGTCGCGGTCGGACACAGCATCGAGCGAATTGGCGGTGGGCCGGTCGAACCCGAGCGCCGCAGCTGTCATCTCGCGGTTAATCGGAAAGCCGGTGCCGGCCAGCGCCGCCGACCCCAGCGGCGATTCGTTTAGCCGCGCGCGCGCATCGGTCAGGCGCGAACGATCCCGCCGGAACATCTCGTAATAGGCCATCAGGTGGTGGCCGAGCGTGACGGGTTGGGCGGTTTGCAAGTGGGTGAAGCCCGGCATGATGCTCGCGGCATGTTCTTCAGCGCGGATCACCAGTGCGCGCTGCAATGCGGCCAACCCGCTGTCCATCTGATCAATGGCGTCGCGCACCCAGAGGCGCAAATCGGTTGCCACCTGATCATTGCGACTGCGCGCGGTGTGGAGGCGGCCTGCCACCGGCCCGATCAATTCGGCCAGCCGCGCCTCGGTCGTCATGTGGATGTCTTCAAGGTCCCAGTTTTCGGGCACGCCGTTTGCCGCATATTCGGCGGCAACCTGATCAAGCCCTGCGGAAATTGCGGCAGCATCCTCCGCCGAAACAACGCCGCAGGCACCCAGCATCGCGACATGCGCCTTGGAAGCGGCGATGTCCTGCTGCCACAGCGCCTTGTCGAAGGGAATTGAGGCATTGATTTCGCGCATGATGGCGCTAGGCCCGGCTGCGAAGCGTCCGCCCCACATGGCGTTGGCGGCGTTGTTGTCGGAGCCTGTCATGTCACGTTCGTTGCTCATTGCCTGTCTGTCCGTGGCCTTTCTTGCGGGGTGCGATAGGGCGGCAGATGAGGGAGCGCAACCGGCGGATGCGGGCGAGGCCGAAGCGGCAGGCGCGCTTACTGGCACGATCGATGCCAGCTTCGCCGGAACCGCGCTGCCCGATCTGGTGCTGGAGGACGGGGACGGGCGCACGCTTGATCTGGGCGCGATGGAAGGCCCGGTGCTGCTGAACCTGTGGGCGACGTGGTGCGCGCCTTGTGTGGTGGAGATGCCGCAGCTTGATGAGCTGGCAGGGACGCTGGAGGGTGAGGTGCGCGTTATCACTGTCAGTCAGGACTTGCGCGGCGCACAAGCAGTCGCGCCGTTCTTTGCTGCCAAGCGCTTTACCCGGCTTGAGCCATGGCTTGATCCCGAAACGCAGCTTTCCGCGCAATTCAGCGAGGCGGGGCAATTGCCGCTCACCATCCTGTTTGATGCGTCGGGCAAGGAAATCTGGCGCGTGGCGGGCGGGTATGAATGGGCAGGTGAGGCCGCGATTGCCAAGGTGCGCAAGGGGCTTGCGCCGAACTAGACATGCTGCACCGCAATGCGGAGTGTTCTTAAAAAGAGAACGTTTCTTCATATATAACGAAATTTTCAGATGAGCCGCGAGCGGCTAGGTCCACCTTCACTTCTCCCAAGTGAAGGACCTTCCCGATGGATCAGCGCTCGACAATGCCCGAACAAAGCCTGTCTGAACGCCGCGGGTTGCGTCCGTCGCGGGAAGATACCGCCGCAGTCTCTCCCCGTCCCGCGGTGCGTCTGGTCGGGCAGCACAAGCTTGCGCTTGATGTGGCCGACCACGCTGCGCCCGATGACTGGCAGGATGCACTCGCAGCGCTGGTTGATGCCCATCGCATCGCGCTTGAACCCGTTGTATCGCCGCGACCGGGCGGCCTGAGGCAGGTCGCGCGCTGGGCAGCCGGAGCGGGCCACATGCGCGGAGCGCCGGTCTTTGCGCCATGGCAGGCCTTTTCACCCGCCTCCTTGCAGAACCCGCTTGCCCGCGCCGGCTTGCCGCAGGCGCAGTGGCTGGCGAGTTATCTGTTCGATCCTGTCTGCCTGCGTGCGGGTGCCGCAGGCTCGCTTGATGTCATGGTCGCCTCGCCGCATCCGGCAGCCTGCCTTGATGATGATGCCTGCCACGCCGCACTGCCGCGCAAGGCGGTGCTGGATGCGATGATCGGCGCTGCGCGGTCCGAGGGGCGCGAAAGGCTTGCCCTGATTGTCCCCGCCCATGCCCGCAGCGCCATGGCGCAGCGCCTGCTGGCGACTGACCGCACCCTGATCAAGGGCGACATTACCCTTGAAATTGTTGCGATTGAGGATGCGATCAGCCGCCTTATCCGCTCGGTTGACGTCTGGGATGCGCTTATCGTCCTGCCCGAATTGCGCGGCATCATGGCTGCCATACTTGCGGAAATCAGCGGCGTGGACGGTCCATGGCCGCTGCTGTGGTTTGATCGCGACCTTGTGCGTGTTTCCAGCGAACTCCCCCGCGAGAGCAAGAGCGTCTTGCCGTTGGATGCCGCGGTGCTGATGCAGGCGCTGGCACTGACAGTGCGTCATGGCGGCATGGGTTATGAGGCGCGCCGCCTTGCCGAAAGCTGGGCCCGCTTGCGCGACAGCGGGGTGGCAACGCCCGCGCGCCGCTCGCTTTCCCCCTATGGCAGAATTGTCAGCGATCAGGAATTTATCGCGCTTGCTGCTTCGCATGACCATCGGGCAGGGCGCCCGGTGCCCGCTTGGAAAGCGCTTTCCCCGCTTGAGGGGAACCAACGTCCGCGCTTCCCCGTTGCCCTTACGCTGGTCAGTTCGTGATCCTGCTTTCCGGCCCCAGAACAGAAAGATACCGCCCGTGCCGAGCCGTATGATCGTTGCTACCGAACTGGCCAATGTGCTGCGCCAGATTTCCCATCCGGATCGCATCCGCATCCTGTTCAAGTTGCAGGCGGGCGAACAGACCGTCAACGAGTTGGCAGGCGCGCTTGAAATACCGCCGACGCGGGTCTCGCAGCACCTTGGCGTGTTGCGGGCGGTTGCTCTTGTAGAGACCGAGAACCGCGGCCAGCAGCGGATTTACCGCTTGCCGCAGCCCGAACTTGCGCTGTGGCTGATCGATGGCATTGATTTCATCGCGCACCGTCTGGGCCGCGCGAGCGAGAATGATATCGCCAACGCCAAGCAGCTTTGGAAATCCGAAGCGCCGCCCGCGCCCACCTCGGTCAACTAGGGCGCGTCAGGCCGAAAGCTTGCGCGCATCCTGCGCAGCCTGCCCGTTGAGCGCGGGTATTGATGTCTTGCTCGGATCCTGCGCCCGGCGGCCATAGCGTTCGACCAGTGCGTGCCATTCCACAATCAGGCTTCCGCCAGTGCTCTGATGCAGCTTCTCCCAGGAAGACAGCATCTCAAGACACGCATGATCGATGTAATCGAGCTTTTCGACATGCAGGTGCACTTCCGACCCGAATGGCGAGGACTCCAGCGTCTGACTGAGCTTGGGGATCGAGAAGAAGGTGGCCGAACCTGTCATCACCACATCGACCCGGTTGGTCGTGCGATCATGTTCAACCTCGATCTCTAGATGCGAGAACGTGTAGACCAGCTTGAGCGTGGCCACCACGAAGCCGAGGATCACGCCGGTCAGCAGATCGATTGCTACCACGCCCACCAGCGTGATGAAATAGATCGCGAGTTCCTGCTTGCCGAACTCCGCGATCTTGCGGATCTGCGCGACGTTCACCAGCTTGTAGCCGGTGTAGACAAGGATCGCAGCCAGCACCGAAGTCGGGATTTCGTTGAGCAGCAGCGGGAAGGCCACCACCGCCAGCAGCAGCCATCCGCCGTGCAGGATCGCCGAAAGCCGCGTGGTTGCGCCTGCTTCGACATTGGCGGCCGAACGCACGATAACGCCGGTCATCGGCAGCGCGCCCAATCCGCCGCAAATCATGTTACCGATGCCTTGCGCGCGCAGTTCCTTATCGTAATCGGTCCGCGCACCGATGTGCATCTTGTCAACCGCGGTGGCGCACAGCAGCGTTTCCGCGCTGGCGACAAAGGCAAAGACTGCGCCCAGCAGCAGGATTTCGGGGCGCATCAGCCCGCCGAGCGCTTCGGCTGTCGGGATATTGAGGCCGCTTGCCAGCGTTTCCGGCAGATCGACGAGATTGATTGGAAGCGAAAAAGCCAGCGCAAAGATGGTGCCGCTCACCACGCCCAGCAGCGGCCCCGGAAGCAGGCCAAGCCGCTTGGGCTTGAACTTGTTCCAGGCGATGATGGTGGCAATGGTGACAAGGCCGGCGGTTGCGGCAAGGTGATGCACCGAGCCATCAACCGGGAAAGCCTTGATGATCGCTTCGGGAATTGCTGCGATATTGGCCAGCCCGCTTGAACGCGGGCCGTCATCAAGCATGACATGGAATTGCGAGGCGAAGATCAGCACGCCGATCCCCGCCAGCATCCCATGGATGACCGACGGCGAGATCGCGCGGAACCACTGCCCAAGCTTGAAGATACCCGCGGCCAGTTGCAGCGCGCCCGCAATCAGCCCGACGACGCCGAGCATGACAAGGCCATGTTCCTGCACCAGCTGGAACACCAGCACCGCCATGCCCGCCGCCGGTCCGCTCACCTGCAAGGGTGATCCGGCAAGCTTGCCCACCACCAGTCCGCCGACAATCCCGGTAACAAGGCCCAGCGCAGGTGGCGCGCCCGAAGCGATTGCCACACCGAGGCACAGCGGCAAAGCCACCAGAAACACCACGATCGAGGCGAGAAAATCGCGCCCCGCTACGGCCGGGGTCAGTCCATCAGAGGCGAGCGGTTTCATGTCAGGGGGTGCTCCGGGGGCAAGTGGGCAGGGGGCAGGGGATGGGTGTCATACGGTCAGGCCGAACAGGCGTGGCGTTCGAGTGCGGCTTCGGCGAGATCGGCAGCATAGCGTTCGTCAACCGGCACCCACGTCTCGCGCGTTTCGTCATAGGCGCTCACGCCGCCAGACTTGATGTCATAGA
>JBKBMC010000005.1:0-54532 GCA_046296075.1 Erythrobacter sp. | reverse complement strand
CTAGGGGTATTTTTTGCAGCAAAATCATAAAGCTACCACGAAAAGGCCATCGGAATAGCGGCTTTCGGGGCAGGTTTGAGAGCTATTGCATGTCGCGAACTGGGACTTTGCTGTCATTCCCCTGCGATGAGGCTGGCGGCAGGTTTTACGAGGAGCTGACGATCCGGGGCCCTAGACTTTGCAGGTATGAAACAAGCAACGGATGGCTTCTTGAATGGCAATTGCTTACTATGGCTGGGCTAAGCCGAATGTGGGCTTTAGGGGAATGACCCCGAGAGCCCCGGGATCATTCCTTTTTGGGAACAGAAAACCTGAGGCGGAAACAGCTGCCGCCGCCTTGCAGGTGTTCATAGATCAATTCGCCATTAGCCAATTTCATCAGCCGCTCGGCGATGGCGAGGCCAAGGCCGCACCCGCCCTCAAGCGTATCGCCACGCTGAAACCTGCGAAAGATCTGCTTTGCCATCTCGTCGTTGATGCCGGGTCCATCGTCCGACACTGTGATTTCTTGGGGGCGAACCGCGACCAGAATATTGGTCCCGGGCGGGGTGTGGATCACCGCGTTTTCAAGGATCGCATCAAGCGCGCGTTTGACGTTCTCAGAGATGGTCGTGCCGAAAAACAACGCGGGCGCATCCAAGCTTATCACCTTGCCCTTCACCAGCGCGAGAGGTGCAATCTCGCTCACCCGGTCTCCGGCGAGCAAGGAAAGGTCCACCTGCACCGGGTCTGACAGCTGAGCGTTGTCGATCTCGGCAAGGGACAGCAAGCCATCCACGATCCGGCGTAAATCGAGGATCTGGGATGTCATCGAGGATCGCAAGCTAGGGTCTGCGATTTCATCCGCCCGCAACTGCAGCACCGCCAAAGGCGTGCGCAAGGCATGGGCCGCGTCTGCATGAAAGTCACGCTGACTTGAATAGGCCGACGAAAGCCGGTCAAACGCCCGGTTTGCTCCTTCGACCAGAGGCATGACTTCGATCGGCACTCCGGATGTCGCGATCCTCGTGTTCAGGTCATACGATCGCACCGTCGAGATTTCCTGTGAAGCCCGGATGACAGGGGCAAGGCTGCGCTTCACGATAATCACATCGACAAGCATCAGGAGCACGAGGAGAGCAGCAATCGCCAACCCTGCGACAATCGCCACGCGAGTGTTTACATCATCGAAGAAAACCCCTGGATCATCGAGGTTCTGGATGACAATAATGGCCCGGCCCGGCACGTTTGGTGAAGGCCAGATTACACCAACGAACTGATCGGATCCGACGAGGCGCTGAAAATACTCCGGTTCGTCAATCATTACCTCGCTCATGCTGATTGCTGCTGCGGGTAAACCATTAATTGCCCGCAAACCCTCAGCATCAGCCACGCCAAATGCGAAACTTGAACCCCCGCCGCGCACCGATAATCGGCTTTCGGCGTCCAGCTGCCATTGGCCGTCACTGAGCAGCAAGCCTTCATCGATTGTCTGCGCATAGGCATCAAGTGTCTGATGCTGCAGCCGGGCGCTGGTGGATTCCAGCAGCCATGACACCGAAGCAGCCGCCAGCACCGCCACAACAAGCGTGGCAAGCCCATGCCACGTCAGCACCCGCACCAGCATCGATTGCTGCCACGTCTTCATGTCTGCGCCTGCATAAGATAGCCGAGGCCGCGAATGGTTTCGATTTTGACCCCGGCATTTTCCCGGTTCAATCGCTTGCGCAGGCGGTGAAGCGAAACTTCGACAGCGTTGGATGAATAGTCCTGACCCAGCCCGAAATAGGAGGTTTCAATCCGCGATTTGCGCACAACCTTGCCCATGTCGGTCACCAGCATTTCCAGCAATTCCGTTTCGCGGCTTGGCATCACGATCAGCTTGCCATTGACCTTGGCGGTGCGGGTCGCCTTATCCCAGACCAGTGCACCGCAGGTTATGGTCGCAGCATAGTGATCGCCCAGACGCCGCAGCAAGGCATGGACCCGCGCGATCAATTCATCTGCTGCAAAGGGCTTGATCAGGTAATCGTCAGCCCCTGCAGACAGGCCCGAAACCCTGTCGGTAACAGCCGAGCGGGCTGTGAGGATCAGCACGGGCATGCGGTTGCCAAGCCGCCGCATCTCCTGCAGCAGCAAAGTCCCGTCACCATCGGGCAATCCCAGATCAAGGATCATGGCATCATAGCACCCTGCTGCCAGCGCCAACCGGCCATCGCCAAGCGTCCCGAAGCAATCCACCGCGAAACCGGCATCGCGCAGACGAACGCCGACCAGCCCTGCCAATTCTTCGTGATCTTCGAGCAGCAACAGGCGCAAAACTAAGATCTCCCTGTAAGGACGCGGTAAGCCAAGTCTCGCCAAGCACGCCGGCATGGAAAACCACGAAGCTCGGCAGCGCAAGACCTCCACCACCATCGGGAAATGTTCGGTTTGCACTGTGCGCTTTACCCAAGGCGCAAGGGCGTTCTTGGGGACAATAGCGCTGGCCAGCATTTTGCCCACCCCAACCTTGGCCAAGGACGCGCCCAAAATTCCCGAACCCATGATCTTTGACATGGTCCGGCCGCTGGGTGCGAAACGGGGCGAGCTTGAAGCCAACACGCTGGTCGAGCGAAATCTCTCGGGGCCAGAGCGGGCGGTCGAATGGGCGCCCGAGATTGAATACACCATCTTCAATGGTTTCGCGATCGAGGCCGAACTCCCGATCGAAGGCACGACCATTACCGATTACAAGATGGGGCTCCAGGGCACGTTCGGCACCTTCGCCAATGGCAAGGGGATCCACGGGCTGCAATATCTTGGCCTTTATAACAGGCTCGATCAACGCTGGGAGAGCACACTCGTTTACATCGTGGGTTTTCGATTGAGCGAGCGCTGGAGCACGCTCAGCATGATTGGCGTTGGCGATGTGACGTTTACAGGGCCAAGCGATCGCAACCTGATCGTCAACCACTCCACCTTCTTCGACCTCGACGAGACGACCCATGTCGGGGTTGAGATCAACACCCGCAGAGGCGGGGATCCCTACACGCTCGTGATGCCACAGGCACAGTTTTCCTTCGGAAAAGGCCTGAGTTTGCAATCGGGCCTCGGGATTGTCCGTACAGAAGGTGAGCCTTGGCGACCTCGTGCCGGCGCCAGGCTCATTCAAGAGTTTTAGGCGCTCCATGCGCAGGTTGGCGGGCGGACAGGAAGGCGGACAGAGAGGCGCGCAGGCAATCTGTGAAAGCTCCGCGCCATGACCGAGCGGCGAAAGTTCAAGCTTTCCCGGCTGAGGGTTATCGGTTGGAGCCGCTGGGACCCGATCGGCTTGAACGACGGATTGAATATGCCCAGCGGTGAATATGACGCCTATCTCCTTCAGGCGGCGGGCAAGCTGTGGAGTGGAGCCTGCGAAAGTGAGGTGGAAGACTTTCTTCTCGCTGCTGAACGGAACTTGCGGCTTGATGGCAGGGCAAGGGGCAAAAACAGGCTCAGCGCTCAGGAGCGCGCGCGTCAGACCGTTCGCGCATTAGCCGTATACGGCGCCGAGCTTCGCGACTAAATTCGCGCATTCATCCGGCCCGATTTTGCGTCCAGGCCTGCAAGCCGCGTCCCAAACCTGTCCACGATGATTTATGCCACACATCTGGCCTTGGGGAGAACCGAGGTTGCTTCAATTTATCCGCCGCCGGCTGGCCGGAACCATTCCACTGGCCGAAGCCTTTTTCACTGAGATGCTTGTCATCGGGTCGATGGTGAACATTGCCATCGCCCTGTGCGCATTTGCCATGATTGCAGCCGATCTGCCGGTATGGATGCCGATTGCTGTCTTCCTCGCGCCTCTGCCCTACAATGCCGTTCTGGTGATTTCGGTGTGGCGATCGGCGCAGAAGGCAGGGCCAACGCAGGCTGGCCTCGTCAGGGGTGTCGCGGTTGTCTGGTTTGTATTGATGATTGTGGTTTGAAAGCTCCTGGCACGGATCAGGCGCCGCATGGCCGCCAACAGCCAAGGCTAAATCGCTGGCTCACGCCCGCGGCCCGACGCTCGCTTCTGGGCCAGTTCGCGGGCGAGAACCTGCAGATCAGGTACTTCGTCGAGTTCATCGACAATCTCGAAGCCAAAAATCGTCTCCAGCACGTCTTCCAGCGTTACCAACCCCAGAAATGTTCCAAACTCATCGACGACCGCAAGAATCTGGAGCTGTTCGGCGATCATCCGGCGGAACAAGCGATCAACCGGAACTTCATCCAGCACCCCGGCAAGCGGGCGAAGCAGGCCTTCAACCCCGCCCCGTGACGTTTCGCCGATCAATTCGCTGAGCACCTCATGCTTGATCACAAAGCCGCGAATATTATCGGGCTGCGCGCCGAAAACGGGAACCCGCGTGTAAGGCACGCCTCTCAGCATCCCGGCAAATTCTTCCAGCGGGGTGTCGATCGGCAGGCTGAAAACGACTGTTCGCGGGGTCATTATGTCCGATGTCTTGACCGCGTGGAGTTGCAGCATGTTGCGCACGAAGCGCATTTCATCCTGCTGGATCTGGCCCGAGGCATGGCCGAGGCTTGCCACCGCCATCAGTTCTTCACGATGGCGCGGCAATTCGGCCGGTTTGCCAAAGGTGATGACGCGGGTGATCTGGCGCGAGGCCCAGACCAGCGGTGCAAGCATAGTGATCAGGATCGGCAGCAACCACGCCGTAAACGGAGCCAGTTTTGCAGCGTATCGCGCGCCGAGCGTCTTGGGGATAATCTCGGTCACGATCAACACCGCGAGCGTAAGCGCCCCGGCAAAGATCGCCTCACTGCCCGCGCCATAAATCGCGGCATATTGTGCGCCAGCGCCTGCCGCCCCCATCGTGTGCGCCACGGTGTTGAGCGTCAGGATTGCGGCAAGCGGACGCTCGACATCGTCTTTCAGTCTGCGAAGCGGCAAGGCCCAGCGCGCGCCGTTATCCTCGGCCGATCGGATCGTTGTCGAAGTGATCGTAAGCAGCGATGCCTCAAGCAGCGAGCACAGGAACGAGACGACCAGCGCAAGGCTCACATAGAAGATCAACAGCGTCATGGATGGCCGATACTACAAGGAAGCGCGGGAAGTCACGCAGCAACACAAAGATAAGGAACCAAACATGATCTCGCGTGGGCAAGCAGCCTTTGCCCATTGTCACGGGGTGCTTTTTCCATCCTCAATAACATGCTTAGACTGCGAGCCCCAAGTTGATCGATAGCGGATATGCGGCCCTCGAATTCGTAGGCGCTTAAGCATTCTTGGCCCTCGGTTGGGACCAATCCATGCAACCAACCGGGTATGATTTTTTGGAATGTCAGATTGCAGAGCCGCACCTATGGCATGGCCAGATAGTTTGCGTTGCAAATTCAGTCGTCAAAATCGAACAGGCGATCTCTGCGGTCTTCACGACGGTCGCGCCGCGCATCGCGCAAGTCCTCTCGATAGTCACGCTCGATTTCGGCGATCTCTTCGTCACACTTTCTTTGCTTTTCGCGATATTCGCGGCGATCATCTGCGTCGCGCAACTCTTCGGCGCAGTTTCTGCGCGCTTCTGCAAGATCGCGTTGATATTCTCGTTGCAGTTCTCGCATCTCACGGGACGCATAACTGGCGCCATCAAAACCATATTCATGCGGTCCTGCCAACGCCGGGGCCGCGATTGTTCCGAGCAAGCCTGCAAAAAATGCTGAGGGAATGCGCATAATCCTTCTCGCTCCTCGTCGCGCTAGATGCAGATATTGCTATCATTGGAGTGATGAACCGTCCTGATATCCGTTTGCCAGCCATCGTTCACTTTTGCTGTTGCCCAGACCCTTTCCAGCGATTTCGATTGTTCTGGCGGAGCAGGGTTTGAATGCTCTCCACCGAATTTGACCATGAACGCGGACAAGGCTCGTTCACGAACCTGCGATGTCGGCCATTGGCGGAACCAGCCCATCCAATATGACCTTCTGTCCCCACGCTAAATATTAATAAAAAGTTAACTCATGTTGTCGGTGAGTCGCAGCATTTTGCAGTATTCGCAGGGTCTGAAGGAGTAGACCCATGAAACTTAGGACATTAGCGTTGGCTGGCTGCGTTTCCGCAGCCTTCTGGTCACCTGCGCAAGCTGCGGTGATCGTAGATGATTTCACACTCGGGCAGGGTTCGTTTGGCAGTGGCCTCAACGTTCTTTCTACGGGCACCCAGCAGAGCTCCACAGTTAACGGCATCGTAAACAACGATGGATCGGCGGTATCCTTTTTTTCAGCAGATGGGCTGACTATTACGGGTGGCGGTGCCGCTACAGTTGCTCCCCTGAGCGGTATAATTAAAGCTCTGGAGGTCAATTTCGCGAAGGGTTGGGACAACATCACCTTCAGCTTCAGTGGAAATCCGGGTATCTTTGATCTGGTGGTTAACGGCAGTTCGGTTTTCGCAGCTGGTGCCAACTGTGCGATTTGCACAATTGGCAATGGCCAGAATCAGTTCACTTTGAACGGCAGCGGCATTACAAATCTCGCGTTCACCTTTGATACCGGCATAGCCACCGCTAGGCAGTTCCGGGTGGAAGGGGTGAGCAACGTTCCTGCAGTCCCTGAGCCTGGCACGTGGTTGCTTATGATCCTCGGCCTTGGCGCAGTTGGGTTTGCTGTGCGTCGTCGGCAAACCACGGCCGTCCGGCTCCAATTCGCCTGACACTTCCAAACTAGCATCTTCAAAGAGCTTTAAAGAGCGTCGCCAACCAAAGGGTCGGTGGCGCTCTTTTGTGTCACTTCTCATCACCCGCGCTACACTCCGAGGAGCGCGCAAAAATAAGGTGCGACTGGCACGCTGTCACTTCACGATAGCCGACGTGCAGCTCCCCACCCAGATGCAGTCACAAGCAAGGTCGGGGCTCGATCCCAGAAGCTGTATGGCGGCTTTCGGCGGAAACAGACGTTCTCGCTGATGATCGGCAACGACTTACTCTGGGTCCGCAGTTGCCAGTTCTGTGAGCGCTGGCGGCTTCGCATAACTTGCTGATTTACCGATATCAGTCGCCGCTCATGCCAGAACAGGGATAGATCGGGCAGAACCTTAGTCACTCTGTTTTGACAAATCGTGGAATGTTCTGGCGCTCTGGTTCAATCTTCGCGGTCAAAGGATACCTGCTGCTGCCCGACGGGCCAGCATCTGTTCAACCATCGACGCCGACCTGGAGCTGGGACGTGGCATTGGCCCAGCTTACCGCTTGGCACAATTGCCGGCGGCCCATTGCCCGCGCCATCTCATCCCCCATCTGACACCAGGTTGCGACATGCACCGGCAATTGCCGTGGCGGCAGCTCATGCGGAAGGACGGCAAAGACGTCCGGCGTTTTGATCCACCCATTGCCATAACGAAACCCGGCGCGGGCCAGAACCAATGCTGCCGGCCGCCCTTCGGCGTTGTCGATCCGATGTTCCAGAAACATCCAGCGATCATCCCAGCCCACAAGCCTGGTGGACACTTTGGCCTCATCCCACAGTCTCAGCTCGCGGCGGAACTGTACGGTTGCCGCGCCGAGCACCGGCTTCCAGCCTTGCTTGAGTACCGCGTGCAATATGCCGGTGCGCAACACCCATTCCATCCGGTTCACATCGGCCCATTGCAGATAGCGACCATTGTTAAGGTGAAGATTGGCGTCCAGATCGTGGGGCATGACGCGCATCCGTGCGGACATGGGCGCATCCGGATGCAGCATCGGCCGCGTCAAGGCACGGGCCAGCGCCGGCAGCATTCGTCCATAAAGCTTGAACATTGCATTCTCCCTTCGATTTTAGCTCAGAAGCCATGGTTGAGTTGAACGAAGGCCGCCGAGAGGCTGCGCACCTGCCCGAAGAAACTCAGTCTCGGGCCAACGAACACGTCGGCCCCCACCGACAGCCGCACACTGTCATTGATGGCGATGCTTGCCCGCGGGCGGATCGCGGCATCACCGGTGGGAAAGAACACGATTGTGGCCAACTCGGTATCGATGGTGTCGTTGCGCCATTTACGGGCCACACGCGCGGTCAGGCCATGCTGCACGCGGTCCAGCTGATTGTTGACCGCCGCCCCAAGCTGCGCGATCGCCACAAAAGCAGGAGAGCCGCCGACTGTGGCAGGGTCCTGCCAGTCAAACTGCCGCCGCCAACTGTATTGCAGATTGAGGTTCCAAGGGCCGAAATCGCGGTCCGCGCCTGCCACCACCCACAGATTGTCACGCCGCCGCAGCGGCGTGTCTTCGCCGCGATACCGGCTCCATGCCGCCTCAACGCGCCATCCGATCTTGCCCACGGTGCCAGCAGCGTCGGCGCCAAAAAGATCGAGGCGCGGAAACACCTGGCGCAACCCTGCTACCGTGCCGGGCGGGCTGCCTGCCGGAGCGGCTTCCAGTGCGAAGTCGCGTGTTCGGTCCACGCCGTGGAACCATGATACAGACCAGTCCACACTGCCGCCTGAGCGATCGAGGCGTAGCCCGAACTGGCCGCGGTCCCGAACCTCTTCGTCGGGCAGTATGACCAGCCCCGGACGGTCTTGCCGGAGCGGGAAACGAATGCCACGAAACTCCGGCAGCCACAGGGCATCAAGGGTGAAATTGCCGAGGCCAAGCCGTGCCTGCGCCACCAGACTACCGCGCCTTTGTTCATCATCGCTTGCGACCAGCAGTGTGTAATCCCGCGAAGAGATAATGTCGGTGGGGTTCAGCCGATCGGCGCGACCCCACACAATGATGCGTCGACCGGCAACCAGATCGAGCGCCCCCAGTCGCAATCTGGCCCAGCCTTCAACGAGATCGGACTCCACGCCGCCGACACGGTCAACCTGTACGAAGCCTTCGACGCCGATATCGAGATTGCCCATGCGCGGGGCCAGCTTGGCGCGCACCCCCGCAACCGGGACAATCGTTTGATCGTTGAGGTCGCGGTCATGGCTCCAGGTGCCCACCCGTTCTGAAATGGCGAGACCCAGGCGGCGATCCAGCGGCTCTGACAGTTCAGCAGGCTCTTCATATTCCTGCTGATCCGCTTCCTCGATAGTTTGTGCGGCCACCGGCGCAGCAGGCACTGCTGCTGCGACCAGCAAGGCGATTACGGCACGCACGGGATCAGCGTGCCGTTTCAAGCGCACGCGGCTGGAAGTCGGCATCGCTCACCTTCACGCTGGTGCGGAAGCTGCTGTATTCGATGACCGTGCGGTGACCGGTGACCATGTTCCGCATCACCTGTCGCATCGGCTGGAACGACTGCCGCGCCGGATCGACCAGCTTGATATCGCTGGCCTCGTAGATCTTGATCAAGGCTCCAGCGGCGTCATAATATTCAGTCTTGACGGGCACTTGATCACCCTTGCGCAGCCACGACACGCGCCGGCCATATCCTGTTGCCGCCGTCACACCGGGGTCGCGCGGGCGCGATTCCACCACATCGCAATCAGCACCTGCCACCGTCTCGCGTCGCAACCAGCGATGGTTCCATTCAGCCACCGGATGCCCCAGCACATCGCCATAGGAAAAGTCGGTGCCGACAAAGCTTTCACGCCGGGCAGACGCCGTCAGTCGGCGCACCTTCTTCAGGGCAGGCAGATAGACCCAGATATCATCGTTTCCGCCGCTGTTCTCGACCGTGAGGACCGCTGTGCCAGCGATATCCGCCGGCGCGCTGAAGCGGGTCACACGGCGATTGCGGACACCATCGGCCAGCAGCTGGGACAGGCTGCTGGTTTGGCGCACCCGGCTCTGGCCAGCGGCGTTGGTAAGCACAAAGCGGCCATTGGCAAGCGATTGGGCTGGCCGCGTGGCCTTCAGGCTCTGCGCCATCAAGGCCTTGGCATCGACGGTCTCGGCGGCGGCGGCTTTCACGGCTGTTGCCGGGACCATGGCTGCTGCTGCGGTGACCATCAGCAGCATGGCTGCGCCGGTCGTCACAACCTCGCGGCGCGGCATTGGCGCCAATTCTGCTGCATGATCCGGCTTTCCGAACACCACCGCCGGGCGCAAGGTCAGCAACAGCGCGGCATAGAGGGTCAGGGTCGATACGGCACCGGCCAGCATGGCCACTGTCGTGAGCAGGCCCAACCAGATGTGGATGTTGAAGCCCGGCGATGCCATCAGCACCGCATAGCCACCGGCCACTGCGCTCGCGACGAACAGCACTGCCTTGCCGGCTGAAGCGAACGTGGCGCGCAATGCCACCGCCTCGTCGCCGGTCCGGCGCAGCTCTTCGCGCAGTCGCCACGTGAGATAGATGGCATAATCGGCGCCAATGCCCAGGGCGAGTGCTGCGAGCGTCGCCGTTGCGATCTGCAACGGGATATTGAGCGCTCCCATGATCCCGAACACCGCGGCCAAGGTGGCCGTAAGTGGCACCAGGATCAGCAGGCCGAGTTTCAGCGACCGGAACATCACCGCAGACACCAGGAACACGGCCAGGAAGATCTGGGCAATGTTCTGCATTTTGCCGCTCACCATCACTTCGTTCATGGCGGTAGGCGTCGTGACCGAGCCCCCAAGCCGCACGGTCACATCGGCCGGGAAATTGGCCTCGATCACCGGCAGGAGCCGCGTGTTGAGATCAGCCAGCCAGGCAGAGCTGTCGGTTTTGACGAAAGCCTGGATGATTGCATTGCGATAGGGATAATCGACGAGACCGTCGAAATCGCCCGGCTCGCCCGACATCGAGTAGAGCAACAGATACTGGGAAATCAGATCAGCGCTCGCCGGCAGGGTGGCTGCCTCTTCCTCGCCCCCGTTCATGCCGCGGCCCATCTGCTTGAGCAAATCGACGATCGACAGGGTATGCCCCACCCCGGGCTGAGCGGCCAGAAAAGCCTGCGTGCGTTCCATGGCCGCCAGCACCTCGGGATCCTTGATGGCATCGTCAGTCTTGCCTTCAATCAGCACGTAGAAGGTGTTGGTGCCGGCCATCGCCTGGTTGAGCTTGGCGTCATCTTGGCGCTGGGGCAGGTCACTGGTGAAGAAGCTTCGCACCGAATTGTCGATGTGGACCTGTGAGCCGAGCATAGCCAGCACACCGAAGGTCACAAGCGACGCGGCAAACACCCGGCTACGCGCTCTGGGCGTGCCAACCATCGCAGCAAGCCGTCCGGCCAGCCGATCCCAGTTGGTCACCGCCTTTTCGGCAGTCATCTCGCGCCGGCGCGGCGGAGGCAGGATGGCCCGCAGCGCGGGTGTGAAGCTGAGTTCGACCACCGCGATGCTGAGGATGCCGAGACCACAAAAGATGCCGAAGGTGCGGATCGCCTGGATGTCGAAAACGATCAGGGACAGAAAGCTGAGCGCTGCAATCAGACAGGCTGCGACCATAACTGGCCCGACTGCTGCAACCGTGGCTACCACAGCCGCCCGACTGGCGGCACGCGGCGCCATTTCGGAACGGGTGTCGAATTCCTCATAATAGCGCTTCAACATCTGCACGGCATGACCAGCAGCCACTGCCAGAATGAGGATCGGAGTCAGATTGTTGAATGGATCAAGATGCACACCGGCCATAGTCATGATCCCCAATGACCAGATCAACGCCAAGATGGCGGTGACCAAGGGCAGGATCAGGCCCTGGACCGTCCGGAACGCCTCCAAATGGATGAGGCCGATCAGCACGACAGCGATCGGCAGCAGCCAGGCCATCCGTTTGGAAAACGTCTCAAGCGCCGCGAGAAAGGCCGGCTGGCCCGATATGGCGATAGTCACGCTGCCATCACGCGCCGGGGCAACCGCGGCTTCGACTTTATCCATGACATGGCCGAAACCCTTGGGATCCTTGAGGAACTCGACATAGATTGCTGCGGTCCGGCCATCGCTGCTTACCAGCACATCCCGATAGGCCGGGTTGGCCGCAAGCCGCGCCTTGATGGCCTGCGCCTCCGCGAGAGTGGCCGGCACATGGTCGAGCAGGCGGGTGACGACCAGCCCGTCTGCATTGCCGCTGATGTCCTTGGCGCGCGGTGCGGCCAAGCTCTGGATGTTGCCAGGCGCAACGCCTTCGGTGACACTCAGGCGCTGCGTGATATCGAGCACCTTCTCCAGCGTTGCTGGCGTAAAGACGTCACCGGACTCTGGCGTCACGCCGATCACTACAGTGAAGCGGTTTCCGAAGATCTCCTGCACCCGCTCGGTCACCACCACGAAGGGGTGGTCACGAGGAAGCAATTCGTCGGCATCGACGATCACTGACAGGTTGCGAAGCTGCAAACCCATCAGCACGGTCACTGCCAGTGTTATGGCAAGCACCACCAGTCGATTGCGCACCACCCATTCGCCATAGCGTTCCAACATCATCCTGCTCCCACATGGGCCGGGGCAGGCAATCCCCGGCCAGAGCCTTGTTTACTGCAGGCGCATGGCGGCAGAATGTGATGTGCGTCACATCCTCCTGCCGCACTGTCGCTTTTCTTTTTCCGGGAGCGGGCTACACATCTTCGAATCAGTATTAACTCAGTAGTGGAGAAGACATGCGGGGGCGCATGTGAATTCTTGTATTTGTCATGCCTGCCAGACCGCGGTTGAGCCGAGCGATGCGTTCTGCCGCGCCTGCGGTGCGCGGCTTGCCGAGCCAGTGGGCGAGCGGCGTTATCTATCTGTCATGTTCTGCGACCTCGTCGGCTCAACATCCCTTGCCAGCCGAATGGATCCCGAAGACGTCCTGCAACTGCTCGAACTGTATCGACGCGAGGCTGGGCGCATTATTGCCGGGCATGGAGGCCACATTGCGCAATATCTTGGCGATGGCCTGCTGGTATATTTCGGCTATCCCCACGCGCAAGAGGACGCCCCGGTACAGGCCACGGCTGCCGGGCTAAGGCTTGCGGAGCGCATAGCTGAACTTTCCGAGGAAATACAGCTGCCTGCACTTGATGAACCTCTGGCCGTGCGGGTGGGCATCCACAGCGGGCAGGTGGCACTGGGGCCGGTTGGCGAAGGCGCAGGCGCCGCTACTCTGGCAATGGGGAACACTGTCAATATCGCGTCGCGCCTCGCGGGGTTTGCGCAGCCTGGCGACGTGGTGATCAGCCCGGAACTCGCCGGCCGGCTTGGCAGCACTTTTGAACTGGAGTCCATCGGCAGCCAGTTTCTGAAGGGATTGGAATCGCCGATGCATTTGTGGCGAGCTGTCCGGCCTGCGCGGCAGAACGTGCCGGCCAATGCCTGGCGCACGCCACTGGTTGGTCGCGAGGTCCAGCTTGCAGAACTTGCCGACGCATTTGCGGCTGCGCAGCAAGGGCGCCCCCAGCCGGTTTTGGTGCTCGGCGATGCCGGGATTGGCAAATCCCGTCTGATTGCTGCGTTTCGCAAAACACTCGCCGACCAGGATCACTTCTGGATCACATGCCGCGGAGTCAGCCTGCATCAGGATACGCCCTTCCACCCCCTGCGGGAGGCCATGCGTGAACACGCTGCTGACCTTCCGCCCCCACTTCAGGCGATGATCGCCGCCGAAACCCGCACGACAGCCCAGCGCGAAGCCGATCAGAACGCCATGGCGGATTGGTTGATCGGCAAGTCCCGGGATCGACCTGTGGTGCTCCATTGCGAGGATCTCCACTGGTTTGACCCCTCCAGCCTCGAAGCGCTCGGTGCGCTCGCCGGGAAACTGGACGATCAGCCCTTGCTCGTGCTGGCGGCTTCCCGGCCAGATGGCTCGTCGCACGGGCTGACCAATACCCATGTGCTGCAACTGCCCCCCCTCGGGACTGACGAATTGCAACGGTTGATAGCCGAATTGCTGGGCAACTTGCCAACCGATGCGCCAGCTGTGGCAGGCCTTGCCCGCCGGGCCGAAGGCATCCCCTTGTTTGCTGAGGAACTCGCACGATCGCTGCTTGAACAGACCGGGGAGTCTGATGCGCCGCCCGAAATTCCGGGCTCATTACAGGACTTGTTTGCTGCCCGCCTTGACCGGCTTGGTCCGCTCAAGGGGGTGGTGCAAACGGCGGCGCTGCTCGGCCGTGCTTTCGACGCGCGCATGCTCGCACGGGTGGTTGGGCAGGCAACGGGCGATGTGGACGCGGTGCTCGGGCTGGCGATTGCCCGGCAAATTCTGCACAAGCGCCCTAACGGGCAATATCAATTCTATCACGCACTTCTTCAGGAGGCTGCCGCGTCGGCCATGCTGCGAAGGGAGCGCAGCGCCGCGCATCGCCGCATCGCCGACGTCATGGTCGATAGCGAGAACGTGCCAGCGGGCATCGTTGCGAGTCATTTTGCTGCGGCCGGGGCAACCGGAGAAGCCATCGCATGGTATGGCCGAGCCGGTGAGCAAGCCCTCGCGAAGGCTGCTTACATGGAAGCCGAGGCCGCTCTGGCGAAAGCCGTCGCATTGTTCGAGGCTGAGCCTGACGCGATCAGCGATGTTGCGATGCTGCCGCACTACAGCAGGCTTAACCGTGTGCGTCAGTTGACGCGGGGCTATGCTGATCCGCTGACAGTCGGCACAGCTGCTTCCGCGCGCGAACTGGCCCGGCGCAGTGGCAGCCTTGCAGAACTGTTCCAGGAGGAAGAGAGGCTGCTTCAGACCGAGCTCACCCAGGGTGATTATCTCGCTGTAACCGCGCATGCCAACGAACTTGCTTCGCTCGCGCATGCAGCCGGACGCGATGCCGATATGCTCATGATTGCCAATAATGCACAGGTACAGGTGAGTTATTTTACCGGCAATCTCGCGGCTGCCGAAGAACATTTCGCACAGTTCAAGCCCCTCGTTGCAGACATCGGGCGTCGTCAACCGCCCGGCAATGTCGTCAGTGGCATCGGTGTGGCCGCGTTGGTAGCGGCGGCTGCCGGCAACGATGATCTGGCACGTGCCCGCATCGCTCATGCCAGCCGCTTCGCCGATGAGAGCGGCCATCCCTATGATCGAGCCATGGCGACCCACTATCATATCTACATGCTGGTAGCGCAGCATGATCACAAACCAATCATACCATTAGCCGAATATCAGATCGATTGGGCTGCCGAGCATGGGTTCGCCTATCTCGGACTGTTGGCACAGAGTGCTATGGCATGGGCCCGTGGCATGACCGGCGAAACGGATCAAGCCGGCCTACTCGCCAGCATCATTGAAGCACAAACCGCTGCCGGAGCACGCATTGCCGTATGCAGACAATTGAATATGCTCGCTGAAACATACCTTGTTTCTGGAATGCTGCCCGAGGCTGCCGCCACAACCCAGAGGGCTCTGACCTTCAATCCTCAAGAGCGGCTTTTCGCACCGGGCAACCGCATCATCGCTGCCCGCGTTGCGATGGCTTGCAACGATGTCGATACCGCTGTCGCCGAACTCGGTCAGGCCCATTCTGAGGCTTTCGCCATGGGTGCCTTTGCCGATATGCGTTCTGCCGAGGCGCTTCTGGCAACCCTGCCCGCCACCTTTGTGGCCTGAGGGACCGCAATGCCAACCAATGCCGCGCTGCCAACTGTTGCCGAACTGGGGTGCGTTCCGCTGTTGTCGGGATGCGACCCGCGCCGACTGGCCCAATTGGCTCAAAGCCTCCGTCTGCGCTTCTTTGCCAAAGGCGAAACCGTGCTGGCGCACGGAGAGCCGGGGCAGGACCTCTATCTCTTGTTGTCCGGCCAACTGCTGGCGAACCGCTACAGTATTGACGGCCAGGAAGTGGGTTATCGCCGGTTGGTGGCTCCAACCCACTTCGGAGAACTCGCGGCGCTGGACGGTGGGCAGCGGTCCATCAATGTTACGGCCGCCACCGATGCCCGCGTGGCTACCATGTCGCAAGCCGACTTTGCCGCACTTCTCGAAGCTGAGCCCGGCTTGGCACGGCAACTGCTCATCGAGTTGGCGGGAAGGGTGCGTGAATTGAGCGACAGGCTGTTTGAAGCTGGCACGGTTGATACGCGTGGCCGCGTTGCTGCCCAGATTGTGCGGATCGCCGTGGCAGCAGGTGCGACAGAAGATGGTGTCGAATTGTTTCCGGCCCCCAACACACGCGGAACTGGCGGCGATGGTGGGTGGCACCCGCGAGACCGTAACCCGCTCGCTGAGCCAGCTGGCGGATGCGGGCGTTCTGGTCAAAGAGGGGCGTCGCATCGTGATCCGCCAGTTTGATGCACTGACGGCGCTATCGGGTGGATAAGATGAATAAGCGCCGGGTCGAGGTGATTGTTGTAGGCGGAGGCCCCGCTGGTGCCACCGCCGCCTGGGCTTTGGCCCGCCGCGGCGTGAACGTCACGCTGGTCGACCGCGCCCGGTTTCCGCGCGAAAAGGTGTGCGGCGATTATCTGGAGCCTGCCGCTCTGCGGATCGCCCGCGCGATGGGTGTGCCTTCCGTGCTGCCGGGTGCCAGCCAGCCGGTCATCAGGCGAAACAGTGTCTATTTCGGCCCTCACCGTGCCTGGTCTGGCAGCATCCCCTATTATGACGGTGCCGATGGGCTACCCGATCATGGCATGATCGTCCCGCGCACCCGCCTCGATGCAGAATTGCTCGCCGCTGCTGCCGCTGCTGGTGCTGTCGTTCGCGAGGATTGCGCAGTTGCCAGTGTAACGCGCGATGCTGGCCTGATGCAGGTTGCGCTTGCCAATGGGGAACTTCTGACAGCCCCTCTCGTCGTGGGCGCAGACGGCGTGGAATCAGTGGTCGCCCGATCGATGGGGATCGTCCGCCGCGACCGGCGACATACCGGTATCGCGCGCCGCCTTTATCTGGAAGGGTTGGACATTGCCGAGGATGAAGCCGTCGTCTGGTTCGACGAGGATCAGATCCCTGGCTACGGCTGGCTATTTCCGACCGGGGGCGGCGGAGGCAATGTTGGCGTCGGCCTTCTTTCGGAAGCGGCATCCAGACAGGAACTGTTGGTGCCCGCGACGCTTGAGGAAGCGCTGAAACGGCTGGCCATACGGCATCCGGGGTGCGGGAAGGCGCGACCGGTCGGTCCACCAGTGGGTGGTATCGTCAAGGCCTATGGCGCGATCACCTCCAACCATTTTGCCGGAGGCTTGCTGGTGGGTGATGCGGGTTGCTTTGCCGATCCCATTACCGGCGAGGGCATTTCGCAGGGTATGGAGTCAGCCGTCATCGCGACACGCACCCTCATGGCAGCGCTGGCAGCTGGCCGATTTGAAGCGGCTGATCTGGCGCGCTTCGCTCGCGAATTTCGTGCGCATTTCGATCCCGGGATGCGCTGGCTCGGTTTCTGCGCGGCCTTGATGCGAAATTGGCATTTCCGCCACTGGCTGTGGCGCATTACGCGCCGCGGCTTTGAGGAAGCGGCGCGCAATCCGGAGTTCGCCCGTGTGGCTGGTTCCGGCTTTGGCGGACTGGACATTCGCCCGCGCGACATCATCGTTCAGCTATGGAGCCGCGTGTTTTCAGCCGGCCTCGAGGATGGCATCCGGCTGCTTGCTGCGCTGATCGCTGGCAGGCCGCCGCGCGGTGATGGTCTGGCAGGGGATGTCGATGCCTGGCAGCGTGCCTGGCGTGCTTCCCTTGCCGATGACCCGGCCTTCCATGCCCGCTGGCTCGCCGATCTGGGCCAGGCGCTGCTGGCGCTGATCCCGGCGCTGCGTAATGGCAGCATGAACCCGCGCCGCGTTGGCCTTGAATTCTAAGCAGCAGAGATAAAGATGGCCAGCAGCAAACAGCAACAAACCGCCGACCCGGCGCAGGTCGCAGTGATCGGCGGCGGCATTTCCGGCATGACGGCGGCGCTACGGCTCGCCCAGCGTGGGTTTGACGTCACTCTCTACGAGGCCTCGTCAGTGCTGGGCGGGAATCTCGCCTCTGTGCCGGTTGGCGGCATGGCCCGCGATGTTTACCCGCATATGTTTTGCGACTGGTATGTGAATTTCTGGGAGATTGTTGAGCGGGATCTGGGACGGCCTCGCGCGAGCCAGTTCCGTTCCTTCGACGGTGTCAGCCTGCTCATGCGCGACGGTCGCAGTCTGGCAATGGCCAACCCCAGCACTGTGGAATCCCTGATCGCCAATCTGTTCAGCGGGGTGCTGCCGCCGGCGGAGATGTTCCTGTCGATGTTTGCGCTGCTTGATCTTGCCGCAGAACCGCTCGGCAATGCTGAACTTACGCCATTAGCGCGGCTTGATGTAAACGGCTTCATCTACGGCAGGCCCTATGCCACCAACGACGTCGCCCGGCTGAACAACTATATCCTCTCAACCGTCTGGTCGCTTGATAGCGATATGGTCTCAGCCAAATCCTACCAGCGTTTCCTCCGGCGCTTCTCCAGCTTCCCCAGCGGCGCGCCCTTCGCCTGGCTCGCAAAGGCCAGCTGTGCCGACTGCATTATCGATCCGTGGGAACAGCGCCTCCGCGAACTTGGCGTGACCATTCATTTAGGCACAGAAGTGGAAAGGCTTGTTATAGCCGACAGCCGGCCGCTGCTGACCGCCGGGGGCGAAGAGCGGAGCTTTGATAATGTCGTGCTGGCGGTGCCCGCCCCGCGCATGCTGGACCTGGTCATGGACCCGGCGCCTCCTTCAGGCACGGAGGCACTCATTGATTATGTGCCTGATCTGGCGCGCATGCAAACCGCACGATCGGCGGCTATCCCCGTAGTGGATCTGTGGCTGAAGCGGAGGCTTCCCGGTCTGCCCGCCGGGCAGGTCGGGCTTCATGATTCCAAATATGGGCTCAGTTTCTGCGACCTGTCCCAGTTGTGGGACACCGATCCCCGCATGGCCGACATTACTGTACTGGCATTGGCCGCTTCGCGCGGAGATTTTATCCCCTCTCGCAATGCCGAAGCGATGGCCTTTGCGATGCTTCAGGAAGCTGCGCCTTATCTGCCCGGTTTCCGGCCGGGAGCCCGATGGGGCGATCCCGACAGCGACGTGGACTGGGAGCGCACCGCTATGCGCACCAATCAGGATCACCAATTGTTCGTCAACGATGTTGGCAGTCTGGCTTTCCGGCCGTCAGCAAGGCAACCGCGCTTGCCGTGGCTGGCGCTGGCGGGCGACTATGTGTCGGGCGCAGTCGGGATGGCGACTGTGGAAAGCGCCGTGGAAAGCGGCATATTGGCTGCCGCCGCCTTGCAGGCCGCCGACACCCAGCGCCGCGGCCAGATCCAGGGCGCGCCGATCGAATTGATCGCGCCGCATCGCTATTCCGAGACTTTGCTGCTTGCAGCACGCTTGGCGCTGGTGCCGGCTGCCTATGCGGCCACCGCCTGGGCTCTGCTCGAAGGTGCCTCACCGCCGCTCGCCCCAATGGGGGGCGGCATGGCCGAACGGCCAGCGCAGAGCCTTGCTGAATTGCCGCTGGCCATGGCGCAGGACCTGCTCACCGGAACCTCTACGCTCGCAAGGCGGCTCAACAGCGAGAAAGGCGGATTGGAGGCTGCCGGCGCTGAGCTTGCAAGCTACGCGGCAGCACTCCTCGCCAAAACCGGCGCTTCGGAGCAGGGCATGGCCGGGGCGTTGGCTGAACTTCTCGACGCTGTAGCAGGGCGCCTGTCTGGCACGCCTGTCCCGTCCGATACATCCTACCGCCGCTGGCGTGTGAAGCCGTGATCGCCGTGTTCACCGCCCCAAGTGAAAGCTCCGTATGACCGATATCACTGCCGACATCATTGCAGATCTCGGCTTTGCCGACGCAATCGGCCAGCTCAGGTCCACGATCGAGACCTGGGTGATGGGGCAGGGCACTGACATGCGTCCAATGCTCGAGTGGCAATTTCTCGCACCGTCCAAATATTTCAGGCCGCTCACCATCTTTGCCTGCCACCATGCCGTTACCGGTGAAGCAGCAACACCCGAACTGGTGCGATCCGCCGTTGTGCTGGAAATGCTTCACAATGTGTCGCTGATCATCGATGACATTCTCGACGCCTCGCCCACCAGGCGTGGCAAGGCGACATTGCACGCCCGTTTCGGACAATTGCCAGCGCTGATGGCGTCCGGGCATATCGTGGCCGAGGCCTACCGCATGGTCGCTGACGATCCACACGACATCAAATTGTGTTCGGCCTTGCTGACGCGCCTTGGCATTGCGGAATGCATGCAATGGCGACTGCGACGGCAGCCGCTCGGCATTGAAGATTGGCGCGACATTGCCGGGGAAGACACGGGATCGATGTTTGAAACCTGTGCCTGCCTGGCGACCCGTGACGACAGCCTTCGCCGCTTCGGTGGCCTACTTGGCACACTCTATCATGGTTGTGATGATGTGGGAGATGTCCGGGGTCTGGCCTCGCTTGGCGGCGGTGGTGAAGAGGACCTGCGTGACGGCATTCTGACCTTGCCAGCCGCGATTGCGATACGCGACCCGCAAATCAGGGAAAGCTTCTGCAAGCCCTCGCCTTCGCCTGATGAGCTTGCCACCATTTCTGACGCCATGAAGGCGGCACTGCCCGAGGCGGAGGCGGAGCTTGATCGCCTTGCAGCCGAGGCAAGTTGGGAAGCGCAGGTCCACAGCAGCAATCCTGCGGTGCTGTTCGCGCTGGTGGCGCATACCCGGGGCTTGGCGGATCGTTAATGGACGGTCTGATTACTCTTGGAGGCGGATTCAGGTTGATACCCCATTCGGGCAGGCGAGCTATCCGCTCGCTTCAGGTGGTAGCACCCTTGCGTAAACGGCTTCGTTGCCGAGGCGAATGGTTCAGGCGTTCACGTCAACGATATATTGACGAACGTGCGTCAATATCATATTGACGATTCGTCATGAACTCATTGACGGAGATCGGCCATGAATCTTGCAGAGCAACAAGCCATCAGAAAAAGCACGGCAGCAGTAATGGTTGAGTGGGCAAACAACCGCCAACCGCCATTCACGGGCGAGAGCGCCGAGGAGTTCAGGGACGCTATCACGGCAGCGTATCTGGTAGCCGATGAAGGACGGCTTGATCTTCAGCGCTGGGTGGACGCCGCCCGCCGATCAGGGCTGACCTGGACAGACATCGGAGACGCGCTTGGTATATCGAAACAGGCAGCGCAGCAGCGTTTCAAGCTCAATATTGACGACGATGACGCGACCCGATTTGAGGGCGAAAAGGTGGTCAGGCTCGGAGCGCACGCTTTCAACGAGATGCGCATTCTCCGGGAAGAAGGCGATGACGGTCATGAGCTCATTGATGCGGGTTTGCTCAAACTCATCTTTCGCAAGACGGACCAGCAGTGGGAATACAAGCGGCGGATCGGAGGCGTTTGGATGGTCGACGAGATGCGCGAAGAAATGAGGAAAGCCGGGTGGACGTATGTGTCGAGCTGGCCACCATTCCATTACTTCAAGCGACCCGTAGCCGCGCAATAGGCCAAAGAGACCTGCTCCCACGCTGGCTCTGTGAAAGTGGACTGTCTCAAACCACCCGGTTCAATTCATGATCACGTCCGTTGCACATTCCCACTCCCGCTCCAGTTTCCTGCAACAGGATGTAAAGCGCGAGCCACCGTCAGCTGGCCGAAGCGCGTGCCCGGAAAGTCACATTCACCCGTTCCGACAGCAGCAGATAGGGCAGCCAGATCGTCACGCTGATCAGCACCTTGGTGATATTGCCATTCAGCAGATCTTGCAGCGCGCTGCCCACCACTGGCGGCAAATCGCCTTCCAGCCCGACGCGGTGCGCAATGGCGAATTGCATCACGATGTCGATCACCCAGGCAAAGCCGAGCATCCGCGGGAACAGCGGGATCGAACGCAGCGCCATAACGAAACACACCGCATAGATGAAGTTCATCGCGATCACATCAAATGCCATCACGTGGAACAGGGTGGTGCCCCATGCGGGCGCATTGGCATTCATCGCGGGAACAGCAGCGAGGAATTCGAGCGTGCGCACCGGAATATTCAGCAGCATCCCGATCATCAGCGAAACCATGAAGGCATCCGGCCCAAAAGCCGGGTGGCTGCGCGCGCGCAGCGGATCAAGGTTCTGCCACTGACCATAAAGCGCCAGCCGGAATGCGGGCTGGGCAGGCAGGATGCGCGTACCGAAAGCGGACAGCGCGATGCGGTATCCCGCAATCGGCGCCAGCGCGATCAGAAGATAAGGCATAGCCGTATTGAACAGATCGCCTGCGCTGAAAATCGGGCTGGGTGAGGAGGCGACTTTGAACAAGCCCGCCAGAGAAATGAGCGCCAGCCACACCGCTATCACAAGGTTCATCTTGCGCGGGAGGGCACGAATCAAACGAATCGCGCGGAGATTCAGCGAGGCGAGATAAGCCTTCATGACTGCGATGATTCGCAGAAACAGAGGATTTTGCAAGCTTTCACGGCTGATGGCGTGGTTCATTAATCGGGCCCGTTGTTTTCTCTTTGACGCGAGGATTATCATGATCCGCGCCATATGCCGAGAATAAAAGCCTTTAACTAACAAAAGATTAACTTCAATTAACCTGTATGCGATGAAAAACCGTTTGAATTCATCCATGCCGTAGTTAATGTCTCAATACGGGATGCCAAATTCGTTAACCAACGCACAGAGTTGACGAGAAACTAACACATGGGGATGTTGAAACGGTCGAAAGGGCGATCGTGAGTTTCCTTGGCTAACAGCCATAATGGCTACGGGGGATTTCACAGTGTTCGGTTCGATTGGGCAGGCAACACGAGTTGTCTTGCCAAAGCAAACTCGTGTGCCGTTACTTCCGTGCGGTGCGGGAAAAGTTAAAGACTTGTGGTGAAGGAGAATGATTATGAAAAAGTTCCTCAATGATTTCATTCGTGATGAATCGGGCGCTTCGGCTGCTGAATATGCGCTGATCCTTGCAGTCATCGGTATCGGCATCGTCGCTGGTGCTGTTGCGCTTCAAACCGCCATCAGTGGTGCGCTGACGTCTACGGCGACCACGATCACGAACTCCACCGGCGCGTAAGTCGACTGGATATTTACTAAATGTTTGCCCGGCCGGATTAGTTTCTGATACGGTCGGGCAAATATATGTGATTGCTCATCTGGCGGGGGACCATGCGGCAACGTAATATCATCATCATTGCGGCGGCGCTGTTTCTTGGGCTGATCGCGACTTTTCTTGCCAATGCCTGGTTTACCGGGGTTGAAGCACAGAAAGAAGATGTCGAACAGAAACAAGAACTTGTTCGCATCGCGGTGGCCGATGCCGATCTGGCGTTCGGCGATCAGTTGACCGGGGATAATGTCCGCCTGCTGGCATGGCCGGCGGCTTCCGTGCCGCAGGGTTCCTTTGGCGAGAATGATACGCCGCGTCTGGTGGGCGCAGGCAATGTGGCGATCCGCCCGATTGCGCGCGGTGAGCCGATCCTTGTTTCCAGAATTTCCGAAAGGGCTGTGCTATCGGCCAATCTGCCGTCGAACATGCGCGCTGTTACCGTGCCGGTCGATCCCGTTACCGGGGTGGCCGGTTTTGTCACGCCCGGCGATGTGGTTGATGTGCTGTTGACTCGCCAGATCCCCGGCGATGGCGCCACCAGTGATGACAAGATGACGAGTGTCATCATGGAAAGCATTCAAGTACTGGCGGTTGATCTGCGCGCTGGTGAACAGAATACCGACCCTGCCGAAAGCAAAACGGCAACCTTGATGGTAACGCCGGAAGATGCGCAGAAACTGGTGCTGTCGACCCAGATCGGGCGGCTCAGCCTCGCGCTGCGCAATGTGCAGGATCAATCATCATCCGGTCGCCGCATTGTCACTGCACGGCAGATGAGCGGCGGGTTGTTCATTCCCGAAAGGCGCACGGGTGCCACGGCACAGACTGCGCCGCGCACAGCGGCCGCCGCGCCTGCTGGTGGCGGCATGCAAACAGCGCCGCGCCGCCCGCGCGGCCCGCAGATGGTGGTGGTGCGCGGCACTGAAATCAAATCGGAGGATGTGCGTCCCAATGGTTACTAAACTGCTCCGATCCGCCTTGATGGCGACGCTGCCCATCGCGCTGGTGTGCGGGCCGATGCCCGCAGCCGCGCAGATGCTGGATGATCCGCTCCATGCCGGCACGCTGGAAGTGCCGATGAACAAAAGCCAGGTGGTCCGCACCGAACGGGCGATTGCCCGCGCGATGGTGGGCAATCCGGAAATTGCCGATATCGTGCCGCTTACCGAAAGATCCGTCTATGTGCTGGGCAAAGGCATGGGCACCACCAGCCTGACGTTGTATGACAGCGCGGGCCGGGTGCTCGCCGTGATGAATGTGGCGGTTGGCCCTGATGCCGATGCGTTTCGCAAGCAGGCTGAACGCCTGATCCCCAATGCCAAGATTGATGCCCAGATATCGGGCGATTCCCTCGTCCTTACCGGCATGGCTTATGATACCGGTGATATTTCCCGCGCGATGCAACTGGCGCGCACTTACGCGGGGGACAAGGTTGTCAACATGATCGGGCTGGGCGCGAGCCAGCAGGTCATGCTCGAAGTCCGCTTTGCCGAGGTGAGCCGCAGTGTCGGCCAGGATCTTGGCTTTCGCGGGTTTATCCAGCGCGGATCGTTCAATGCGGTAACCGGCCCCGGTTCAACGCTCACGCCCGATCCCGATACAGGTGCCGCTGTTCTTGCAGCGGGTTCGATAAGTAACGGTTTCGGCATTTTTGGTGAAACCTTCCGTTTCCTCGGCATGAATTTTGAAACCTACCTGAATGCGCTGGAAACCAAAGGGCTGGCCAAGACTTTGGCTGAACCGACGCTGGTGGCGCTTTCGGGTGAAACCGCAGCGTTCCTCGCGGGCGGGGAATTCCCGGTGCCGGTGATTCAGCAAGGCGCTGCCGCTGGTGCTGGCGCTGGCCAGCAGGGTGTTGTTGGTGCGATTACCGTGCAGTTCAAACCGTTTGGTGTCAGCCTTGGCTTCACGCCCACCGTGCTTGGCGATCGCACGATCAATCTTCGGGTTGAGCCTGAAGTCAGCGCGATTGATCCGGCGGCCTCGTTCCAGCTCAACGGGATTTCGATCCCCGGCATCCAGACCCGCCGGGTGAGCACCACGCTCGAACTGCGCGACGGTGAAAGCTTTGCCATTGCGGGCCTGTTGCAGCGTGATTTCCGCACCATCATCAATCAGGTGCCGATCCTCGGCTCGATCCCGATCCTCGGCACGCTGTTCCGGTCGACCGAATTCCAGAAGGGCGAAACGGAATTGCTGGTGATCGTGACACCGCGACTGGTGCAGCCGATCCGTCCGGATCAGGTGCGTTTGCCGACTGATCGGATCAAGGATCCCGATGCGGCGGCGAGCATTCTGCTCGGCGAGGATTACATCGAAGTGCCGCTGCCCCCTGCAAAGACGGCTGCGCCCCAGGGAGATGATTATGAATTCTGATCGCTTGCTGCGCACAGCCGCCGCACTGGTGCTGCTCCCCGCGATGGCCGCCTGCGCGTCCTACCCGCCCGTGCTGAACGAGCCGAACGCGGCAAAGTTCGGCGAGGCCAATCGCCAGACGATGATGGCACAGGTGGTCGATCCCGATCCGGTCTATGATGGCCCGATGGTGACGAGCGGCAATCAGGCTGAGCAGGCGATCAACCGTTACAACACCGATACCGTCAAGCAGCCCGAGCGCTTGCAGACCACCGATGTGGGGCAAGGCCAAGGGCCGCAGTAAGTTGGAAAAGGAGCAAGTGTCATGTCGCGTCGAGGTGCGACTTTAGGGAAGATCGGCCTTTGGTCTGACGAAAGCGGCGCCGCTGCTGCGCTGTACGCCTTGGCTCTTCCGGCACTTGTGGCGGTGGCGGGTATTGCGTTTGATTACGCGCGCGTCGCTGCGATGGATTCCGAACTCCAGAATGCAGCTGATCAGGCGGCACTGGCTGCGGCAACGCAGCTGGATCGCCGCGATGGGGCTGTTGCGCGTGCGCGATCGGCGGCGACGACTTTCATCAGCAACGAGACTCGCTTCGCCAATGATGGCGCGGGCCGCGATGTGGCGAACCTCACCGTGCGGATTTACGCGACGCAAGGCGCTGCCGAAACTTGCGCGGATGCCGGGGCCTTGGCGGATACGGCCTTCGCGCAGGCCGCCTTTGTGTGCGTGCAGGTCAACACCCGGACGGCAAATTATGCGCTGACCCCGATTGTCGGAGCGCTTCGGGGAGACATCTTCTCGCAGGCCGTTGCGGGGCTTGGTTCGGCGTTGTGCCGTACGCCGCCGCTGATGATCTGCAATCCGAACGAGGCTGCTGATCCCAGTGCGAATTTTATCAACGGTTCTGCCGGTCGCGGTCTGCTTGTCGTTCGCGGCGGCGGCGGAAGCTGGA
Organism: Erythrobacter sp.; assembly: GCA_046296075.1. Classification (GTDB taxonomy): domain Bacteria; phylum Pseudomonadota; class Alphaproteobacteria; order Sphingomonadales; family Sphingomonadaceae; genus Erythrobacter. Next base: position 28,428 of record JBKBMC010000005.1, on the reverse strand, counting down.
GCCCCGGCAACTTTGGCTATCTCGATACCGGCCTTGCCAATGGTGCGGTTGGCGTGCGCATGGCGCTGGGTTGGGTCTCGCCCCCGGGGAATTGTATTTCGCAGAGCGGTGCCGACACGGTCGATACCGAGCCGGGCAACATGGCCAGTGTGACCGATGCGCTGAACACCCGTTTTGATGTTTACGATAACCAAGGCTGCGAGACGGGCGGCATCTGCCCGCCTTCACTGAATTCGCGCAAGGATCTGGTGCGGGCCAGCAATGCCAATGGCAACAATTCCTGCCGCATCCAGAGCCAGGGGTGGAACGAACCGGCCACGCTCTACGATCCTGCCGCGCCGGGAACGACGCCGACTGCAATGGGGCACCCGCGCGATGTCTGCCATGCGCTGGCAACAAATCGTCCAGGTGCCTGCACCACAGCTTTCGGCGATGGCAATTGGCACCGCGATACCTATTTCCGCACGCATTATCTGCGCACCGAGGGGGCACAAGCCGGAACCCGGTGGGACACTACGGCGGTTTGGACGGCCAATACCGGCCTACCATCAAATGCGACCCGCTATCAGGTCTATCTCTGGGAGATGCAGAACGTCGGACAGTTGGTTGATGGCGTCCGGGTTCTGGGACCCAGCCCGGCCAATGCCACGGGCAATACTAGGGTCAACCATGGCACACCGATATGCAGCCAGCAGCAAAGTGGCGGCGGCTATGGCTCGGGGACGATCCCGAGTGCCGCGATCGCTGACCGCAGGCGTCTGTCTGTCGCTGTGGTCAACTGCACAGCTAACAATGTGAACGGCAATTCGCGCGGCGTGCCCGTGCAGCGCTGGATGGATGTGTTCCTCGTCGAACCGTCTTACAATCGTAGCGCTGGAGGCGGCCGTCGGGGAACGGGGCAAGACCAGATCTACGTTGAGGTTATTGGCGAAACGAGCGCCGGATCGTCCGGCGAGACAGCGGGAGCGGTGGTCCGGCGCGATCTGCCGTATCTGGTCAAATGATCAAGCGGGTTAGGTTCTGGTCCTGCGCGCGTGGTTCGGCGGCGGTGGAGATGGCGCTGGTGCTGCCGTTTCTGATCCTGCTGTTGTTCGGCTCGATCGAACTGGGATACTATTTCTACAACCAGCATCAGGTGGTGAAGGGCCTGCGCGACGGTGCGCGGTATGCCAGCCGACAGCCATTTACATCGATCGGATGTCCGGGCGGAACGCCGGTCACCAATGCCGCTGCTTTGACTGCGGTGCGGGAATTGACGCGCACTGGCCAATTGTCGGGTGGGCAGCCCCGCGTGAGAGGTTGGGAAGCCTCCGACATTACCATAACCGTCAATTGCCTGACTGGAACACTGTCTGAATCGGGCCTCTATCGCAATGAAGGCAACGCACCGCGTATCCTGATCACCACAACCGTGGATTACACGCCGCTGTTTGGCGGTCTCGGTGTTGTCACCTCCCAGTTCACCCTGAATGCCAAGCAGGAAGCAGTGGGGATGGGCATATGAACCGCTCTCTTGCGCCTCAGGGGTTCTGGCGGTGCGAACGGGCCGCAAGTGCCGCGGAATTCGCGATTATTCTGCCGATATTTCTGCTGTTCTTTTTCGGCATTATTGATGGCGGACGGTTTCTCTACGAAATCAACCAGGGCGGCAAAGCGGCGCAGATCGGCGCGCGGATGGCGGTGGTTACCGATCCAATTGCCCCGCAGCTGTTCACGCAAAGTTATGTGGGGCAGACGGTTGGCGGCGTTACGCTGATACAGGGAGACCGGATCCCCGCCGGCGCTCTGGGTGTGGTCACTTGCACCAGCGGCGGCTGCGCTTGCACCTTGGCACCTTGCCCCGCCGGCCTCGGTTCTGACGCGGCCCGCTTCACACGCTTGTTGAACCGTATGAGGCAAATCATGCCTGCCATCAGGGAAGAAAATCTCACGGTGACCTACAGCGACTCAGGCCTTGGCTATGCAGGAAATCCAAATGGGATGGATATCTCGCCGCTTGTGAATGTCAGGATCGCCAACGTGCAGTTTTCGTCCATCATTCTTTTTGGACGTAACCTTACTCTTCCCACTTTCTCATACTCGCTGACAATGGAAGACGGCCAAGGGCAAACTTTTAACTGATATGACCTATTCACAAAACCCTATTGGCCTTGGAAAGGAACACGATTTGGGACTGTCAGCCCCAATGACAATCATTGCGAGCAGCGATCATATCGCTGCTCTGAAAGATGGCGCCGATGCGCAATGGCTGGGGCAAGGCAGTTTCGTTCCGTTGGAGCTCGCCGAAGAACTCCGGGACGAACATGTCGAAGGTTCCGGCATTGTCGTGTTGCATGTCGACCCGAAGGTGCCGTCCTCAATGCGCCGCATTGAGCAATTGCGCCGGTCCCATCCCAATTTGCCGCAGATCGTGGCGCTGGAAAGCGCCGATCTGACGCTCGTGCGCACGCTGGTCAGACAAGGCGTGGCCGATGTGGTGGCCTTGCCCTTGTCCGCTGACGAGTTGCTGCAAGTCGCGGTGGCGGTGCTCGAAGTCCGCAATGAAGAGATCCGCGCGCGTGTGAAGCAGGCGCCGCTGATCGCCATCACGCGGTCTCCCAGTGCTTCCGGCAGCACTACGCTTGCCACCCACCTCGCCGCAAGCTTGGCAAATGGCGGCTTACGCGTCTGTCTGCTTGATCTTGATATTCAGGCTGGGCGCGCGCTCAATCTCCTGGGGCTCGAATCCCGCCGCAGCCTGTCCGACCTTCTTGAGGCCGGTGCGCGCATCGATGCCGAAGTGCTCAAATCGGTTGCCGCCGTCCACAGCAGCGGCGCGGCCATTGTCGGCGCGCCGCATGATATTGTTCCGCTTGAATCGATCGAAGCTGCGCAACTCCAGAAGGTTTTCGCTCTGGCGCGGCGGATGTACGATGTCGTGTTGCTCGATCTGCCATCCAACCTCACCAATTGGAGCCTTTCCGTTCTGGCGCAAGCTACCGGCGTGCTGATGCTGGTGGAACAGAACCTTGAAAGCCTGCGGCAGGCCAAGCGGCGCCTTGATCTCTTCCGCCGGTTGGGACTGGATAGCAAAGCGATCTCCGTGGTCGTCAACCGGGTCGAAAAGCGTCTGTTTGGCTCAATCAGCCTGAGCGATGTCGAGGAGGCCTTGCAGCACAAGGTGCTGGCTGGACTCGGGTCTGACAACCAGAACCTCATCCTTGCACAGGATCAGGGCCTGCTGGTTCAGGAACTGAGGAAGAAATCACCCTACGCGCAGGATGTCGAGAAGCTTGTGAGCGAACTCCATGCGCGTTTTGATCTTGGTGACCGACTATGAAATGGCAGATCAATCCACCCCGTGAAAGCGAGGCTCCGAGCCTCGGCGAAGTCGTTCCAGTAACTGAACAGGCCGCACACTCCGACGCCGCGGTCGACAAGATGCTCACTCTCAAGAGCGCGATCCATCGCAAGCTGCTTGATCGTATCAATCTCTCCCTGCTGGACAAATTGTCCCGCCAGCAGATCGAGGAAGAGGTTGGCGACATTGTGATGTCGATCCTTGTCGAGGAAGACGCCGCTCTCAATCTGGCCGAGCGCCGGAATCTCGTCAGCGAAGTGCTGGACGAACTGCTCGGCCTCGGGCCGCTTGAGCCGCTGCTAGCGGACGAGTCTATCACCGATATTCTTGTCAATGGGCACAAGTCCGTCTTTGTCGAGCGGTTCGGTCTGCTCGAGAAAGTCCCAACCCGCTTTCAGGATGAACGCCATTTGCTGCGGATCATCCAGAAGATTGTCAGCGCGGTCGGCCGCCGGGTTGATGAATCATCGCCTTTCGTCGATGCGCGCCTTGCCGATGGCTCCCGCGTGAATGCCATCGTGGCGCCGCTTGCGATTGACGGTTCGCTGCTCTCCATCCGCAAGTTCGCGAAGAAGCGGATCGGCATGGAGCGGCTTATCGAACTCGGCAGTATCCCGCGAGAGGTGGCCGAGGTTCTCAGTGCGGTCGTCCGTTCGCGGCGCAATGTCATCATCTCGGGCGGTACGGGTTCCGGCAAGACCACGCTGCTCAATGCCCTTTCCTCGTTCATCGATGGCCGGGAACGCATTGTCACCATCGAAGACTCCGCCGAATTGCAGCTCCAGCAGGATCACGTGGCGCGGCTGGAAACGCGGCCGTCAAACCTCGAAGGGCGCGGCGAAGTGACGCAGCGCGATCTCGTCAAGAACGCCCTGCGTATGCGGCCAGACCGGATCATCCTCGGGGAAATCCGCGCCGGTGAGGCGTTTGACATGTTGCAGGCGATGAACACCGGCCACGATGGTTCGATGACGACGGTTCACGCCAACACTGCGCGCGATGCGCTGTCGCGCATCGAACAGATGATCGGGATCAGCGGGGTCGATATCTCCCCCACTTCTGCCCGCGCACAGATTGCGTCGGCGATCAACGTGGTTGTCCAGATTGGCCGTCAGGCGGATGGTCGCCGGCGGTTGCTGAGCCTTTCGGAAATCGTGGGGATGGAGGGCACAACCGTCACCATGCAGGACATCTTCCGGTTCAAGATGGCTGGCCGGGGGGATGACGGACGCGTTCTGGGCCATTTCGAGGCGACGGGTATTCGGCCCAAGTTCCTGCAGGCCGCAGCGGACCTCGGCATTGATATTCCCAGCGACCTTTTCAATCCGTCAGTGCGGCTGGGCGTCAACTGATGTTCGGTCCTAACGAGATCAGGTTCCTGAGCCTGCTGGCCATTTTCGGCGCGGTCTTTCTGGTCACACAGCTTGTGCTGAGCGCTACGGCCGAACGCCGTTCCTATATGGGCGCGGTCAACAAGCGGTTGAAGCTGATGGCCCAGGGCAAGAGCCGCGATGATGTCGTTGGCGTATTGCGCAAGAATGATCCGCTGGCTGGCGGCGATGCCACCGGCCTTTTCGGCAAAAGCTATTTCACGCTGCGGCGCAATCTGGCGATGGCTGCGGTTGGCTGGACAGTCGGCCAGGTTCTGGCGGCGATTGGTGTGTTGTTTGCTGTTCTCGCCATCTCGGCAAGCATGCTTGCCGTGCAGGCCAATTACCAGCTTGGCGCTGGCGCGCTTATCCTGATCCTGTCCTTTGCGGCGGCGGGTGCGATTGGCTTGCCGCTCACGATTGTGTCGTGGCTCGCACAGAAGCGGCGCAAGAAGATGGAAGCGCAGTTCCCGATCGCGATTGATCTCTTTGTCCGTTCGCTGCGTTCCGGCCATCCGATTTCGGGCGCGCTGTATCTTGTCAGTCAGGAAATGGTCGATCCGATCGGTTCCGAATTCGGCGTCGTAACCGACGAAGTCGCCTATGGCTCGGACCTGACCGAAGCCCTCAGCGACATGGCCGAGCGCTGGGACCTTGATGACATCCGCATGTTCGTAACCTCGCTCTCGGTGCAAAACCAGACGGGCGGCAATCTTGCCGAAATCCTTGATAATCTTGCCAACGTGATACGCGAACGCGCCTCGTTGTTCCTCAAGGTCAGGGCACTTTCATCCGAGGGCCGCATGACAGGCATCATGCTGACCGCGCTTCCGGTGCTTACCTTCGTGGGCGTGTTCACCCTGAACCCGGAATTCTATTTCGATGTGGCTGGAGACCCGATTTTCTTCATCGGCTTTCCGCTCATGATCCTGTGGTATTTCTTCGGTGTTTTCCTGATCAGGCGAATGGTGAACATAAAGGTGTGATGTGATAGAGTTTCTCGCCCTCAATACTGTCGCTCGCATCTCCGTTTTGATGCTTGTGTTCATACTGATTGTATTGGTGTCTATCAGTGTCATCAATTACGCGGTGAACCGCGCCCAGATCCGTTCCCAGATCAAGACGATCTCTTCATCCAGTTATGCCGCCCCGGTGGCGGGTCGACTTCAGGCAGACAAGTCCAGCAAATGGATGCAACTGGCCGAAAGGATCGAGAAGTCCGGGCTCAGCCTTGAAGACACCAAGTCTGACAAGCTCAAGCAGAAATTGCGCGCGGCCGGTTACACGTCGCCGGCAGCGCCCAAGATCTTCACACTTCTGCGGCTGACCCTGACACTGGGGCTGCCGACACTCTATGTCATCCTGTCGGCATCAGCCGCCGAGCCGATGTCCTTCATCCAACTATACGTGGTCGGCTCGCTGATCGCGCTGGGCGGGCTGTATCTTCCCAATCTCTTCATCCAGGCCCGCGCCGACCGGCGGTCAGAGGAGATCACGAATGGTTTTCCGGACTGTCTCGATCTGATGCTTGTCTGCGTCGAAGCGGGTCTGGGGCTTGAAGCGGCCATGGACCGCGTCGGCCGCGAAATGGTCTATTCCCAGCCGCTGATCTCGGCACTGCTGTCGAACGTGACGCTCCAGTTGCGTGCGGGTGCGCAGCGTGATGATGCCTTGCGCCAGATGGGCGAGGAAAGCGGGGTCGAAGAGGTCAAAAGCTTTGCGACCTTGCTCATCCAGTCTGACAAGCTCGGCACCAGCATTGGCGATACGCTTCGCGTATATGCCAATGAAATGCGTGAAAAGCGCCGGATGCGGGCTGAAGAGAAGGCCTACAGGCTTCCGGTTCTTATCTCAATTCCGCTTGTTGTTTGTATGCTACCAACTATGATTGGAGTGCTGATGTTGCCTGGTGCGGTGCGGATTGTTCGCGAAATGATACCGGCAATGACGGGGGGCTGATTTATGCAAGTACAGATCAAGGCAGCTATTCTTGGCTCAGCATTGGTGGCACTTTCGGGTTGCCAGTCTTTCCCGGTCGTGGGGAAATGGTTCAATGGCAAGCCGAACGTCGCCCAGGGCGAAAGCCAGCTGGCGAACAGTGGTGACAGCGCGCTCGAAGACGGCCGGGCCGAACTGCGCAAGGGCAATGTCGCATCCGCCATTGCGAATTTCCAGCTGGCACTGAGCAATCGTGCAACTCGCGCTGATGCCGCGAACGGCCTGGCGGTGGCCTGGGCGAATTTGGGCCGCAATGATCTGGCCGAGCAGTACTTCATGGCGGCGCTGCGCGATCAGCCGGAAAATGAACGCTTTGCAGCAAACCTCATCAGGCTTCAGGCGGCCAAATCGCTGGCCAAGCGCGAGCCTGTGCAGGAGCGCGCGCTGGCAGCTTCGCCGGTCGCTGCGCCTACGGGCAGCGCTCTTGCAGCTGACACGGGGAGCGCGTCTCGCGGGCAGTTGACAGGTTCGGCAGTCCGCATTTCTCCCAATGAAGTGCTGATCCGTTCGGCGCCGGTGATGGCCGGCGCTCCGCGCATGACTGTGCAATATGCCGGCAGCGCGCGTGCGGCTAAGAGCGACCCTGCCACCGCCGCAAAAGGCAAACCCGAGGCCGCGCCTGCCGGTCGCACGGTCACGATGCCCCTCGGATCGTGATGCTTGAACCAGCGCTGTGGCCTGCCCTCGCCCTCGCGGCTTTGGGGGCGGGTCTCGATATCTGGCAAAGAAAGCTGTCCAATGTGCTGTGCCTCACTCTGGCGGCGGCCAGCGTGGGGGCAGTCGTGTATCTTCATGGCCCCGGTCTGGCCATGTGGGGCTTTGTCCATGCTATCATCGCGCTGATCATCGGCATGGCACTCTTCAAGTTCGATATCATCGGGGGCGGTGACGCCAAGTTCTATGCGGCCGCCGCGCTTGGTGTGCCGGGCCTTCCGATGGCATCGCCATTTGCCTTGCTCGGCTGGACGGCCGCTTCGGGGTTTCTTCTCGTCTTCGCCATGATGGCGAGCCGGGTCGTGCGCAAGGGCGCGAGCAGGCAAGGATTGCTCAAGGGTTGGTCAGTCCCATACGGCGTGGCAATTGCAGCCGGACTTTGGCTCGCTCATCTGGTATGAGTGTGCCGGTGATCTAGACCAGCGCAGGGGGCCTTGATAGCGAGCAAGGGCATTTGTGCTTTGATCCGGAGCGTCTCGAGAAGTCCACTTCGGGCTAGGCGGCCAAACGGCAGGGTTGTGTCGATCTGATGAGAATTGATCGGGAAATGTCAGTTCTTGCGAAGGGCTCGATCGAGCGGCCAAGCGCGGCGTTCTGCCTTGTATACTGCGTTTTTCTGATCGGTTTGCAGTTTTCCAGCCAGGGCTTGCAGTTGATTGACCGTATCCTGGTATTTGAAGGCCAGCCAAGCATTCGGGTAGCGATCATTCGTAGTTTTTCATCAGACAGCGACGAAAATGGTACGGCTGAGATGGCTTCGGAGGAATCCGGTTTGCCGTTGCAATCGGATGCTGCCGCGCTGGCGCAGCTTCCTGCGCGAACCGATGCCATGGTTGATATGCCGCGCGGTGCAAACAGTGATCTGCTATCCGGCAAGATCGGGGTGCAGGGGATCAAGTTTGATCTTGGCGCGCCGTTTGGCCGCGCCGATGCAGGCTCTGAAATCGATATCCGCAAGAAGTATCTCGTCAATGGCGTGGATGCGGGAACCGCTCTGATGCGGGTTTCGGCGGATTCGCGGCTCAGCATTTCGGTAGGGGAATTCAAGAAGATTGCCCCGCGCTTGCGCCAGTCAAGAATCGCCGATCAACTGGAGGCATCAAGCGATGACGAGTTCATTTTTCTTGATGTCATTCGCGAACGAGGGATCCAGATCAGATATGATCCGACCAAGGATGAAATCCAGTTCTCGGGCTAGCCTGTGACCAATCTCTTGCTCCATAATCGAAAAGCGGCTTCAGGGTATTCCAATGGAAAATGATGGTAAGTTCATAGATCTCTACGCCATTTTGCAGGTTCATCCGGAATGCGATGAGACCTCGCTCGAAGTCGCTTATCGCAAGCTGGCGAAGATCTATCACCCTGATCACGCCGATACCGCCGATATCGACAAGTTCAGCGCGCTCGTGGCCGCGTTCCGGACGCTGAAAAGCGATGAAGCGCGCCGCAAGTATAATCAGGAATATGCCGAGCGGACCGGATACCGCTTTTCGTCAAAAAGCGAGGAAGGCGCGCAGCGCGCGAACAACCTCACCGATGCGCTGATTTCGGATGGCATTCTCAAACTGCTCTACAACAAGCGGCGCGCCTTTCCGAAGGATCCGGGCGTGGGGATCTATTTCCTCCAGAAAAGCACGTGGCTTTCCGATGAAAACATCGACTTTTTCCTATGGTATCTCAAGGAAAAGGGACACATCAAGAATGCCGAGGACGGTAGCTACGTGATCACGGTTGCGGGTGTCGATCACGTGATGTCGCTGCCCGGCGATGTCGAGCACGAGAGCTTGCTTATCGCGCAGGAAGCAGGCCTCGGCGGCACGGTTCTGGACGACGGCCTTGCCGGGGAAGTTGATCAGTCCGGGCTCTGACGGGGCTGCGATACAAGCACGCCCCCGCGTTGCTCAGGCGACGAAGCTGCCTTTGAGCCCGTCAATCACATATTGCGCGGCAAGCGCTGCCAGCAGTACGCCGAGCAGGCGCGTGATGACTGCTTCGACCTTGTCACCCAGCAAGCGGATCAATGGCCCTGCCGCCACCAGCGCTGCGGCCGTGATGATCAGCACCGCCGCGAGCGCGGCCAGCACCTGAACCACCTTCTCGGGCTCTCCGCCTGCCTCGTTCATGAGCAGCATCACAGCCGCAATCGCACCCGGCCCTGCCAGCATGGGCATGGCCATGGGAAACACCGAGACATCCTCGATTTCCGGCGTGGCAGCGATCTTTTCGGCGCGCTCCTCGCGGCGCTGGGTGCGCTTCTCGAACACCATGTCAAAAGCGATGAAGAACAGCATCAGGCCGCCAGCAATGCGAAAGGAATTCAGCTCGATATGCAAGGCGGCGAGCAATTGCTTGCCGAACAAGGCGAAGATCAGGAGGATGATCGAAGCGATGAAGGTCGCACGCAGTGCCATGCTGCGGGCCTGCGCAGTGCTCGCCCCCTTGGTCAGCCCGGCATAGATCGGTGCGCAGCCGGGCGGGTCGATCACCACGAACAGCGTGATGAAGGCAGAGACGAACAATTCGCTGAACATTATGGCTCGAGCTTTGCGGGCAGGTTCAAGGCGAAGGCTGTCAGCCAGCGGCCTTCGTAGAAATACTCCGCCGTGACGAATTTGGCATCCTCTTCGACCTGCTGCCAGCGCCAGCGCAGCGTGCCATCGCGCGCCAGCTTGGCATCGCTCGGGCGATCACTGGCAAGCGAGAGCGCGGGCGGAGGCGGCACCGGATCGCCCCCGCGCGGGCAGCTTGCCACCAGTCCCTGCACCGCCTCGAGCGCGGTGACGGTGATATCGCCATCCCGTGGACGCACGCGTGGGGGAGGCTGAGGCATATCGGGTCCGGCGGCGTGATAGATCCAGCGGTAGGAATTGTCGCTCTGGCGCTCCCAGATCATCACGTAATTGCCGACAATCCCCTCGCTGTCTGTGTAGCGCCCCGTACTCGCTGCAAGATCGCCGTCGCAGGTGATCGCAACTGCCCGTGTGCTCCATTTGGTGGCCGCGGCGGGAAAGCCCGTTTGCCCGAGCCATTGCTGGACGCCGACGAGCCCTGCGGCGGTGTGCACTTGCGCGGTCGGCGCGGCATATTGCAGGAAGGCAGCGGCTTGGGTTGTTTCAGCGGCAAGGCGACCAAAGGCCACCTCAGTGGCGACAATCGTGCTCGGCTGGGCTGCACCCGGCGCAGTGGTAAGCGCACGGTCGATCATCGCGATTTCTCGCTTGGTCGGCCGGGGTGGTCCGCCGCCGCCGACGCAGGCGGTAAGCACCAAGGCGAGCGCGCCCGCGAGGCCTATTGCGAGTGCCTGTCTCACAGCCCCTCCGGTGCGGGCATTCCGGCGTTGTGATGCGCCGCTACCAGCGTGTTGCGCAGCAGCACAGCAATCGTCATTGGGCCGACTCCGCCCGGCACCGGGGTGATCGCGCCGGCAACCTCAAGCGCTTCCGCATAGGCAACATCGCCTACCAGTCGCCCCTTTGCCTTGCCATCTTCCGGCGGCAAGCGGTTGATCCCGACATCGATCACCGTTGCCCCCGGCTTGATCCAGTCGCCGCGCACCATCTCGGGCCGTCCGACGGCAGCCACCACGATATCGGCGCGGCGCACCACTTGGGGAAGATCGCGGGTCCGGCTGTGTGCGATGGTGACGGTGGCATTGGCATCAAGCAGAAGTTGCGCCATCGGCTTGCCAACGATGTTTGAGCGGCCGATCACCACGGCCTCCAGCCCCGACAGATCGCCGAGCTGGTCTTTCAAAAGCATCAGGCAGCCCAAAGGCGTGCAGGGAACAAAGCCGATCTGGCCGACCGCCAACCGACCGGCATTGATCACATGGAAGCCGTCAACATCCTTGTCGGGGCTGATGGCACCAATGATCGCCTGTTCGTTGAGGCCCTGCGGCAAGGGTAGCTGGACCAGAATGCCATCGACTTCAGGGTCATTGTTGAGCCGCTCGACCAGGGAGAGCAGCGCGGCCTCGCTGGTATCGGCGGGCAGGCGGTGTTCGAAGCTGGCCATGCCAGTCGCTTCGCACGCCTTGCCCTTGGCGCCGACATAGACCTGGCTCGCCGGGTCTTCGCCCACCAGCACCACGGCAAGGCCCGGACGCCGTCCGGTCTGCGCGGCGAAGGCTGCCGCTGCCTCGCCAATCCGCTCGCGCAAGGATGCGGCAAAGGCTTTGCCGTCAATGATCCTGGCTTCGGTCATCAATAGGCTCCCGCCAGCCCCATCAGCACGCGCGTGAGAATCTGGAGCAGCAGGATCAGGACCAGCGGCGAGAAATCGATGGTGCCGGTGTTCGGCATCAGATTACGGATCGGTCGCAGCACCGGCTCCAGCAGGCGGTTGATTGATTCGTAGACCTGCCGCGCGAATTCGTTCGTTGGGCTGATCACGTTGAAGGCGAACAACAGTCCGATCACGAACTGAACGATGATCAGCATCACCAGCACATTGGTGAGCATCATCACGATATCGACGAGAACGGCGATGGCTGGCATCTGAAGCTCTTTTCGGTTGTCCGGTCCCTTTGGAAAGGGCGCCTTGAGGGGTTGGGAAGGCCGTATTAGCCCACTAATACGCCCCGCGCTACTATCGAGTTCCCGCCTGTCAGGCGCGCACCAGCGTACCCGCGCCGCGCGCGGTGAAGAATTCGAGCAGCATCGCGTGCGGAACCCGGCCATCGAGCACCACCGCCGCCTCGCAGCCCGATTGCACCGCGGCCACGCAGGTTTCGAGCTTGGGCACCATGCCGCCGCGGATGACGTTGTCTGCCCGCAACTGGGCGATGTCGGCCGGGGTCAGATCGGTCAGCAGCTTGCCTTCGCCGTCAAGCACGCCCGGCACATCGGTGAGCAGGAAAAGTCGTGCTGCACCCAGCGCCGCAGCAATTGCGCCTGCCATGGTATCGGCGTTGATGTTGTAGGTTGCGCCGTCTTCACCGGGCGCAATCGGGGCGATTACCGGGATCATCCCGGCGGCCACCGCGGTATCGATCACGCTGGTATCGACCAGCGCAGGCTCCCCCACGAAGCCGAGATCGACTACCTGTTCGATCTGGCTGTCGGGATCGCGGGTGGTGCGCGTCACCTTGCGTGCGGTCACCATGCCGCCATCCTTGCCCGACAGGCCGATCGCCTTGCCGCCAGCGGCAGCCAGCCAGCCGACCAGTTCCTTGTTGATGCCGCCTGACAACACCATTTCGGCAATCTTCGCGGTGGCTTCGTCAGTAACGCGCAGCCCATCGACAAAGGTGCTTTCAACGCCGAGGCGAGACAGCATCTGGCCGATCTGCGGCCCGCCGCCATGCACCACCACCGGATTGATGCCGACGGCCTTCAGCAGCACGATATCCTCGGCAAAGTCGCGCGCAGCCTCGGGATCGCCCATCGCATGGCCGCCATATTTCACCACAAAGGTGCGCCCGGCGTAGCGCTGGAAATAGGGTAAAGCCTCGATCAGCACCTCGGCCTTGCTGAGGTCGAGCGACAGGTCTGGGGCGGGGCTTTTGTCCTTGTGCGCGCTCACGCTGGGGGATCCTTTGCGGTCAGATCGGGTCTTGCCCTGCGCCCTTAGCGTGCGGGACGCAGGGTGCAAGGATTCATCCGGATACCCGTGGCAGGAATCAGGCGAGGCGGCGCGGTATGCCGGAGATGGGTTACTCGGCCTTGTCCATGCCGTCAGCGCTTTGGGGCGGAGCAGTTTGCTCCCCGGGCGGCACCGGCGTCATAGGTGTTTTCGGAAGTTCCACCTCGACCCCTTCGCGATCAGCATCGGTGACGATGAATTCGCCGCCGCTCTTGTCTTCGGTGCGGGTTTCGTAGGTCTTCGCCGGTTGTTCCGAACACGCTGCCAGGCCAAAGGTGACTAGCGCTGCCAGCACAGCGGGGGGCAACGAATGATGGGTCGGTTTCATGGGAATTCTTCTCCTCCGTCCATCCGGGAATGATCGCAAACGAGCGGCTTTCAAGCAAGCTTCGCGCGCCAATCTGCGGTTTATCGCGTGGGGATGATGGTCTATGCTGGCGACTATCGTCACAATCGCGCGACAGGGAGGGAGAGCGATGGCACAAAGGGTTCTGATCATGGCAGCTGCAACCGGGATACTGGGTGCATGTGCCGGTAGCACCGGAGAAGTTGCGAGCGCCCCGGCCCCTGCCGAAGTGCCGCGGGTCTGCAATGCCGAGCCTGCGCAGTATCATGTCGGCCATGATGCGACCGAGGCGATGGGCGCGGCGATCCTCAAGGATTCCGGCGCGCGCACTTTGCGTTGGGGGCCGCCGCGTTCTGCCTGGACCATGGATTACCGGCAGGACCGCGTGAATGTGCGCTATGACGACGCGATGAAGATCATCGATATTACCTGCGGATGAGCGAGGATCGCCAGAGGGTCACGTCTGGTTCGCCCTATGAAGCAACCTTCGGCTTTGCCCGAGCGCTGCGCGTGGGTAATCGCATCATCGTGGCAGGGACAGGACCGGTCGAACCAGATGGCTCGACCACGCCCGGCGGGGCTGCCGAACAGGCCGCACGGTGCTGCGCCATCATCGTCGCGGCCATCGAGGAGCTTGGTGGCAGCACCGCTGATGTCGTGCGCACCCGGATGTTGCTGACCGATCCGGCCGATCAGGATGCGGTCGGCGCGGTGCATGCCCGCTTCTTTGGTGCGGCCCGTCCGGCATCAACTATGGCGGGGGTCGCATGGCTCTGCCGGCCTGAATGGAAGGTCGAGATCGAAGCCGAAGCGATCGTGCAGCCAACACTGCCCTAGCAAAAATTGTCAGGCCCCATGCACAAAGCGGACTTTCCCGCAGGCGCTGTGGCGGTTAGAGCGCATGGCCATGCAAGGACAATTTCAACTTACCGATGATCAAGTCGCCATTCGCGAAGTGGCGATGCGGTTCACCGCCGACCGGATCACTCCCCACGCAGCGGAGTGGGACGAAAAGCACATCTTCCCCAAGGACATTATCAAGGAAAGTGCCGAACTGGGATTTGGCGCGATCTATGTGTCGGAAGAATCAGGCGGGATCGGACTGGGTCGGCTGGAAGCGGCGCTGATCATGGAAGCGATGGCTTATGGCTGTCCGTCGACCAGCGCCTTCATTTCGATTCACAACATGGCTGCATGGATGATTGATCGCTTCGGCGGCGATACCGTCAAGGCGAAGTATCTCCCTGATCTGGTCACGATGGAAAAGATCGCGAGCTACTGCCTGACCGAACCCGGTTCCGGCTCGGATGCTTCGGCGCTGAAAACGACGGCGCGGCGGGACGGCGATCATTATGTGCTCAATGGCACCAAGCAGTTCATCTCCGGCGCGGGCGCAAACGAGATTTACGTCGCGATGGTCCGCACCGGGGAGGATGGGCCAAAAGGCATCTCCTGCATCGTTATCGAGAAGGACATGCCGGGCGTCAGCTTCGGCGCGCAGGAAAAGAAGCTCGGCTGGCATTCCCAGCCTACTGCGCAGCTGATCCTCGAAGATGTGCGGGTGCCAGTCGAAAACCTCGTCGGCGGCGAGGGTGAAGGCTTCCGCATCGCGATGATGGGGCTGGATGGCGGGCGGCTGAACATCGGTGCCTGTTCGCTGGGTGGCGCCCAAAGGTGCCTCGATGAGGCGATCAAATACACGAAGGAGCGCAAGCAGTTCGGGCAGGCGGTGGCCGAATTCCAGAACACCCAGTTCATGCTGGCGGATATGGCAACCGATCTCGAAGCGGCGCGGGCGCTGCTTTATCTGGCCGCCGCCAAGGTCACCGACAACGCGCCCGACAAGACGCGCTTTTCCGCGATGGCAAAGCGGCTCGCGACTGATAATGGCAGTTCAGTGGTTGATCGAGCGCTGCAATTGTTCGGCGGCTATGGCTATCTGCAGGACTATCCGATCGAACGCTTCTGGCGCGATCTGCGGGTGCATTCGATTCTCGAAGGCACCAATCAGATCATGCGCATGGTGGTCGGTCGCGACCTGCTGCGGCAATAGGCTTGGGGGCAAGCGATGAGTGACGAAGTTCTCACCGAAGTGCGCGGCGGCGCTGGGCATATCAGCCTCAATCGCCCCAAAGCGATCCATGCTCTCACCCTGCCGATGTGCCATGCGATGAGCGCGGCTTTGCGCGCATGGGCGCATGATGACGCGGTAAAGGCGGTGATCCTCGATCACGCCGAAGGACGCGGGTTCTGCGCGGGCGGAGACATCGCCTTTCTGCGCAATTCCGCTCTCAATGATGGCGGGGCGAGCGGGCGGCAGTTCTTCCACGACGAATACCAGCTCAATCACCAGATGTTCACCTATGGAAAGCCGATCGTGGCGTTCATGGACGGCATCACGATGGGCGGCGGTGTCGGCATTTCGCAGCCGGCGAAGTATCGCGTCGCCACCGAGAACACCCGCTTTGCCATGCCCGAAACCGGCATCGGTCTGTTTCCCGATGTTGGCGGTGGGTGGTATCTTTCGCGGCTTGGCCAGCGATTGGGGCAGTTTCTCGCGCTCACCGGCGCACGGCTGGATGGAGCGGAATGTCTGTGGACGGGCCTTGCGACTCATTACCTCCCGCACGACAAGGTTGCCGAAGCGAAGGCACGCATCGCCGATCACCCCGACCGGATCGCGGGCATTCTCTCGGAATTGTCGGTCACGCCGCCCGCTGCGCGGATCGAAGGCAACTCCGACAAGATAGCCCGTCATTTTGCTTCGGACCGCTATGAGGACATCCTCGCCAGCCTCGAAGCGGCGGCGGCGTCGGGCGATGATTGGGCGGCGAAAGAGCGCGACACGCTCGGCACCAAAAGCCCGCAGACCTGCAAGGTGGCCCTGCGCCAGTTGATGACAAGCGCCGATCTTGATGACTTCGCTGACAACATGCGGATGGAATACCGCATTGCTTCACGTGTGCTCACCCGGCCGGACTTTGCCGAGGGCGTGCGGGCGGTGATTGTCGACAAGACGAATGATCCAGCTTGGAACCCGGCAAGTCCTAAAGGTGTGACCGACGATTTGCTCGACGCGATCTTCGCGCCCCTGCCTGCCGATCAGGAATGGAAACCCCTATGACCTACGAAACGATCACCGCCGAAACCGATGCGCGCGGCACCAAGGGCGTCACGCTGCTGACGATCAACCGGCCGCAGGCGCTGAACGCGCTCAATTCGCAGGTGCTTGATGAATTGATCGCAGCTTTTGCAGCGTTCGAGGCCGACAGCACCCAGCTTTGCGCGATCCTTACCGGCAGCGGTGACAAGGCCTTTGCCGCCGGCGCTGACATCAAGGAAATGAGCGAGAAACCCGCCGCTGATTTCTACCTTGAAGATTTCTTCGGTCGCTGGACCTCCGAAATCGTCAAGAAGGTGCGCAAGCCCTGGATCGCAGCTGTGAACGGCTTTGCGCTGGGTGGCGGATGCGAACTCGCCATGATGGCGGACTTCATCATCGCCTCGGACAAGGCGAAATTCGGCCAGCCCGAAATCAAGCTTGGCGTTGCTCCCGGCATGGGCGGCAGCCAGCGGCTGACCCGCGCCATCGGCAAGTCGAAGTCGATGGAAATGTGCCTCACCGGCCGGATGATGGGCGCCGAGGAGGCCGAGCGCAGCAATCTCGTCGCCCGCGTGGTGCCGCATGACGAACTGATCGCCGAAACGCTCAAGACCGCCGCGACAATCGCCGGGATGCCGCCGATGGCGACCATCGCGAACAAGGAAATGGTGAACTCGGCCTTCGAAATGACCCTCGATCAAGGGCTGATTGTCGAGCGCCGGATCTTCCAGATCCTCACCGCTTCCGAGGACAAGGCTGAGGGCATGGCCGCCTTCATCGAGAAGCGCGAAGGGCAGTGGAAGGGGCGGTAAGCCCACCACAAAGGGAGGGGAGTTTTATGAAAATCGCCTTTATCGGCCTGGGCAACATGGGCGGCGGGATGGCCGCCAATCTCGTCAAGGCGGGGCATGAAGTCCGCGCTTTCGATCTCAGCGGAGCCGCGCTTGCCGCCGCGCGCGAGGCGGGGTGCAGCACCTTCGCGACCGCCAAGGAAGCCTGCGTCGGAGCCGAGGCGGTGGTCTCGATGCTGCCCAACGGTGCGATCGTGAAACAGGTCTATTGGGATGATGTGATCGGCCACGCCCCCGAAGGCGCGATCATGATGGATTGCTCGACGATCGATGTTGCCACCGCGCGCGAGGTGATCGAAGTCACCGAAGCGCATGGCTACCAGATGGTCGATGCGCCGGTTTCAGGCGGCATCGCGGCGGCGGCGGGCGGCACCCTGACCTTCATGGTTGGTGGTTCGGGCGAAGCCTTCGCCCGCGCCCAGCCGATCCTTGCCGCGATGGGTAAGGCAGTGATCCACGCAGGCGGACCCGGCACCGGACAGGCGGCCAAAATCTGCAACAACATGCTGCTGGCGATCCACATGATCGGCACCTGCGAAGCTTTTGCCATGGCGGAAAAGCTGGGGCTGGACGCGCAGACTTTCTACGACATTTCGAGCGTATCATCAGGGCAGAACTGGTCGATGACCTCCTATTGCCCTGTGCCCGGCGTCGGCCCGATCACGCCTGCCGATAATGGCTATCAGGGCGGATTTGCCGCCGGACTGATGCTAAAGGATTTGCGCCTCGCGATGGCAGCAGCGGAAGCCGCCGGTGCGACAACACCGCTCGGCGAGCATGCCCGCGCAATCTACGAGGAGTTTGCGAAGGACAACGCCGCGCTGGATTTCTCGGGTATCATCCGCACGCTCTGACCCAGCGATTGCTTCTCGGCGCTGCGCCTGATCAGTGCCGTGCGGCGATGATTTCCGCGATCCGGCGGCTTGCTGCCCCGTCGCCATAGGGGTTATGCGCCCGCGCCATGGCGGCATAGGCTGCCGGATCATCAAGCAGGCGGGTGGCCTCGGACACGATGCGCTGGCAATTTGCGCCAACCAGCACAGATGTGCCGGCCACCACGCCTTCCGGGCGCTCGGTTGTATCACGCATCACCAGCACCGGCTTGCCAAGGCTCGGGGCTTCTTCCTGAATGCCGCCCGAATCCGTCAGCACCAGCGTGCTCGCTTCCATCATCGCGACGAAATTGAGGTAATCGAGCGGGGCGATCAGCGCTATGGCGGGATGATTGGCCAGCATCGGACGGATAATGTCCGCCACCTCGGGATTGGGGTGCAGCGGGCAGATAATCGCCACATCGCTGCGCCCGGCAAGTTGCAGAAGCGCCGCTGCGATGTGTCGCATTCCCTCGCCGATATTCTCGCGCCGATGTGCCGTGACGGCGATGATCCGCTTGCCCCGAAACCGCTCCAGCAGCGGTGCGACAGCGGGGGCGAGCGCACGATCCTGCGTAATCTGCGCGCGGACCGAAAGCAGCGCATCAATCACTGTGTTACCTGTGATGTGAACGGCGGCAGCAGGCACATTTTCCGCGCGCAAGGCAGCCGCTGCTGTCTCCGTCGGGGCGAAGTGCAGATCGGCAATCGCGCCCGAGACCTTGCGGTTCACCTCTTCGGGCCAGGGCGCATAGATGTCGCCGCTGCGTAAGCCCGCCTCGACATGGCCGACCGGGATGCGCCGGAAATAGCAGGCCAGCGTTGCCATCATGGTGGTAAGTGTGTCGCCGTGCACCAGCACTCTGGCAGGCTGTTCGGTATCCAGCACAGCGCCGAAATGCGTTATGATGCGGGAGGCAAGGCCATCAAGGCTTTGCCCTGCCTGCATCAGATCAAGATCAATGTCGGGCACAATACTGGCGATTGCGAGCACCTGATCAAGCATCTCGCGATGCTGCGCCGTGACCACAACGCGCACATCGAACCGGCCCGTTTCCCGCAATGCTTTGACAACCGGAAACATCTTGATCGCTTCGGGGCGGGTCCCGAAGGTGACAAGAATGCGGGCGCGCGCTCTCGGTGGCTTCATTGCGAAAAGCGGCCAGAAAAATTACGCATTTTGAGTATGTTGAACCCTATTCCCGCCCGATCCTTGTCCGTTGCCGCCAACGTCAAGTCAAGTGGAGAATTTTGGCTTAGAGCGACGTAATGCATTGAAAGAATGCAATTTATCTGCGCATACTGAGCATTTCGGCGCCACCCTGCCTCATGCGGGATCGCGAGCCCATGCAAACTGGCACTTGCCCTTGTCCCGATCGGGCGGCACAGACGCGGCCAGAGCAACGGGAGAGACAAGCATGAGCAATCCGGGCGGGCCGCTGGCAGGCCTCAGGGTGATGGAATTTGCCGGGATCGGTCCGGGACCACATGTCGCCATGCTGCTGGCCGATCTCGGGGCCGAAGTGGTGCGGATCGATCGCCCCGGCGCAGGTGCCAGCAACCCGGTGGTCGAACGCGCGCGGCACCGGATCGGGGTCGATCTCAAGAGCGAAGAAGGCAAGGCCGCGATGCGGGCAGCGGCAGCCAAGGCCGATGTGCTGATCGAAGGCTTCCGCCCCGGTGTTATGGAGCGGTTGGGGCTGGGGCCGGATGCACTGCTCGCGATCAACCCGCGCCTTGTCTATGCCCGGATGACGGGCTGGGGACAGGATGGTCCGCTGGCGCAGGCCGCCGGGCATGATATCAACTATATCGCGATCACCGGCGCGCTCGCTGCGGTGGGCAGGGCAGGCGAGACAGCGACCCCGCCGCAAAACCTCGTCGGCGATTTCGGCGGCGGTTCGATGTATTGCGCTTTCGGGATCATGGCTGCGCTTTATGAGCGCGAACGATCAGGGCGCGGGCAAGTGGTGGATGCCGCTATTGTCGATGGCACCACCAGCCTGATGAGCTTCTTCTTCGGGGTGCGGCAATTGCCGCATCTCAGCACCGCGCGGGGCAAGGGGATGCTGAGCGGGGGCGCGCATTTCTACCGCTGTTTCCGCTGCGCCGATGGCAAGGAAGTCTCTCTGGGTGCGATCGAGCCGCAGTTTTACGCAGAGCTGCTGGCGAAGACCGGTGCGCCGGAAGACCTCGCGAGCGGGCAGATGAACCCGGCCAACTGGGATGATTATGCTGACAAGCTGGCGGCATTGTTTGCCACCAAGACCCAGGCCGAATGGTGCGCGCTGCTCGAAGGATCGGATGCCTGCTTTGCTCCGGTGCTGGAACTGGAGGACGCGCGCAACCACCCGCATATGCAAGCGCGCGGCGCCTATGTGGAGCATGACGGGGCGTGGCATCCTGCGCCCGCGCCGCGTTTCAGCCGCACGCCGGGCGCGGTGCGTTCCAGCAGCGATGATGGTGCCGATGTGCTGGCGCGTTGGGGAGCAGATGGCTGATGGCGGGCAAATTCTTCGACGAGTGGGTGGTGGGTGAGCGGATCGCACACGAAATCCGTCGCACCGTGACAGAGACGGACAACCTGCTGTTCTCGACCATGACCCACAATCCGCAGCCGCTGCACCTTGATGTCGAGGCGGCCAAGGCCAGCGGCTTCGGGCAGATCCTTGTCAATTCGACGTTCACCTTCAGCCTGCTGGTCGGACTGTCAGTCGGCGATACGACCTTGGGCACGCTGGTGGCGAACCTCGGCTTCAACAATGTTGTCACCCCGAACCCGGTGTTCATCGGCGATACCTTGCGCGCCTACACGGAAGTGAAGGAGCTGCGCGACAGCAAGAGCCGTCCCGATGCCGGGATCGTCACCTTCACTCACGAAATGTGGAACCAGCGCGATGAAGTGGTGTGCCGCTGCGAGCGTTCAGCCCTGCTGAAGCGCAAGGGCTGAAGGCGTTACGTCGCCGCCGAGTGCTTGCCACAGGAGAATCCGGGCGCGGGCGGCACGACCTAGCGATGCGGCCGCACGCTCGCCGCTGGCATCGGCAGCCCGGCGCGCTTCGAGCACTTCGAGAAAGCTGGCGAGCCCCGCTGTGTAACGGGTTTCGGCGAGGCTCGCAGCGCGCTGCAACTGATCGCGTTCGGTCACGGCAAGTTGTGCTTCGCGGTCGCTCGCGGCGATAAGGCCATAAGCTGCCTCAGCATCGCCAAGCGCCTGGAACACCGCGCCGCGATAGGCAGCAAAGGCGGCTTTCTTGTCAGCCGCTGCGCCATCGATCCGCGCACCGACACGGCCGAAATCGATCAGCGGCCCGGCAATGCTGGCTGTCAGCGTGCCGATCAGCGAGTTTTCATCGAACATCTTGTCGAGATCAAAGGCGAGCAGCCCGATCACGCCTGATAGGGTGAGGCGGGGAAATCGCGAGCGTGCGGCCGCGGCGAGATCGGCGTCACTCGCCGCCAGTTGGGCGGCGGCGGCGGCCACATCGGGTCGGTTGGCAAGCAGATCGGAGGGCAGGGCTGCGGGCGCCGGGCGCGGTGTCAATGCCGTTGCCGCACCCTTGCCAAGCGCTGCGGCAACTGTCGCACCGTCCTGCCCGGTCAACGTGACCAACCGTCCGATGATGCGCGCCTGTTCGCTGTCGAGTGCAGCGAGCCGCGAACGTGAGGCGCTGGCTGCTGCTTCCGCGCGCACCCGATCAAAGCCGGGAGCAATTCCGGAAGCCTCGCGCGATCCGGCGAGGCGGGCGAGCCCTTCGGCAGCGGCGACATCGGCCGATAGGGCCGCGCGCTGTTCACCCAGCACGCGCCAGTCGGTGACAGAGCCCGCGATTTCAGCAAGCAGCGCGATACGCACCGCTTGCGCCTGCGCGCTGGCAGCATCGATGCGGGCAGCGGCTGCGCGCTGCTGGGCCTTGAGCTGCCCGAACAGATCAGGATCCCAGCTGGCGATGATATTTGCGCCATACGACGTCAATTCATTGGGGATGATGCCCTGTTCGCCCGCTTCGCCGAACTGTGCCGGGTTGATGCGGTTGCGCCGGGCGAAAGCTTCGGCATCCATGTTCGGCATCCGTGCTGCGCGCGCTCCGCGCGCACCAGCCCGTGCGCTTTCCACCCGTGCAAGCGCTTCAGCAAGGCTCGGTGCGTTCCCGAGAGCCGCCGCCGAAAGCGTCCGGTACGCTGGATCGTCCTGCGGCATCAGCGCGGCAAGATCACCTTTGGCGGCACCCTGCGGCAGCGCAAAATAGCTTTCCGGCAAATCGGGCGCGGGCGTTGCGATGCTTGGTGGCGGGCCGCCGGCGCAGGCGGCCAACGCCAGCGCGGATGACAGCGCGGCTGCGGCAATGAAGCGGCGGCGCATCGCTCAGTTCCCCTTGGCCGCAGCGCTGCGCGCCGGGATGAAGGCATCGACCTGCTGGCCGACCTTGAATGCCTCGCTCGGCGGCACAGCGTAGATCAGCTGCATGACCCGCACATCGACCCGCTCCGCCGCGCTGTTGGTGAGCGAGCGTTTGGGCACCACCAGCGGCTCGGCGCGCACGAACTTGGCTTTGACGCGGATATCGGCAGCGCCGCGCGGCGAGACAGTGGCATCGGCGCCGAGCTGCACCCGCGCGACTTCGCTTTCATCAATATCGATTCGGACGTGAAGCGGGTCGGTCGCGCCCATCTGGATGAAGGGCGTGGAACTGCCTCCGCCCTGCGTGGAGACAAATTCACCCGGGCGGATATTGACGGCAAGGATTTCGCCCGCGATCGGCGCGCGCACCGTGAGGCGTTCGATCTCTGTGCGGGTGCTGGCGGCACGCGCTTCGGCTGCGGCGAGGCGCGCACGGGCAAGACCAAGGCGACTGGTAGCAGCGGCTTCCTCGCCTTCAACGCGGATCACTTCGGCGCGGGAGACGGCGGCGGCATCATCGACCTTGCGGTAGAGATCAAGCTGCTGGCGCGCGGTTTTCTGGGCTGCGGTAGCCTCTGCGATCGCCGCGCGCGCTTCGGCTATGGCAGCGCCTGCTTCCGCAAGCGCCGCGCGGGCCGCACGGTCATCGACGAGAAACAGCGGCTGGCCCTTGCTCACCTTGTCGCCCGGGACAACCCGCAGATCGGTGACGAGGCCCGAGAGCGCCGAACCGATGTCGATAATCTCGCTGGCGGGTTCGACCAGCCCTGCCCCCGCCACCCGCGGCGCATTTGCAAGCTCGCCGGTTGCCTTGGGCGGCTGGACGCCAGGTTCGGCGACGGCGCGATCGGGCAGTTCGCTGACAATGTAAAAGCCCGCGCCGACAACGCCGACCACGGCAAGGATCGGCAGCAGCTGGCGGGAAAAGCTCAGATTGCGCAGGGAGATGGCCATAATGTCCTCGGGTGCGGTAGAGAGGGAGAGGTAAGGGACGGGGTCAGTGATCGGATGGCATGGTGGTGCCGTCGTGGGTGATCCGGCCGTCTTCCAGCACGATGATGCGGTCAGCTAGATCGAAGATGCGGTTGTCGTGGGTCACGATGATGCAGGCGCGATCGGGGGCGACGGCGACTTCGCGCAGCAGATCCATCACACGGCGGCCTGAGCGCGCATCAAGTGCAGCAGTCGGCTCGTCGCAAACCACCAGACGCGGTTCGTGCACCAGTGCACGGGCGATGGCGACGCGCTGCTGCTGGCCGCCAGAAAGCTGGCGTGGCAGCTTGTCGGCCTGATTGCCGATGTTCAGCTTTTCGAGCAGCACTTTTGCCCGCTCGCGCGCTTCATCCACTGGCACACCCTGCGCGATCAGCGGCACGGCCGCATTGGCAGCGGCGTCGATCGACGGGATCAGGTTGTACTGCTGGAAGATGAAGCCGATATTGTTGAGCCGGAAGTTGACGAGATCATTGTCCGAAAGCTTGTAGATGTCTGTGCCGAAGACCTTCACTTCGCCTTCGGTCGGCCAGAGGATGCCGCACATGATCGAGATCAGCGTCGTCTTGCCCGATCCGCTTTCGCCGACAAGATAGGTCATCTCGCCCGAGCGGATGTCGGTATCGATCCCGTGGAGGACGCGAATGGTCGATTGTCCGGCCTGAAAATCACGGGTGATGCCGCGCGCGCAGATCGCGGCTTCGGGGCTGCAGGGGGCGCTCATCGCCTGCTCCTTGCTCACAGGCGCGCTCACCGGAACACCGCCGCGGGTTCGGTTTTCATAACCGTGCGCAGCGCCAGCCAGCCGGTGATCGACAGGATGATTATCACCGATGTCAGGCTGATCAGCGGCACCTGCCAGGGGATATAGAATCCCTTGAAAAACGGATTGCCGCCAAAGGCCCGCAGAAAGGCAATCGTGCCCAGCACGCCGAGCGCATAGCCGATCAACCCGACCAACCCCGCCTGAACTGCGACCATCCGTACAATCTTGCGATTGGTCACGCCAATGGCCTTGAGCGCGCCGAACTGCTTGATGTTGTCACGGATGAACAGGCTGAAGGTAAGCCCGACGATGGCAACGCCGACGACAAAACCGAGCACCACAGTGATGCCGAAATTGGTCGGGATGCCGGTGTTCTGGATAATGAAGTTGACGCCCGCCTGCGCGAATTCCTCGCGGGTCTGAGCTTTCCAGCCCGTTTGCTGCGTGATCCGTTCGGCCACTGCCTTGGGATCGGTGCCTTCGGTCACGCCGGCGAGCACAAAGCTCTGACGGTTGCGCGTGCCGGGCACGAAATTGAGCGCATTGCTGTATTTGGTGAACAGGGTGACCGTGCTGGTGAAGGTCGGGATCGCATCGGCAACACCGAGGATGATCGCGCGCTGATCATTGAGTTCAAGCCGCTGGCCGACCGGGTCGATCTCCCCCTTGAACATCTTGAGCGCGCCGTAATCGTCGATCAGCACCGCATCGGGGCTGGCCAGCAATTGCTTGGCACCGCGCTGCATGACCTTGGGCAGGCCGATCAAGGTCGCATCATCGACACCGATGATCGCCACGCCTTCCAGATCGCCATTGCCAGCGCGCACCGCAGCCGTTGCCCGCAGGTGCGGCACAGCCCATTCGACACCCGGGACCGAGCGTACCTCGTCCAGCGCGGTTGCAGGCATTTCATACTTTACATCAGTGGTGCGGCTGACCGGGTCCATCACCCAGATCTGCGCTTCGGGTGCGTTGTAGACACCGCTTGCCCCACGTTCGATCAGGTTGACGAAAATCGTCAGCTGCTGGGTGATGAGAAGAGTGGAAAAACCGATGCCAAACAACAGCCCATAAAATTTCTGGGCATCGCCGGTGAGCATGCGGATGGCTATCCAGAGCATCGATGCAAATGCCTTTCGGAAGGGAGAGGGAACCGAAGCGCAGCGAAAACGATTGCCTTGGTGGGCGAATCAGAACATTATTGAACGATGTCGTTTAACTGAACGGAGCCGTTCACTTTGTCAATCGCCGGTTCATCTTCGGCTGAAAAAAAATCTGCTCCGGGCGAGACCGGGGCCCGTCGGCTGGGGCGTCCTTCTGACGCAGCAAAGCGGCAGAAGATCCTCGAAGCAGCGGCACACAGTTTTTTTCATGGCGGCTTTGCAGGCACCGCGATCGAACAGGTCGCAGCCGATGCAGGCGTGTCCAAGGTCACTATCTACAACCAGTTTGGCGACAAGCGCGGGCTCTTCACAGCTGCGGTGGAATGCGAATGCGAGAAGATGCGTGGCTATTTCTCGCTTGCGGAAATGCCGCAAGGCTCGATCCGCGAACGGCTGCTGGCGATCGGCGAGGCAATGCTCGCATTCCTGCACCGCCCCGAAATGATCCAGTTCGAACGTCGCATCGCTGCCGAGACGGAGCACGAACCCGCCATCGGTGCGGCGTTCCTCCAAGCCGGTCCATGGCGCATGAAGCAGGCGTTCAGCGCGTGGCTGCGCCATGCCTGCGAGGCGGGCGAACTGGTGATTGACGATACCGATCTGGCCGCCGAACAATTCGTCGCGCTGTGCAAGGGTATGGGCGATCTCGAGCACCGCTTCGGCGCGCATGTCACGCCGGTTGATAGCCAGCGGCGTCTGGCGGGGGCGGTGGCGATGTTCCTTGCCGCTTACGCAACGGGTGCGCCCGACCAGACATGATCGGGTCGACGCATCACTCTGATCGCAAATTTCGTATCTCTGCGAGAGGCGAGCATTAGCTTGCCATTCACCTTGTACGCCCTACATTATCTCGCACGAAAGGAATCCAGCCGATGAGCGAGTCAAACGATCCGCAGCAGCAACCCGAGGGCCCAAGCCCCTGGGTGAAGCAGTTGATGATCTGGGGTGGGATTTTCCTTGCCCTCCTTCTGGTCGTCTCGCTGTTCGGCAATGCCGGCGGGTCACCCGGCACCACGATCCGTTATTCGGACTTCCGCAATTCGGTCGCATCGGGTGAGGTGGCCGAAGTGCAATTGGGTGATGAGCTTATCACGGGCCGTATGCGCAATGGCGAAGGATTCGCCACGGTGCCCGTGCCCAATGATGTCGAGATCACCCGCCTGCTCGAACAGAACGGCGTGCAGTTCACTGGCAAGCAGAAAGAGCAGCCCAATATGCTGCTCTACATCCTGCTCAATTCGCTGCCCTTCATTCTGATCCTCGGGATTGCCTTCTTTGCTCTGCGCCAGATGCAGAAAGGCGGGGGCGGCGGCGCGATGGGCTTTGGCAAGTCCAAGGCAAAGCTGCTGACCGAACGTTCGGGCCGCGTCACCTTTGATGATGTGGCCGGCATTGATGAAGCGCGCGAGGAATTGCAGGAAATCGTCGAATTCCTGCGCGATCCGCAGCGCTTTTCGAAGCTTGGTGGCCAGATCCCCAAGGGCGCGCTGCTGGTCGGCTCGCCTGGTACCGGCAAGACCCTGCTGGCCCGCGCTATTGCGGGTGAGGCAGGCGTGCCGTTCTTCACCATCTCGGGTTCCGACTTTGTCGAGATGTTCGTCGGCGTCGGCGCCAGCCGCGTGCGCGACATGTTTGAACAGGCCAAGAAGAACGCGCCCTGCATCGTCTTCATCGACGAAATCGACGCAGTCGGCCGTTCGCGCGGCAACGGCCTCGGCAATTCCAATGACGAACGCGAGCAGACGCTGAACCAGCTTCTCGTCGAAATGGACGGGTTCGAAGCGAACGAGGGCATCATCATCATCGCGGCGACCAACCGCCCTGATGTGCTTGATCCCGCGCTGCTGCGTCCGGGCCGGTTCGATCGTCAGGTGGTCGTTCCTATCCCCGACATCGACGGGCGTGAGAAAATCCTTGCGGTCCACATGAAGAAGGTGCCGCTGGCCCCTGATGTGAACCCGCGGGTGATCGCGCGCGGAACGCCGGGCTTTTCGGGCGCGGATCTTGCGAACCTCGTCAACGAAGCTGCTCTGCTTGCCGCCCGCCGCAACAAGCGGTTGGTCGCCATGCAGGAGTTCGAGGACGCCAAGGACAAGGTCATGATGGGCGCTGAGCGCAAGTCCATGGTCATGACCGACGACGAAAAGAAGATGACCGCCTATCACGAGGCTGGCCACGCCATCGTCTCGGTGCACGAGGTTGCGTCCGACCCGATCCACAAGGCGACCATCATCCCGCGCGGCCGCGCATTGGGGATGGTGATGCGCCTGCCGGAGCGCGACAGCTATTCCTATCACCGTGACAAGATGCACGCGAACCTCTCGGTCTCGATGGGCGGACGTGTGGCGGAAGAGATCATCTTCGGCCATGACAAGGTCTCGTCGGGCGCATCGTCGGACATCCAGTATGCAACGGATCTGGCGCGCAACATGGTGACCCGTTGGGGGATGAGCGAGAAGCTCGGTCCGCTCCAATACGAGGCGAGCCAGGATGGCTACCTCGGCATGGGCCAGACCATGCGCACGATGGCCTCGGATGAAACCAACAAGATGATTGATGCCGAGATCAAATCTCTCGTCGAAGGTGCGCACAAGCGGGCAACCGATATCCTCAAGACGCATGAGGATGAACTGCACCTCTTGGCGCAGGCCCTGCTCGAATACGAGACGCTGACGGGCGAGGAGATCAACCAGCTGCTGAAGGATGGCAAGATTGATCGCCCCGATACCCCGCGTGGCCCGGTGATTGCACGCCCGCTGCATGGCTCGGCCATTCCGAAGGCTGGCAAGCGCTTCGGCGGTTCGGCTGAAAAGGGCGGCGACGAGGCCCCGCAAGGCGCCTGATCCACACTTCGCCAACAGATCACCAAGGAGGCGTCCGGAGCAATCCGGGCGCCTTTTTGTTTATTCACAAGGGGTTAATAGGAA